>JBAUWE010000167.1:0-10236 GCA_049583595.1 Terriglobia bacterium
TGCAAGGAGCATTCTCTTCGCCACGAAGTGCTGGACGCCGGGCAGCTTCGGGAACGCTTTCCCGGCGTCTGCCTGCCGAAGGGCATGGTCAGCGTCTATTCGCCTGACAGCGGGTTCGTTCTGTCTGAGCGCGCCATCGGGCTTTACACGCGGCTGGCGATCGAGCTGGGCGCGGAGGTCCACGGCCGCGAGGCGGTGACGGGCTGGGAGGTTCATCCGGATTCGGTCCGGGTGCGCACGGAAACCTCCACTTATTCCGCCGGCCGGCTCATCGTGTCTGCGGGCGCCTGGACAGCCAAGCTGCTGCCTTCGCTCAGCAAGGTTCTCCAGCCGGAACGCCAGGTGCTCATCTGGACCCGCCCGCTGCGGCCGGAACTTTTCCAGCTGGGCGCGTTCCCCATTTTCAATCTGCAAAGTCCGGAGGGCCAGTTCTACGGTTTCCCGGTGCACGACTTTCCCGGGTTTAAGATAGGGCGATATCATCACCGGGATGAAAAGGTGGATCCCGACGCGATGGACCGCAACTGCCATACGGAGGATGAGGCTGTGCTGCGCCAAGGGATCGCGCGCTACTTCCCGGAAGCGAACGGCCCCACGCTGGCGTTGAAGACCTGCCTCTTTACCAACACGCCCGACGAGCATTTCATACTGGACGCCCACCCGGAGTCCGACCGCGTGTTCATCGCCGCCGGATTTTCAGGCCACGGATTCAAGTTTTGCAGCGTGGTGGGTGAAATCATGGCCGAGCTTGCCGCAACCGGCGCCACTCGCCACAACCTGGACCTCTTTCGCATCTCCCGCACGTTTAAGAAACCTGCGTTGGACTAATTTAGAGTGTCAGACATCCTGACGGGCATATACCGCAGATGAAGTAATCCCATTGCTACAACCAACGTCATTTTAGACAGATAGGTCGCCACCCCCTGCGAAAGGCGCCTCCTCTGAAGTTCCCGCTCCGAAAAAATTAGGGCCCCAATAGCCTTTTTTATCAGGCTGAATAGCATTCTGGCATTATTGACGGGCTCTCCACCTCCATATAGCCTATCCGAGTCTTTGGGGCAAGTTTCGTCGGGTCTAAAGTCACGTTCTAAACCTGGGAAAATTTACATCGCAGTGGAGCCGCCTGTCTGTCGAATATTTTGCGGCTTAATCTGCCTAACTGAGGCGCTTTGCCTTCGGAGGAGCTGCATAAACCGATGCGGACCTTTATCAAATACGCGATCCCTGTGCTGGTGGTTTACATCGTCCTGCTCAGCGGCTTGTTTGTTGCCATGCTGCAGCCGCCGGAGGTGTTTGGGCGCATCATGTCAAAGCTGCCGACGGTGGCTTATTTCCTCTTCCCGTTTGAGCCGATGTGGCTGGTTGCACGCAGAGGCCGCCTGAAAGTCGGAGAGCCGGCGCCGGACTTCTCGCTCAAGAGAACAGACGGCTCGCAGGTTGTGCGTCTCTCTTCGTTTCGCGGGCAGAAACCCGTGGTGCTGATTTTTGGCAGCCATACCTGACCACCTTTTCGCCGGGAGGTTCCCGCGCTCAACAAACTGTATGAGGAATACAAGGACCAGGTGGCGTTCTATGTGGTTTACATCGAAGAGGCGCATCCCACCGACGGGTGGGAGATGCCGAGCAACTTTAAAGAGGGCGTCCTCATTGCAAGCGCAAAGACATTTCTTCAACGTGATGAAGCTGCAAAAAGCTGCGTGGTCAAACTCGGCATTCACATTCCCGCTGTGGTGGATGATATGCAGGACTCCACCGAACGCGCCTACACCGCCTGGCCGGACCGCCTCTACATCGTTGACCGCGAAGGCCGCGTGGCGTTCAAGAGCAAAGCCGGACCGTTCGGTTTCGATCCCAAAGCCATGGCCGCCAGGCTCGAGTCGCTCGTTCCCTCCAGCACACGTTAGGGGATTTCCAGTTGCATTTCGGCTCATGGGCTAAAGGCGAGGATGGCCAGGCGCTGCGTCCTCGCAGGGTTGGGCACGCATATTGCTGAACAGAATTTGAAAGGATGGAGATCAATGAAGGAACGAATTTCAAAGAGGGTCCCCGGTTGTATTTTTCTCCTGCTGCTGGCGCTCGTGTGCAGCCCTCTTGCGGCTCAGGAGGTGACGGCAAGCATCCGTGGGGTGGTGCTGGATCCGAGTGGCAGGGGAATTCCGAAGGCGGAAGTGAAAGCCGCTCAGGTTGAGACCGGACTGACGCGAACCGCTGTCTCAGACCGCCATGGCGCCTATGTCCTTGTCCTGCTGCCGGTGGGGCACTACCGCCTGGAGGCGACAGCCCAGGGCTTTCGCAAGTTTCTCCAGGAAGGCATAACGCTCAGCGTGAATGAGGCTGCCAACGTACCCATTCGCCTGACGATCGGCTCTTCGGCGCAGGTGGTCCAGGTCCGGTCAAACGCTCCGCTGATCGAGACAACGAGCACAACTCTTGGCAAAACCGTGAACGAGCGCGAAATCCTGGACCTGCCGCTGAATGGACGAAATTTTTCCCAGCTCGGCCTGCTGCAGCCCGGAGTCGTACCCATCACGCCGGGCCTGGCCCAGGCCGGCGGATCGTTGCGCGACGGACAAGCCTACTCGGTGAACGGCCAGCGCCCGGAGTCCAACAATTTTCTGATTGATGGCGCGTCCAACGTCAATGCGGTCGATGGAGGCTTCGTGCTGCGGCCGCCGATCGACGCCATCGCGCAGTTCAAGATCCTGACCAGCACCTCCAACGCCGAGTTTGGCGGCGCCGCCGGTTCAACCACGAACATCATCACCCGCTCAGGGTCAAACTCTTTCCACGGCGCCCTCTGGGAGTTCCTGCGCAATGACAAGATGGATGCTGCCAACTACTTTGAGAATGCGGCGGCCTTTAAGAAGTCTGAATACCGCCAGAATCAGTTTGGCGGCACCCTGGGCGGGCCTATCAGGAAGGACAGGACGTTCTTCTTCGGTTACTACGAGGGGTACCGAAACCGCCAGGGCGAAACTCTCCACAACGTGCGTGTCCCGTCAGATCTTGAGCGGCAGGGTGATTTCTCGGAGAGTGGACCGCTCCTCAACTTTTTCGCACCCGGCGGACCCGCGCCTCTGCCGGGTAGCCAGGTCCCCTTCATCGATCCCACGGCGCAAAACATCGTGGACCTTTACCCGCATGCGAACGCAAGGGATTCGAACGGCATTCTCAACCTTTACAACACGACCGAGATTTTGCGGGAAAATGAGGACCAGTTCGGCGTTCGCATCGACCAGAACCTTTCTTCCAGCGACCGGCTAAGTTTCCGTTATATGTTTCTGAGCGGGAACCGCTTTGATCCCTTGTCACCCTCCGGAGCCGGTGTGCCCGGTTTCCCCGTGGGTCTGGACAGGCGGGCGCAAAATTTTGTCGCCCAGCTGACCCACACCTTTTCGCCTTCACTCCTCAGCATCACACGGGCCTCCTTCCTGCGAAACAAGTTTTTATACGGCGAACACCTGAATCACACTTCGCCCGCTTCGCTGGGTTTCCAATACCAGCCCACTCTGGGAATCGCGGCCGGTCCGCCCTTCATCCAGTTTGGTGGCGGAGGGTATGCCAGCATCGGCGACCCGATCACCGGCCCCAGAAACAGTTATGAAAACGCCTATGCCGCTTCAGAAGCGCTGACCTGGATTCACGGCCGCCACGAAATGCAATTCGGCGCACACTACAGTCGTGACCAGATCAACGTGGTCAGCGGAATCGCTTCGAATGGGTTCTTTGTTTTCATTCCCGCGCCGCTGAGCAACGCCTTTGCCAACTTCCTGATCGGGCAGCCGCTTCTCTTCCTGCAAGGGGGCGGCAACCAACCGGACGGGACCGGCGACCTCTCTCGCGGGCTGCGCGGGAACTCCTTCAACTTCTACGCGCAGGATACGTTTAAGGCCAGCCGCAGGTTGACCTTCAACTTCGGTCTCCGCTACGACCTGCCATTCCCTTACACGGAGATTCGGAACCGGCAGAACCTGTTCGAGCCTGGCATGCAATCGCAGGTGATTTCGAGCGCGCCGGCTGGCTTGCTGTATCCAGGCGATCCGGGAGTGCCATCCGGGCTGATCCCCGCGCAAAAAGACGCTTTTGCGCCGCGTGTGGGTGTGGCGTGGGACCCGACGGGCAGCGGCCGCTGGCTGGTCAGTGGCGCTTACGGCATCTTTTATGACCCCTACTACAACGGCGAAGGCGGCCCTCTGCAGACGCCCATCAGCGCCCCACCCTACCTGCGGACCGCGCAGTTGATGTTTCCCGGGAGCCTTTCCGACCCCTTAGCCAACGGCAATCCTTTCGCGTCGCAGTTCGCTGAGCCGATGACCCTTGTTTCAATGTCTCCCAACTTGCGTTTGCCGTACACGCAGGACTGGAACCTGAACTTCGAAAGGTCTTTCGGAGAGAACTGGCTGTTGGAAGTCGGCTATGTGGGAACCAAGGGCACCCGGCTGCCGCGCTTTATTGAAGCCAATCCATCCCTGCCGCTTGCGGGCCAGACGTGGGCCGATCAGCAGAACAACATCGACCAGCAGCGCGTCTACTGCCAGCCCAACACCCAGGGCGCCTGCACCTACAGTTCGGTGGGGCTGATTGCCGGCAACTCGAATTCCATCTACAACGCCCTCGAAGCCAGCCTGCGAAAACGATTTGGGCAGGGCTTGTCATTGCTGGCCTCCTACACGTATTCGAAGGCGATCGACGATGTTTCCTCTTTCAACATCACGGGTTCTGCCTCCCAGCCCGTGGCGGGGGAGAACGACCTGGCCCAGAATCCTTTTGACCTGTCTGCGGAACGGGGGCGGTCAATGTTCGACTCACGCCAGCGTTTTGTGCTGAGTTACGAGTGGGAGATCCCCTCGTGGAAAACGCCACAGAACTGGTATCAGCACGCCCTGGCCAACTGGCAGGTGAACGGAATCACGACCTATATGACGGGTACGCCGTTTACCGTGGTCGATCAGAGCTATAACTATGACGCACCGGAGATCACCGGATTTTCTGCCTTCCGTCCCGATCTTGTGGGTCATGCCAACAACGGACCGAAGACGGTGGCCGAGTGGTTCAACACCAGCGCTTTCCAGCGGCTGGATTCCTCGACAACTCCAGCCGGTGTTTACGGGACTGAGGGCCGCAATGTGGTCCAGGGACCCGGGTTTGCGAACTGGGATTTTTCCGCCTTGAAGAACATCCGATTTGCGGAATCGAAGACGCTGCAATTTCGCGCCGAATTCTTCAATCTGTTTAACCGGGCCAACTTCCGGCTTCCGAACAGTGACATCAGTTCACCGACGTTCGGGCAGGTTCAGCAAGCGCTTTCGCCCCGGCTGATTCAGTTTGCACTGAAGTTTCTCTTCTAGCAGTGAGGTTGCACTGGCCATGAATTTCTGATGTAGAAAGACGGTGACCATGAATCCCATTTTCCTTGATGATGTTGAACGTACCGCAAAGGGCGGCCCGGCAGGCGAGCCATTCCGAGCGATGGAGGCACAAGGCATTCCGGTGCCGCAAATCCTCTATCTGTTCGCCTACAAACCGCGCATGACGGAACACCTGTCGGCCTTCACGCAGGAACTGATGCGAGGACCTTCGCCGCTCTCACCCGGCCAGCGCGAACTGATTGCGGCATTCACCTCCCGCCGCAACCAGTGCCCGTTTTGAATCGGCTCTCACGCCGCGGTCGCGGCGGAACTTCTGGGCGACGCTGAAATGGTTCGGGCTGTGCTGGAGGACTACACCACGGCGCCGATCTCCGAAGCCGAAAAGTCGCTCTTCAAGTTTGTGACCAAGGTGAACCGCGCTTCGAACCAGATCACTCGTGCGGACATCGATGAAGCGCACCAGGCAGGCTGGTCGGACGAAGCGCTCTACGACGCGATTACGGTTTGCGCGATTTTCAATTTTTACAACCGCTGGATCGACGCAACCGGAGTACAGGATATGCCCGCTTTGGGTTATCAAATGTCCGGTCGCCGCCTGGCAACGGAAGGCTATGTTCACGAGGAAAAGAAATGATATTCTTCCCCAGCCGGTTATTTGAGGAGCCCTCGCCCGCATTGCGAGGCCTGGCGCTCAACCTCACCCGCTGATCGGCGCCTATGACCTCCACGAACCACCCAAGCCATCTCCAGCGGCGGCTGGGCCTCGGATCCGCTGCCGCGGCCGTCGCCGGGGAAGTCATTGGCGTCGGCATCTTTCTCACACCCGCCGGGATGGCACGGCAGTTGGGTTCGCCCTTTTGGCTGCTGGCGGTGTGGCTCTTCATGGGCCTGATGGCCGTGGCGGGCGCACTCTGCTTCGGCGGGCTGGCTGCACGCTATCCGGAAGCGGGCGGCGCATACGTCTATCTGCGTGAAGCGTATGGCCCGCGGCTGGCCTTCCTCTACGGCTGGATGCAGCTTCTGGTGATCGACCCGGGCGTGACGGCTTCACTTGCCGTTGGTCTGGCGGCTTACACTTCCGCCGTCGTTCACCTCTCACCAGCAGGGCAGAAAATCCTGGGTGTCAGCGTGATCCTGATCCTGGCGGCGTTGAACATCCGCGCAGCGCGTCTGGGCAGCGGGTTCCTTCAGGCGCTGGCGTGGATGAAGGTCTCGGCGCTGGCATTGCTCCCCGTTTGGGCCGTTGCACTGGGGCTGGGAAACTGGTCCCACTTTTCGCCCTTCGTTACTCAGCGCCCCGGCTCTATTCCGCTGTTTGCGGCGCTTGCCGCGGGCGGCATGGCTGCGTTCTATTCCTTCGGTGGTTGGTGGGAAGCGACCAAGATCGCTGAAGAGGTACGAAACCCGCAACGTATTATGCCCCGCGCACTGGTGATTGGCGTCATTGCGGTGACGATGGTCTACGTCCTTGTTACGGGCGTGTTCATCTACCTTGTTCCTATCAGCCGGATCACTTCAGATGAGACTTTCATGGCCCAGGCGGGCCGCCAGTTATTCGGGGCGGCAGGTGGCGATGTTATGGCCGCACTCGTTGTCCTCTGCGTGGCCGGAAGTATGGCGGCACTGCTGATGCTGTCACCCCGCGTGTACTACGCCATGTCACGCGATGGACTTTTCTTCCAATCGGTGGCGGAGGTTCACCCGCGCTTCGGAACTCCAGCACGCGCCATCGCCGTCCAGGCTATCCTGGCGTCGCTTCTCGTAGTGCTCGGAACATTCAGCCAGATCGTGGCCTATTTTGTTTTTGTCGCGGTTCTATTCCTCGGCTTGACTGTCGCTGGCGTCATCCGGCTACGGTTGAACCCGCGTGAAAGCGCTCCGCTGGCCATTCCGGGCTACCCTTATACGCCTCTCGCCTTTCTTGCCCTCGTTGCCCTGCTGCTGGTACTGCTGGCAGGCCACAATCCTTCGCAGTCCTTCCTGGGTGTTGCGGTGGTCAGCCTGGGCATCCCGGCCTTCCGTTTGGTGCGCAGGTAACGACTTCGGAAGCTCGCGCAAAGTAATCTCCCGGGAAAACCTCAGACCCCGGCAGCAGGGCTGTGATAATTTCTTGTGCAAGGAGGTGCAATGTCAAACAATTCATTGGCTGGCCGCGTGGCCGTGATCACGGGCGCGAGTAAAGGATTGGGCAAGCAGATGGCCCTGGCGCTGGCGCAGGAAGGCGCTGTGGTTGCCCTGGTGGCGCGCAGCGAAGATCTGCTGGAAAAGGTGAAGGCGGAGATTGAATCCCAGGGCGGCAAGGCTCAGGCTTTTGTCGCGGACGTCCGCAAGGAAAGTGAAGTCAGCCGCATGGCCGGGCAGGTGCGTGACGCGGCCGGCGTTCCCGACATTCTGATCAACAATGCCGGCATCAACCTGCGCAAGCCGCTCCACGAGTTTTCGCTGGAAGAGTGGCATCGCGTGACGGAGACCAACCTGGACAGCGCGTTTCTCTGCAGCCGCGCCTTTGTGCCGGGAATGATGGAAAAGAAATTCGGGCGCGTCATCAACATCGCTTCCACCATGGCGCACGTCGCGCTGGCGCACCGCACGGCCTATTGCACCAGCAAGTTTGGCCTGCTGGGCATGACCAAGGCCCTGGCGCTGGAACTGGCTCCGCACGGGATCACGGTCAACGGTATCAGTCCCGGGCCCTTTGCGACGGAGATGAATACCATCCTGACCCAGGACCCCGTGCGTAACGCCCAGTTCATTTCCAAAATACCGGTGGGCCGCTGGGGCAAGGTGGAGGAGATTGGGCCGCTGGCGGTGTTTCTCTGCTCCGATGCGGCCGGCTTTATCACCGGCACCGATGTCCTGATTGACGGCGGCTGGACGGCACAGTAATTTGGGCAGAGAAACCTGTCATACCGAACGCGAAAGCTCACCCCTGCCGGGTTTTGAGCATCATAAACATTGTGATAGCTTTTATGCTGGAAAGAACATTTCGGGAACTTCGCGCGCGCCCACGGTGTCTATATGTTCAGCAAGGGGAAACTGCAATAGCGATAAAGGCCTTTTCGCAAACCGAAGATCGATTGATTGGCTAGCCAGGAAAGAGAAGTTTGATTGCCGGTGGCCCCGGCGGTGCGGAACGTTTTACGGAAACCGCGGGCGGCGCACGCAGAATGAAATTGCGAAAGATGTACGCACTGGCAACACGCCCTCAGCGTGTTGCCTATGTGAGAGGCGGAGACAGCGATGATTTTTGATTCTGAAGCTCCCAAACCGAAAACGGCGCTTCAAAAATACTGGCCCTTGCTGGTCATCATTATCGTTGTAGGCGGCGTGATCGGTTACTTTGCATTCCACAACCTGCCGGAGAAGCGCGCCGTAGCAAGTTTCCTGACGCAATTGAAGGATGGCAACTACAAGGAAGCCTACAAGCTGTGGCAGCCCGCGCCCAATTACACCTACGACGATTTTATGCACGATTGGGGGCCCAAGGGCGACTATGGAAAAGTTCGTGAGTTCAAAATTGTGGCGGCTGAATCGAAGGGGAGCGAGCTGGTTGTCGTGATTGTCACCATCAACAATCAGACCCCGGCGCTGGCCCTGCTGGCTGACCGTAAGACAAAAGGCCTGGCTTATTCGCCCTACTGAGTGCCGGTGCCGGCACCCGCGCCCTACGCCCCGTCGTTGATAGCCATCAGAAGTTCCTGAGTGTTAACTTCCGATGTTCCAAACCTCAGCACCACGCGCCCGGCGGCAATGTTGGCCAGCCAGGCGGCGTCCACCATGGACGCTCCCGAACTGAACGCGAGAGCAAGGACCGCAAGCACGGTGTCACCGGCGCCCGTAACATCATAGACCGGACGTGCCTCGCTGGTGACGTTATGGACCGCGCCGCCTTTCTCAAAGAGCGTCATGCCTGCCGCTCCACGGGTGATCAGCAGGTAGGCACAGTCAAGTTCAGCCAGCAGCCGGCGCCCTCCCGCTTCCAGGCTGGCAAGGTCACGCATGGAATGCCCCGCCATCAGTTCAGCCTCATGCAGGTTTGGAGTGACTGCCGTGGCATGGTGGCAGATTTCAGGGTGCTCAGGTTTGGGATCAACAAATACCGGGATGCGCCGCTGTCGCGCGATCGCCAGAACCTGGCTGCACAACTCCGTCTCAACAGATCCCTTGCGATAATCAGAGATGATCAGAGCGCTCAGCTTGGAAGCCCAGCGCGCGAAACTGCGGCCGATGGCAGCGGAGGTTTTGGGTGAGATGGGCGCAGGCTTTTCAAAATCCAGCCGCAGCAACTGGTGCTGATGGGCCACAATCCGAAGCTTGCGCGGTGTGATGCGGCCCGGCTCGCGGACCAGCGTGCCCGGCGGGACGCCTCGCGCCTTCAGTTCCTTGCACAACCTGTCGCCGCTTTCGTCCACTCCAATCGCCCCGAAAGGAACGGACCGGGCACCCAGCGCGCGAACGTTAATGGCCACGTTGCCCGCTCCCCCGGGAAAGCGCTGAGGTTCGGGATGGCCATCCATCAGGACGACCGGAACGGGCGCCTCCGGCGAAATGCGTGTGGCCTCACCGCGCAGGAGCTCGTCCAGCATGAAATCGCCGAGCACACCGACGGTCTGGCCGCTGAACTTGCTGAGGATCTTGGCCAGCGGCTTCAGTCTTCCTTTCATAAGTCCCTATGCCCGAATGTCCCGCGCATTTTCAGGGAATGCCTCCTGTGGAATGCAGGTACAACGGGTCTCAAATAGTGTTCAATTTTGACACATGTTGACGCAAAGCAATCGCTATTCTACCTTAAACGGGGGGAGTCGCACCTGGAGGACCCTGAGAAAACGTGTCGCTTTCAAATTCCGATCAGAAACCGTCTCCGTCT
>JBAUWE010000168.1:0-4449 GCA_049583595.1 Terriglobia bacterium
CGCGGATGGTTGCCGCGGGTCCATTCTTCGCCCTGCCAGGTGAGCGTTCCGTCGGCGCCGATGGAAAACCGGGCAATGGTGTCGTGCAGGCGGTTGGAAGCATAAAGGAATCTGCCGTCGGGCGAAACCAGAACTTCGGCGGGAAAGTTTGAGCCGGCGAAACCCTGGGGCAGGCTGGAGACCGTCTGTTTTTTGCTGAGCCTGCCGCGCGCCGGGTCATAGTCAAAAACCGCCACGGTGGAACCCTCTTCCTGCAGCGAATAGAACCAGCGGCCGCTGGGATGGAACGCGAAGTGGCGCGGCCCGTCGCCCGGCGGCAACGCGGCAAAGGGAGGATCGTTCGGAATCAGCTTGCCCCTTTCGGCGTCGAACTTCCAGATGTAGATGCGGTCAAGCCCCAAATCGGCTGCGAAGACATAGCGGCCTGCCGCATCGGCCTCGATCATGTGGGCGTGCGGGTTGTCGTGTCCGCTGAGGGCAAAACTTCCCGGCGGCGCGCTGGCGGCGTGGTTCGGTCCCACTTTGCCCTGGTCGCGCGAGAAGTAGGTGGCTTCACCCAGCCGGCCACCGGCGAGAATGGGCAGCACGGCCACCGATCCTCCAAAGTAGCTGGCCACCAGCACGAACTTGCCGGAAGGGTGGATGCTGAGGTGCGTGGGGTTAGCTCCGTGGGAGCTCACAGTGTTGAGCAGGGTCAGGTGGCCGCTGGGGCGCTCAATGCGGTAGGCGCTGACCGAGCCGGAATGCGTGCCCTTGTAGGTGGGCATCCAGTCGACGCAATACATGTAGCGGCCCGCCGCGTCATAGGCCATGAACGATGGATTGGTGTTTCGCTTGATCACCTCGCGCTGCTTGAGGGCTCCGGTGGCGGGATCGAGTTCCAGGATGTAGATGCCCTCGCCGCGGCCCACCATGCCGTCGGGGCCCGCGGGCAAACTGTAGCTGCCCACATAAGCCAGAACCGTTCCGCCGGTCCCGCCCTGCGCGGCCCGGGCCAGGGCCGGAACGCCCGTCCCCAACGCCGCAGCGCTTTTCAGAAAGTTGCGCCGCGTGGTCTCGCCTGAACGCGCGCCTCCCCTACCCGGTCGTGACATAACAAACCCTCCTCAGGCCTTCTGTTGAAATGCTGTGACGCCAAGCCCCGGATTATGAGCCCATTCGCACCGGAATACAAGGCCACGCCGCACGCGGACCAGGGACCAGATGAGGGATGTTCCTATTGCGGGAGTCTCCGCCCGTTCCGATGAATTGGCTATGCGCCGCCCGCGCTGCCGCGAGCATTTTCACTGAATCTGAACCAATTCGGATTCAGGGTTTGGGCGGATGGCGGGAGGTTTCCAACGTGAAGGGCGTGCCGCGCGCGACCGAAGCCGGCTCATCAGGCGCCCGACGTTCACGGAGGTCGCAATGAGGTGGTCAATCTTCACCGGCCCGGCCAGCCTGATGGTCCTGACCCAGTGCAAGCCGCTGCTGATGGCGCAGCCGCACTGTGAGCAGTCGGGCGTTCCGCCAAACACGCAGGGTTCGACGCGGGTTTCAAGGTCGGCTGAATAGTTGGCCGACATCTTTGCAAAGACGCAGTCGCCGGGATTTTCCGGCGGACGAAGAACGGCCTGGCCCAGGCCATCATTGAACAGCAGCTTCGGGTAGCGCTTCGCCAAAGCGGGCAATTGCCGGGCCAGGGTGGCGCGGTCCGCCGGCGTCAGAGTTTCAGGGCTCTGCTCGCCCACCTGCGGCGTGTAGACGCTCACCCAGACGCGGTCCACTTCCGGGCGCGCGTTCCAGAAACTCACGTACTCTTCCAGGTAGCCCTGGCGCTCGAGCATCGGCCGCGTGATGGTCCAGTGCACGTTGAACTCGCGGCCTTCCACATTTTTCAGAATGCGCTGGTAAGTCGCCGGCTTCCGCCGGACGTCGTGATGTTCCGGCAGGCCGTCCACGGAAATCGCAACGCGCAGCCGCGGGATTTCCATCCACTCCTTCGGAACGGGAATGACCCCGCTGGTCACCACCATCGTAAACACGCCCATCTCGCCGAGCGCCGGAAGAATTCTGCTGAGCTCGCGATGCCGCACCATCGGCTCCCCGCCCACCAGAGAAACGTGCAGCGGCCTGTGCCTGCGCACCAGCCCCAGAACGCCCTCCACCAGCGCATCCCCGCGAAGGTCGCTCAGTTCGTTCAGCTTGATTCCGCCGCCCAGGTGCTCGTCCCCATAGGCGTAACATCCGGGGCAGCTCAGCGGGCACTCGCGCGTGATCTCGATCGACAGCATCGGGACCCTGCCGCTCAAAATTCTGCCCCAGGCAGCAATCAACCCGGCGGCCGTCAGGCTCGGTTTTGGCTGAATTAAGTTCATCATTCTCAAGATGCTCAGGCCAGGTTCCAGGTTGCACCTTCTTTTATCGCCACGGAGATAAACATACTTGAGGGCGGCCACCGTTCTTGTGGCGTCGGGTTTAACCCGCTTCGTGCACACTCCACTTCACAGCCCTCTCCGAGGGGAGAGGGTGCCGGAGGTACGACAGCGGGTGAGGGGTGCTTTTACAAAAATCGGCCGATTGAGCGATTGGAACAACCGATTTTCGTAGGGGAGGGCTCCGCTCCAGCGGGACCGCCATCCTCAAATAACTTCCAAAACGCTCAATCTTGGGAAGGGAGGTTGGAAATTAGCGGCGACCGGTTGCGGCGTGCCTGAAATCGTGCCCCCTGAATTCGAAATGCCGCATACATTCCCAACCGCGGAACGTATGCGACACCCGCGAGGGCTGTGCCTCTCCTTAAACGGGGAGTTCGACATATGCGGAGTAAGTGTGTGGGTCGGGCGCGGGAAGGCCTTCGAGCCGCATTCCTTCCAGATGAAATTCGATGGCCTCGCGCATATTCCGTTCCACTTCTTCGCGGGAACGGCCGGTCGACACGCATCCGGGCAGATCGGGAGAGAAAGCGGAATATCCCGTCGCGGTTTCCTCGATGATGATCAAATATTTTTTCATGGCTTCAGCCCTGCCTGCTTTTTGATGCTGTTGAGAGTTCCCGGAGCAATCTCGTCGTTGCGATTTCCTGGAATCGTAACCAGCCCCTTCTTGACCGGGTGTTTGAACTGCTGGTGGCTGCCTCGCGTCCGCGCCAAATACCAGCCGTCGTCTTCCAGCATTCGCACCGCCTCACGAACCTTCACTCTGCAAAGATAACCACTCTGTTGGACACAGTCAACTTCGACCACCGGCTGGCGTAAATATCGCGGATGGCAGGATAGACCCGCCGCCAAACGGGAGGGCCGAGCCCTCCCCTACGAAAAACCGGCGGCGGTGGGACACCGCGTAATGGTCGGGCTGAAGCCCGACCCTCCTGCCAAAGTACCCCTCACCCGGTCGCTCACGCGCCCACCCTCTCCCCAAGGTAGAGGGCTTTGGCGCGCGCCAAACTGCGCCCAATGCGATAATTCATTGCAGACCGATAGACAAATCTGTGGGGCTGGATTGTCTTATTCCTGGGACGGCGACGTGAAGAACACTCGATCGAATGGCGAAACCATCGAGACGCTCTACCGGCGGCACAGTTCCGCCCTGGTGCTGTTTGCGGCGGCCATGACGGGTGACCGTGCCCGGGCGCAGGACGCCGTCCACCAGGTTTTTGCCAGGTTGCTGGCGCAGGGCATTGGCCAGGCAACGAACGCCAAAGCCTACCTGTTTGCCAGCGTGCGGAACGCCATTTTGAACGACGCCAAAGCGCGCCGGCGCGAGGTGGCGCTGGACGCCGGCGCCGCTTGGTTTGAGCCGCCGGGCCGCGACTATGCGGCGGAGCTGAGGCTGCGGCAAGCGCTTGCGGCGCTCGACGGCGGGCAGCGCGAAGTAACGGTGCTGCACGTTTGGGGCGAGCTGACTTTTGCCGAAATCGGCGAGGTGCTGGGCGTGAGCCCCAACACCGCCGCCTCGCGATACCGCTACGCCCTGGCCCGGCTGCGCGAAACCCTGTGCGCAAAGGAGGGTTGCCATGCTGAACCCTGAAGAAGAGCAATTTGAAGCGCGGCTCAAGGAATTTCGACCGCTCCGCGCCGAACCGCTGCCCGTGGAACGTGCCGTCCCGGCGAGACGCCGCAGGTTTGTGCTGGCTGCGTGCGCGGCGGCCGCCATCGCGATTGTGGTTGTGCTTCTGTTGAAAATTCCTTACGGGCGGGATCAGGCTACAGCGCCGCAACACGCTGTGACACAAACGACCGCTGAAGCGCCTGCAAACGGTCGGCCACTGACCATCCGGAGCGCGAATGAGTTGCTGGCCGATGCTCCGTCAGTGAAGTCGGCGCTCGACGAGCTGGCGCTCCAGGGCCGCCCGAAACAACTGCCACCCGGCAAGCAAAGCGCGCTGGCTGTGCTGGGCAAGGAGGATTTTAAACTATGAACATTCTTCGTCGCATTGCTTTGGTGGCGCTGGCCGTGGCCCTGCTGGCC
>JBAUWE010000169.1:0-11013 GCA_049583595.1 Terriglobia bacterium
ACCGGCGGCGCCAACAACTGGGCCGGCATGGCCCTGGACGTGAAGCGCGGCCTGGTGTTTGTGCCCACCGGCTCGGCCGCCTTCGACTTTTATGGAGCTGACCGCATCGGCGACGACCTTTATGCCAACTGCCTGCTGGCGCTGGACGCCTCGACGGGCAAGCTGGTGTGGTATTTCCAGGAGGCGAAGCACGACCTCTGGGACCGGGACTTCCCCTCCGCTCCAGTCCTGGTGACCGTGGAGCACGACGGGCAAAAAGTCGACGCGGTGGCCCAGACCACCAAGTCGGGATATGTGTTTGTCTTTAACCGCGAAACCGGCAAACCGCTGTTTCCGATTGAATACCGGAAGGTTCCGGCATCCGACGTCGACGGCGAGAAAACGGCCGAGACGCAGCCGTTTCCGCTGCTGCCGCCCCCGTTTTCACAACAGGAGTTTACGCCGGACTTGGTAACCAACCGCACGCCCGCCGCGCACAAAGCGGTGCTGGCGCGTCTGCGCAAGCTGCGCTACGGCGGCCAGTTCATCCCTCCCAGCAGGCAGGGGACCGTCATCTTTCCAGGATTTGACGGCGGGGCTGAATGGGGAGGCCCGGCCTTCGATCCCTCAACCGGCCTGCTTTACGTCAACGCCAACGTCATGGCCTGGATTCTGCGCCTGGTCCCCAGGCCCAGGGCCCGGGGACTTGTGAACGCCCGCAAGCTGTATCTCAGCAACTGTTCGAGTTGCCACAAAGCCAACCTGGCGGGAAGCCCGCCGGAGTTCCCTTCACTTCAACACATCGCAAAGAAGTACACCGAAACTCAGCTTGAGGACTTCATCCGAAAGGGCGGCGGGCGGATGCCGGCCTTCGCTCAACTGGGAGAAGCGCCGATTCGGGCCATTGCAACCTATCTGGCGACGGGAAAACAAACCATGGCCAGAGGCACATGGAACGAGGCGGAAATGGGGCCATGGCTGAAGTACATGAGCGATGGGTATAACAAATTTCTCGATCCGGACGGGTACCCTGCGGTGAAGCCCCCCTGGGGCACGCTGACAGCCATCAACCTGAATACTGGCAAATTCACCTGGCGCATTCCATTTGGCGAGTATCCGGAGCTGGTGAAGAAAGGGATTCGCAACACAGGAAGTGAAAATTACGGCGGCCCGCTGGTGACCAAGGGAGGGCTGCTATTTATCGCAGCGACGGACCACGACAACAAGATCCATGCCTTCGACAAATCGACAGGGAAACTGCTTTGGGAAGCCACGCTGCCCGCTGCGGGGAACGCCACGCCGGCAACCTTTGAAGTCAACGGGCGGCAGTTCCTTGTGATCGCTGCCGGCGGGGGAAAGTGGGGTGGGCCTTCCGGCGGCACCTACGTGGCTTACGCATTGCCCCGGTAGGAGGTTTTCAAAGCAGGGTCTACTCCGAATGGACTGGGAGGGGAAAATTACTGAAAAACAAGAGGGCTTCACCTGCCGAGTTCCTCAGGATGAGCAATATCACAAACGCTTGTGATCCACCTCACTGCCTGACGCTCGATTGTGGCGTACAAGTTGTTGTATAATAATGGGTTCTATTGGAGTGACAAAATGGGCAAACTACATGATCGGCTGGCCGAACAGGCGCCAGAGCTAAGAAAGAAAGTTCACAACATCGTGTCCGAACATGGCACGACGGTCCTATCGGAAGTGACCGTCACCCAGGTTTATGGCGGCATGCGAGGTGTGAAAGGGCTGGTCTGTGATACCTCAGTCGTAGGCCCGGACGAAGGGTTGGTGGTGAGGGGGCACCCCATCGGCGACCTGAAAA
This sequence comes from Terriglobia bacterium, assembly GCA_049583595.1. Lineage (GTDB taxonomy): Bacteria > Acidobacteriota > Terriglobia > UBA7540 > UBA7540 > SCRD01. The sequence goes on from JBAUWE010000169.1 coordinate 1,799, forward strand.
ACCGGCTCCCGGAAGAGATATTCTACCTGCTCTGCACCGGCGAACTTCCGGACGCCGAAGCGTTGTCCAGCCTGCAACAGGACCTCCGAAAGCGCGCTGAGGTACCCGATTACGTCTGGAAGGTGCTGAAAGCGCTGCCTTCGGATGCTCACCCGATGGCCATGTTCAGTACGGCCATCCTTACGATGGAACGCGAGTCCGTATTCCGAAAGAGATATTCGGAGGGGATGCACAAGCCGGATTACTGGGAGGCGGCTCTGGAGGATGCCCTCCGACTGCTTGCCGTGCTACCTGCAGTGGCCGCCGGCATCTATCGCATTCATACCCGCAAGGGCGAACCGTTGCCGTCCAATCCCGATCTCGATTGGGGAGCGGATTATGCCTCCATGCTGGGACTGCCCGACCCCACGGGAGAATTCCACAACCTGATCCGTCTTTACCTGACCCTGCACTGCGACCATGAGGGCGGAAACGTCAGCGCGTTTACCTGCCACACGGTGGGCTCAGCGCTTTCCGACCCCTTCTACGCAGTCTCGGCGGGCATGAATGGTCTTGCGGGTCCGCTCCACGGGCTGGCCAACCAGGAGTGTTTGCACTTTGTTCTGGGAATTCGGAACAAGTACAAAGGTGTGCCGACCGACCAGCAGCTCAGGGATTACGTCTGGGAGACGCTGAACGACGGCCGGGTGATTCCGGGTTACGGCCACGCGGTGCTTCGCGTCACCGATCCGCGGTTTACGGCTTTCCACGAGTTCGGCGACCGGGTGTGCCCGAACGACGAGATATTCAGGATTGTGGATCGCCTGTTTCACGTCACGCCCCAGGTTCTGAAGGAACTGGGCAAGGTGAAGGATCCCTGGCCGAACGTCGACGCCGGCTCCGGTTCACTGCTCTACCTGTTTGGCCTGACCGAATTCGACTATTACACGGTCCTTTTCGGAGTTTCGCGGGCGCTGGGGATGACCTCACAATTGGTTCTCAACCGCCTGCTGGGAACACCGATCACGCGACCTAAATCCGTCAGCACCGAGTGGGTCATCAAGACAGCGAGTAGCGCAAAGATTACCACCACGCACAGCAACGGGAGTTAAGGCAGCCGTCAGGACGTTTCCGCCGCTGAAATGAAACGATACTCCTGTCCAGGGATAAACCCATGCTCCAGGCAAAACTCCATCTGACAACTGTTGATGAAGGCCGCCAGTTTGTGGGCCAATCAGGTTCGGGCCATAACGTGGTGATGGACGATGCGCATGGCAACACCGGAGCAAAGCCTATCGAACTCGCCCTGCTGGCACTCGGGGGATGCACCGCCTTCGATGTGGTCGGAATTCTGAGAAAGATGCGCCAGCGTGTAACCGGCTACGATGTCGAACTGAAGGCGGAGCAGTGTTCCGAGCCACCCACCGTGTTTACGCGGGTTACCATCAAGCACAAGTTGAGGGGCTGCATCAAACCCGAAATGGTCCAGAAGGCCATTCATCTTTCGGAAACGAAATATTGTTCGGTCAGCGCGATGATCTCAAAGACGGCGAAGATCGAAACCACCTTCGAGATCGTTCCCGAAACCGAATCTGTGATTGAGGAATCGCCCGTCGCCCGCTGAGCCTTGAAACCCTCCGGCGACCGGCCGGATCAGCCGCCTGCCTCGTATCCTCTGTGGTATCGCAAATTGCTGAAGGACTTCCCACCCACCTGTATCCAGGGTGACCTCAACTGAAATTGCAGCCGGAAGGGGTTATCAGATACGCGGGACGCTCACATCGAACCGAATTTCCTTCATGAACCGCTCTTTCATGTCCCCGAGCCACGGATCGACATAGCGGCGATTCAGGTCGATGGTGGCGATGGCGGGCGTCCCGGACGTCGAAGATTCCGCTACCATTTCGCCTGCCGGGTCGATGATGTGCGCGTATTGGTTGTTGTGTACCGACGATACGAGGAAAACGTGATTCTCCCAGGCGCGGGCTCTTTCGATCAGGGTATACGTACCCGCTGCCGGGACGAAGATGATATCAGCCCCTTGCACCGCCATCGCTCTGGCCGGGTTGGTGTAGTAGTGGTCCCAGCAGATCATGATTCCGACAGTGCCGAAATCCGTCCGGAAAACGGGATAGTGATTCCCCGGAGTCATACCGGCCTCGACATCTTCCCTGGGCAGATACACCTTGCGGTACTTGCCGACGAGGGTTCCCTGGCGGTCCAGCAGCACCGCGGTATTGTAAAGGGTGCGCGCCTCGCGCTCAAACAGGCCGGCAATAATGTAAGTCCGCCGGCGTTTCGCAACTTCGGCAAGACGGGATGTGATGGGGCCCGGTATGAGTTCCGCAACGTCAATCGGGTCTTTTCCGTTTCTGATGGCGGTCATCCCTTCGGTTAAAAGAATGACATCGGTGGGCTGCTTGACCGATTGCTCGATGTTCTCCAGGAAAAGTCCGACAGTTTCCTCGGAGGAGTTGGCCCTTGGGGGCTGAAGATTGATCGAGGCTACAGTGATGCGGCGTGGCCCGGGCGCAGGGATCTCATCGAGAGCGATATCGTCCCAGTACACGGTTCCCTGCGGCGCGTTTGCCAGATAAAACTGCAACTTGACTCCTGCAGCTTTTGCCGGCGCCGGAGCATCAAGGGTAACCTGTTTCCAATCGCCCGCTGGCGTCAGGCGATAAGCGTAGTTGGGCTGCCCGGCGCGACTGCCATCGGCGGCCACCCAGTCAAGACGAGAGACAATTTGCCATGATTCGCATTGGACCCCGTCTGCGCAGTAATAGGCGCTGAACCGATACCATTTCCCCGGCTCAACGCCGTCCACTTTGAACTCCCAGCCGCCATAGGCGGAAGCGTTGGTATCGCCGTAGATTCCAAGCGAGCCCGGGCTGGACCGATGGTGTACAGGGTCGATGAACGTCTTCGCCGCGATCTCAGGCCGCGCTGACCAGGTGGTCCAACCGGCGGGCAGCCCATCCGCCCCGGCGCTGAACCCAGACTGATGCACGTGGAGCCCGGCTCCGCCGCCTTGTTTCACGCCCTGGGATAGGGCAAGCGGAACCCCGTTCATGAGAGCACCTGCCCCAAGTGCGGTGGTGCTCCCAATCTTCTTTATGAACGACCTGCGCGTTTGTTTCACCAAATACTACCCCTTCAGGATGATATCGCTCCACGACCCTCGGCTCAGCAAGTGCGCATCCGCCAGGCCTTTATGCGGCCCCACGGTATCACACCCCTGCAGGTTCCTCAAGCCTTCGTCTCAAGAGGGTTGCGTCAAGGATTAGCCCGTTGCTTCGGAAAGAAATCGAGTGCCCCTACGTTGGCGCCCGCCTGGCAATGTTTGGGATCTCGCGAAGCGGGAGGCTCTGAGAGTAGGCATCGGATCGAATGTCTCGCACGCAAACGTATTGGCTTAGACATTGGATCCATTGCCCGTAGCCGAAGTTCAACCTCGGCTGGCACAGACCCCAAACGCCCCGGCGCGCCGGGCTCCAGGTGGCGGAAACCGAAGACCATTACGCTGCCGCTTTCATCTGAAGGTGGGTATCCACCGAGCGCATGAAATCCCGCGGGGCCGCGCATCGCTCCAGGTAATCAACCGCCCCCATCTCCATGGCTTCCAGGTAGCAATCAATGTCCAGCGTCCGCGCCACCACCAGAACCGGCAGGTCCGGATTGATATCCAGCGCCTTAGCCACTACTGGCCGCCCTTCAAACGCAGAGCCGCCCTGCGCCACAATCGCCATGTCAAAGTTGCCCTGCTCCAGCAGGGAGAGGGCATCCGGATAAGTTTCCGAAATCACCACATCGTGGCCGAGCGCGCGCAAAACGCCGTAGTAGTAACGGATGTCGCTCGGATCCTCATCCACAAGGAGCGTCCTCAGTCTTGGCCGTTCATAAGCCACGTTGAAGCGTTTCGGAGTTTTATTGGTCCGACTTGGCATTATTTCCTCCCCGCACAGACGCTTCCTCTTCTACACTTCAACCTCCTGCCCCACACCGGACCGTCTGTACGTTATACACCCTTCTTTTAGCACTGTAAGGATTGTTTGGAATAGTAGAAAACTTCAACCTAACTCTTTCGTATTTTCTAACATTTCCTTCCCACCAAGACCGGCACGCTCACCCCCCGGTCCCGCTCTCCAGACGGGCTGTGAGAATTGAGCCTGTTTCCAGCCAACGGTTCGAGAAATTGCGGATTTCTCTTGAATTTGCCCGTCGAGATATGGCACAAGAACGGACATAGCAAGACCTGAAGATAGCGCAGACCGCACAGATTTGCGCCTGCGGCAACCGAAAAGAACTGAGATGGCTTGTAATATGCAGAATGCGCGGACTGATTGGCCTGAAGAAATCCCTAACCATGAGCCCCTAAGCAAACGGGTAGGAGCTTCAGGATAAACGGGAAGCCAACACTTAATCGCCAGGATGCAGGAGTACCAGGACCATGCTGAGTTTTTCCCCGCACCGGATCATCAATTCTTGTCTTTGCTTCTGGGCCGCAGTCTCCGTGGCCGTTGCGGCCGGCGCCCCGCAATCGTCCCCGGCAACAGGGCGGGCCCGCTATCAGGCGAACTGCGCCGTCTGCCACGGCGGCGACGCGCGCGGTGGCGAACGAGGTCCCAGCCTGTTCGGTTCCCCCCGCTCAAAAAAGCAGATTCTCCAGATCATTCGTACCGGGCGACCGGGTGGCATGCCGCCGTTTCATCTTCCGCCCGGCGAAGAGTCGGCGCTGGTCAACTTTGTTTACTCGCTCAACGCTCCGGCGGCAGGCAGCGAAATCAGTGGCCATGCGGCCGAGGGAAAAGCTTACTTCTGGGGCGAAGGAGGCTGTGGCGGCTGCCACATGATCTATGGACATGGTGGAGTGAAAGGACCGGACCTCACGACGCTGGGCAGGACGCAAACCGTCCGCAGGATCGAACAGTCCTTGAGCAACCCGGGCAGGGCGCGTGGTTATCAGGTAGTCTCGGTGCAATTGAAGGATGGCAGTGCATTGCGCGGATTTGCCAGAAACGAAAGCAGCTATGACCTCCAGCTTCAGGACTTTCAGGGAAACTTCCACTTCCTGCGTCGGAGCGGCATTCTCCACATCGAACGGGAGAAGAAGCCGTTGATGCCTCCCGTTCACCTCGGCGAGACTCAGCTTCAAAACCTGCTGGCCTATTTAAGCTCCCCGACGCCGCCCAAGACGAATCCCCAGGCAGCAAGGCAAAGCCTAATACCTGGTCCCGGTGACTGGCCCACCTACAATGGCGACCCCGGAGGCAACCGGTACAGTCCGCTGGATCAGATCAACACCGGAAACATCAACCGGCTTACTCCGCGATGGACATTCACACTTCGGGGTGCCCAGGGTCTGCAAACAACTCCGGTGGTGATCGGCGGCATGATGATTGTGACCAACCCCAACGAAGCCTACGCGCTGGATGCTGCCAGTGGACGCGAGGTCTGGCATTACCGGCGCGATGTTGCAGATGGAGAAGGCGGCGAGGTTGTGGCCGGCAATCGCGGAGTGGCCGTGCTGGGCGACAAGATTTTCATGGCGACGCCGGACGCGCACCTGCTGGCGCTGAACTGGGTGACGGGAGGTCTGGTCTGGGACGTGAAAGTGGCCGATTACCGTGATGAATACAGGATTTCCGCCGCGCCCCTGGTGGTGGGCAACCTCGTCATCACCGGAGAAGGATTTGGCGACCTGGGTGCGCGCGGCTTCGTCGTCGCCTATAACGCTTCAACGGGGAAAGAGGTATGGCGCTTCTATACCATGCCCGCGCCCGGAGATCCCCTGGCGAGCACCTGGGTGGGCCGCGCATTTCCGCACGGCGGCGTTGCCACCTGGATGACCGGCGTGTACGACTCTGAAAACGATATCCTCTTTTGGACCACCGGCAACCCCTGCCCTGACTTCAATGGCGATGAGCGCAAGGGCGACAACCTCTACTCGGATTCGGTGATCGCACTGAAACCCGAAACCGGCAAGCTCCTTTGGTACTTCCAGTTCACTCCGCACGACCTCCATGACTGGGACGCGCAGGAAACACCGTTGCTGGTGGACACGGTGTTCCATGGCCGCAAGCGGCATCTGCTGCTGCAGGCCAACCGCAACGGATTCTTCTATGTGCTTGACCGAATCACCGGCCGGTTCCTGATGGCAACACCGTTTGTGCACAGGCTGACCTGGGCTAGCGGTATTGCACCCGATGGCCGCCCCCAACTGCTGCCCGGATCTGAGCCCACGCTGAAAGGGACCAAAGTGTGCCCGGCGCCCGAAGGAGCGACCAACTGGATGTCCCCGGCGTGGAGCCCGGCCACGGGGCTGTTCTACGTCCAGGCTCTCGAAAAGTGCAGCATCTACATCAAAGGATCGGCTGTATGGGAAAAGGGAAAACCTTTCCACGACCAGATGGCCCACGAAATCCCGGGAGAGCCCGGGAAGAAATATCTGCGCGCGATTGACATTCAAACGGGACGGGTGGTTTGGGAATGGCCGCAGGAGGGACCCGGCCACACCTGGGGAGGGCTGCTGGCCACCCGAGGCGGCCTGGTCTTTTTCTGCGATGACAGCGGCGCATTTGCCGCCGCCGATGCCAAGACCGGCAGGCCGCTGTGGCATTTCAGCATGAGCGAGGGCTGGCATTCGTCACCCATGACTTATACGGCGGATGGCAAACAGTTTGTGGCGGTGGCCGCAGGATCAACCATTATCGCTTTCGGCCTGTAAGCGCCATTGCCTTGCGCGCAGCTTCCGTGACTGATGGATTCAGGGATTCCGCCATCGCTCTTATCCGGACTTCCCGCCCACTGTGTGTCCTGGAGACGCGGCGAACAGCCGGGAGATTTGCAGTTGAAAAACCACAGGGCTTATAATCACGGTTTTAAACAAGAGAGGCGGATACACGGTCATGACTGCAGACAACAAAGTTCCAGTGGGAAACGATGCCTTTACGGCCCTGAGCCAGCGCATTCAGCAAAAGACAGTCCAGGTGGGAATTGTGGGACTCGGATACGTCGGCCTGCCTATTGCCCTGCTCTTCTCAAGCAAGGGAATTTCGGCCACAGGCTTTGACATTGATGCGGTCAAAGTCACACGCCTTCAGAAGGGTGAAAGCTACATCAAGCACATTCCGGAAGCCGACATCTCATCTGCGCTCAGCCGGGGCCATTTCAAGGCCACCATGGATTTTTCGGAACTGAGCGCCATGGATGCCATCATCATCTGTGTTCCGACGCCGCTGGACGACCATCGCGAACCCGACCTGACCTACGTCCAACGCACCACGGAGTCCATTGCCGCGCACTTGAGGCCCGGCCAGCTCGTGGTGCTGGAAAGCACCACCTATCCCGGCACCACTGAAGAAGTTGTCCTGCCCATCCTGCAGCGCGCGGGCCTGCGCTGCCCGGTCGTGCCCTACACGGTATTAGACGGGGCGGCGGCGGTTTCCGATCTGCCGGGCGCGGATTTTCTGCTGGCTTTCTCTCCGGAAAGAGAAGACCCTGGCAACCCCAACTTCAAGACCCACCAGGTTCCCAAGGTGGTGGGAGGCGTCAACGCTCCCAGCGCCATGGCAACCAAGCTTCTTTACGAAGCAGCTTTCAACCAGATTGTCCTGGTCAGCTCGTCCCGCGCCGCAGAAATGACCAAGCTGCTGGAAAATATCTACCGCAGCGTTAACATTGCGCTGGTGAATGAATTGAAGCTCCTCTGCCAGCGCATGGGGCTGGATATCTGGGAAATCATCGAGGCGGCCAAGAGCAAACCGTTTGGCTTTTCCGCTTTTTATCCGGGTCCCGGCCTGGGAGGGCACTGCATCCCCATCGACCCTTTTTACCTCACCTGGAAGGCTCGCGAATATGAGTTTCCCACCCGCTTTATCGAGCTGGCCGGCGAGATCAATGCGTCCATGCCGCTCCACGTCATCGAACGGCTTGCTCACGCTTTAAACCAGCGCAGCAAATGCCTCTATGGCGCGCGCATCCTGGTGCTGGGCATCGCCTACAAAAAGGACGTAGACGACCTGCGGGAATCGCCCTCGCTCAAACTGATCAAGCTGCTCCAGGAGCGCGGCGCCAGCGTCGACTACAACGATCCCTACTTTGAGCGCCTGCACAAGATGCGCCAGTACGATCTGGGTCTCAAGTCGGTCGCCTTGACGGAGGAGTCTCTTTCAAGTTACGACGCCGTCCTCATCGCCACCAATCATTCGTCCTACGACTACGAATTCATCGCAACCCACGCCCAGCTGGTTGTCGATACACGGAACGCGACCGGCAACGTATCGCAGCAGCACAGGGACAAGATCGTGCAGGCCTGAAAGGCACCCGGCAGAGAATCTGTTGGGATGGTGTGGGGGAAAAGCAGGCAGGGCTGCAGGATGGTGCCTCAAAGCCTTCCGAACTTGAACCACGCATCGATAATGTTCTTTCCCGTGTAGACGACCGTCCGCTCATCCATACGCCGGCTGGCACGGCGAGGCTCCGGCCCCGGAGCGCCGGTGGTCGTGAACTCCACTTTCACCTCAACCGGGCCTTCAACCCGGTAAGCTTTGAATTCCGCAAGGCGCTTCATGGCGCTTTCCGCCCGGGTTCGGATCAGCCGGCAGGCCGCCGAATGGGGCAGCGTGAAACCGGCGGTCGGGCTGACTCCAGACTTGACTTCCGCGCATTCCACCTCTGGAATCAATTCCCGAATCTCCTTGCACGCTGCCGTGTCCCCGGCCAGCATGATGGCCGGAACGCCCATCTCACCGGCAATCATGGCCCGAATTCCAATCTCGCCCACCAGCCTCCCATTCACCCACAGGTTCTGGATGTTAAAGAAATAGGAATGCGGCAGCACGCTGTTCTCCGCCCCGGCCATCGCGTGCTGGCCCACAAAGACGATGGCGCTGAAGGTGGAATCGAATTCACGGATGGGAGGAATGGGTGAGCCGATCAGGAGGCGCGCTTTGGGATGAATGTCACCAGCGGAAAGTGACTCGCCTCCGTCGTGGCCGTCCCACACCACCACCTCGGTGGCGCCACCGGCCAGGAACCCTTCGACGGCTGCGTTCACCTCGCCGGTCAACAAGCTTTGTGATTCCTTCCAGCGGGGACTCTTCAGCGGATTGCACTGGTCGGCCCAGCTGAAGATACCGTCCACGCCTTCCATGTCAGACATGATCAGGACCTTGCGACCCTTTGGATCTTCGACTGGAGGTTCGATGCCTTCGGCTGCGGAAGGAACGGCCTGG
>JBAUWE010000170.1:0-3365 GCA_049583595.1 Terriglobia bacterium
GGATACCTCTTCGCGTTGAACGACTTCCTTGACCGGACCGCTCTTGACGGTCTTGGGAAAGAACGAACCGAACTCGGCCAGCTTTGGCAGCATTCGGACTTTGTCCAGCAATCCCTCGGGCGGCTTCATGGCCAGCAGGTCGTCAATGCGCTTTGCGACGTCATCGAGCGAGGAAACTTCCAGCGCCAGTTCCATCCGCCGCCTGGTGCCCAGCGTGTTGATGAGCAGCGGAACGGAATAGTTCCGGCCGTCTTTTGCCGAGCGCGGCTTTTCAAAAAGCAGGGCCGGGCCGGAAGCTTTGGAGACGCGGTCGGTGATCTCGGTGATTTCGAGGTCCACGTCAACCTCAACGCCAATCCGCTTCAACTCTTTTTCCCGTTCCAGCCGGGTGATGAATTCTCGAAGATCGTTGTATGCCACAGCAGTCCTTGTTTTAACGTCATTCCAAGGGCGGATGTTCTTGATCGCCCGAGGAATCTGATTTGTCTCCTGTCCGGTCCAAAGGCAGATTCGTGAAGTTTACAAAAAAGCCGGAAAAGCAGATTCCTCGCTGCGCTCGGAATGACGGTAGCCTTAGCGTCTTTTCACGATCCTGCCAGATTTCCAAGGATTGCAGATTGCGCGCGGCAAATCAAGAAGAGCAAGGCACCAACTTCAGTTGGTACCCACTTTTCTCCCGGATCAATTTGATATAATGTTCAGCTGTATGCCTTTTCGAATGGCTGAGAGCAGCATTGAAAGCCGGATTGGGGAAGCGGCGGCAGCACTGAAGGCTGCTGGAGCACGCGAAGTCTATGTGTTTGGCTCGGCGGCGACGGGCAAAATGCGCGAAAATTCAGACTTTGACATGGCGGTATCCGGGCTTCCGCCCGAAGTTTTCTTCCGAGCCATGGCCGCTGCTCACGACGCTCTCGGTCGCCCGCTCGATTTGGTAGACCTGGACGAGGACAACCCCTTCACCCGATATCTCAAAGACGAAGGCGAGCTGCGGCGTGTGGGATAAGCTGCGCAAGCAGATTGCCGTTGAACGGGAACAGCTTCACCAGCTGCTTAAGACCTACCACCCGATTCTTTAAAAATGCGCTGCAAGTCCGCCAAGCGAAATTGAGATTTCAGGTCTCGCAGCGTTGCTCAACTCGTTCTATAACGGCGTCGAGAACATCTTCAAGCGCGTGTGCGTGGAGCTGGGCGATCCCTTGCCGGAAGGCGAATCCTGGCACAAAGAACTCCTCGATGGCATGGCGGAGGCGACAAGCCGCAGGAAGGCGGCCATCTCCGACGCATTGCGCAGGCGCCTGAGGGAATACATGGAGTTTCGCCACTTCTTCCGCCACGCTTACATTTTCACCTTGCGTTGGGACAGGATAAGGCCTTTGGTGCTCGGCTGCGAAGAGACGCTTCGGCAGTTCGAGATAGAGTTGGATTCTTTCCTGAGCGGGACCGCCTGAATCGAAATGGCCTTCATGGCAGGATGTTGAGAAGGCTCTGGCTTCATGCCGGCATGCCCAATTAGAAAAACTGCGGACTTTGGCAGGCTCAACCCGCCAGCACGAATCTCACGCGGGACGCCCTAACGGCCCCATCCCCTGTTGACAATCCCGGCCTCTGGAACCGATACTGTTTTTGCTGTGTTGAACGGGAGGTTGACACAGCGCGGAATGCGGGTTCGCATCTTGAAATTCTCCAGCGGAAATGTCCTCCTTCCAAGGCTGTTTCATGACAAATGGCAGGATTGTTTTGACTTCAGGTTGGCGCAAATGGGCCGTCCGGTTCGGTCTGGGCTGTGCGCTGGCGGGCCTCGTTTTCAGCCCTCCTATTGAAGGCGGCCAGGCGCCGCGCAAGAGCCATCAACCGGCGAAGACCGCTGCGCAGCGGGCAACGGCCCACCGGACGCCCCCGCCTCCGGTCGAGCTCTGTGTGGTGGTCCGCAACGTGCGCGGCCTGGCGGTCGCAGACCTGCGCAGCAGTGACTTTCGCCTGTGGGACAACAAGCGCTTGCAGCGGATCAGCGATTTTGCCGCCAACATCGTTCCCGAATCCGTTCACCACGTCAAAACTCCTGGAAGCGGCCGCTACATCGCACTTTACTTTGATGATCTCCATTATGATTTCGTCCAGACCATCCGGGTGACCGACAGCGCTTATTCTTACTTCAAGTCGCTCCTGGGACTTGGAAACAAGGTGGGCGTGTTTACGGCATCGGGGGATGTCACCCTCGACTTCACCGGCGACAGAGACAAACTCCACCAGGCCCTGCTGGCCATCAAGCCGCACATTTCCACCAAGAAGCAGACCAACGCCTGCCCCGAGTTGACGGATTTCCAGGCCCAGATGCTGCTCTACGGCGACGATCCCCTGGCGTTGAAAATCGCCCTTGAGGACATGAACGCCTGCAGCACCCCGAAGGGCCAGGTTGACCCTCCCACCAGCAGCCTGCCGATGGCGACGCTGCGCAGGATGAAGCAGACGATTGACGCGCGGGCGCGCCAGGTGATTGCCGATAGCGAGATTCGATCCCGGAAGTCGTTGGAAGGGCTGGACAAATTGATCAGCAGGGTTTCCAGGATGCCCGATCCGCGCACCATCATCGTGGCCTCTCCGGGTTTCATGGCCGGCTCCAAGGCCAGGCAGATCGATTTGCTGTGCAGGCGGGCCACGCGGCTGCACATCATCATCAGCGCTCTCGACACGACCGGGCTGCTGAGGCAACTTCCCAACCCGGCGCCCACCCACAACAGCAAGCTCGACGAAGAACGGGAATCCCTGGTTGCTGCGAAAAACCAGATGATGGCTGACCGCGCCTCCATGGCGGCCGACGTGCTTCAGGACCTCTCGACCATGACCGCGGGCAACTTTGTCGCCAACAAGGATGACCTGGGATTGGGCTTTCAAGCGGCCATCCCGCTGCCCCCCGCCTACTACGTGCTGGGATACAAACCCACCGATTCCAGGGAAAACGGCCGCTTCCACAGCGTCCGCATCCAGGTGGTCCGGCACGGCCGCATGGGCGTCCAGGCCCCGCCGGGCTATTACGCACCAGGAACCGCGGCAGAGATTGCGCGGTCATCGGTGCGCGACCGGCATTCAAGAGGCCGCCGGAAATAACGGTTGCCATGGTTTCCCTCCCACGCCTTCGCGCCGCCGAAGCCCGGCGTTCCCTGCTCCGCTGGTACCAGCGCCGCTCCCGTGCGCTGCCCTGGCGGAAGTCCAGAAACCCCTACACCGTCTGGGTCTCGGAAATCATGCTGCAGCAGACCCAGATTGAAACCGTTGTTCCCTATTACCAGCGCTTCATTCGCGAGTTACCCACCGTCAGGCGGCTGGCCAGGGCGCCGCTCGAACGAGTGCTGGAACTCTGGTCGGGC
>JBAUWE010000171.1:0-5572 GCA_049583595.1 Terriglobia bacterium
ATACGGACAACTTTGAAGATTACTTCAAGGATGCCGTGGCGGACGCCGTGCGGCTGTTTGGTGTTCCGCGAGCGGCGGCCGAACGCATCGTGCGGACCTACGGAACCCGCTGGCAGCAGGTGCTGGAACCTATCCACTCTGATCTCCAACTGGCTGAACCGCTTCCCGGCAGTGCGGATTGCCTGGGCGCTGAGGTTGCATTTGCCATTGAGAATGAAATGGCGCGGAACCTTGACGACTTTCTCCTGCGCCGCTCAGGATTGAACTGGTACGCCGCTTATGCGCTTCGCGAAGCGCTGCCCAAAGTGGCGGAGATTTTTGGAGAACGATTGGGATGGGACGCGGCGCAGCGGGAAGCTGCCGTCGCGGAGTTCCAGAAGTCAGGGCACTTCGGCTTTGAGCCCCTGACTTAAGACTGTTGCGCGGATTGAGAATCGTGTGAAGAAGCAGGCCAGAAAATACGTGGTGATGGGGCGTGTGCAGGGCGTGGGGTTTCGATTTTTCACCGAAAACGTGGCAAGCCGCCTGCGCCTTACGGGTTACGTTAAAAACTGCGCGGACGGCACCGTGGAAGCCTATGCGGTTGGAAACGCCGCTGCCCTGGACGAATTCAAAACGCACCTCACGGAAGGGCCGCGCAGCGCGCGCGTCGATCAGATTCAGGAATTTGAAGAGCAGGTCAATAGAAGCTACCGCCGCTTTGTGGTTGAGAGCGACTGGTAGCCGATCACACAAAAGAGGAGACATTGCGTGGAAAATCTCAAGGCACTCATCCGTGAAGTTCCGGACTTCCCCAAACCGGGCATTTTGTTCTACGACATTACGACGCTGTTGAAAGACCCCGTGGGGCTGCACGGCTCCGTGGATTCCCTGGCCGAGCATTACCTGGGCCAGGTGATCGATCGCGTGGTGGGCATTGAGGCGCGAGGCTTTATTTTTGCGCCCATGGTGGCTTATCGGCTCAACGCCGGGTTCGTTCCCGTGCGCAAGCCGAAGAAACTCCCTGCGGAAACGGCGCGCGTCGAATACGACCTGGAGTACGGCAAGGACTCGCTGGAGATCCACCGCGACGCCATCACCCCCGGACAGAAGGTTCTGATTATCGACGACCTGCTGGCCACCGGAGGCACCGCCGCAGCCGTGGCTGAACTGGTGGAATCACTGGGCGGCGTCGTGGCAGGCATGGGGTTTCTGATTGAACTGGAATTCCTGAAGGGAAAAGAGAAAATCTCGAAATACGATCTGCATTCGGTGCTGAAGTATTAACGGGATGAAGGGGCGCCCGCGCTGCGGCGCGCTCCGCTTCCGAAAGCCCGTCAGGCCTTTTCACCCTCATCAGAAGGCTGCACCGCGCCCAGGATCGTATCCAGAAAATGCCCTTCCGGCAGCGAGCCTTCGAGCGCATGCTCCTGGTTGATCACCGTCCGGGGGACGGCCTGGACGCGATACCGGGTGACAAGGTCAGGAAACTCCGTGGCCTCAATACAATCGGCCGTGACGTGCTCGCTTTCCATGGCGAACTGCTGGGCCAGGCGAACCGCCTGAGGGCAATGCGGTCAGGTGGGAGTGACAAACACCTCGAGGTGGACCGGCTGGCTGAGGTGAGAAAGCTTTTCCCTGCTCTCCGCGCCCAGGCCCGACTCGCCTTTTGAAACATCGAGGATGGCATCCAACACGGTGGAAAATTCATAGCCCGCCGGCATGCCGTAATAGCGGATGCCGTAATCTTTCCCGTTGCGGATTACGGTGGCGGGAGCCTTGTCCACGGCGTACTCCGCCACCTTCTCTTTGTCGAGGATAAAGTCGTAGACTTCGAGCGAAAGCTTGTCGGACAGTGCGGCGAGTTCTTCCAGCACCTGCCGCGTTTCAGCCCCGTACTCGAGATTTAGCTCCTGGGTAAAATGAATGATCTTCACAGGCGCCGTCATCGCGCCCAGCAGGCGGCGGATTTCTACGGCATCTTCGTCACGGAGTAGGCCCATTGGTGCTCCTTCGCTGCTCTCCACAAAACGGGGCAGGCGATGCATGAAAAAATGAAAGCGGGATGCGGCGGCCAACCAGACGCGCTTTTCCCTTCCAGTTCCTGTTGGATGCGGCGCGCGAGCCAAAAGATTCAGCCTTCACCATCAATTCTTCAGCTCGACGATGGTCGCTCCACCGCCGCCTTCGCCCTGCTTCGCAAGATAAAACTTCTCGACGTGTGGGTGCGTGGTGAACATTTCGTGCAGGTTCCTGCGCAGGATTCCTTTGCCAAACCCGTGGATCACCCGCAGACGGGCGCGCCCTGCGGTGTAAGCGCGATCGAGAAACTCATCCACGCGATCCCTCGCTTCCTCAGCGGTGTTGCCGATCACATTGATTTCGTCCGGCACATCAGCGGCAGATGCCTCCACCCGCATGCCCAGCCGCCCGCCAGCCGCGGGGACGCGCTCGTGCTGCTGCGACTTGCGGGCGATGATCTGCGCCTCGTCCTTCGAGATTCGCAGCCGCAGGTTCCCAACCTGCACCTGGACGTGATCATCATCCACGATTTCAGTGACTGTGCCCGGCATGGAAAGGTTCGGCACGCGCACCTGGTCGCCGACGGCCAGCGGCGCTTCAGGCATGCCCCGGCCCTCCGGCGCCGGCTCGGACAGAACGTTCAGGACCTGCGCATTCCATTCCTCGCGTGCCTCCTGCTTCAGCTCCACCACCTTGCGCTCAACACCCTTGGGCAGCCGGGGCTTATCAACCCGCGCGCGCAATTCGGCGAGCACATCGTCCCAGTGCTTCTCCATTGCCCGCAAAGTTTCTTCCAGGCGCAAGTCGAGTTCTTTCAGCTTGGCGCGGCGGTCCTGTTCGGCTTTAGTTTCCAGCTCCACGGCTCTCTCCAGGAGTTTCTTCTCCTGGGCGTGCAGGCCGGCAAGTTCCGCCTCCATGACGGCCCGCTGCTCGTGCAGCGACTGGAGAAGCGCCGCCGCTTCGGCTTCCTCCCGTCCGATCAGTTCACGGGCCTTGTCCAGAATGTCCTGCGGCAGGCCCAGGCGCGCGGCGATGTCCACGGCGCTGGACTTGCCGGGCAGGCCCACCAGCAGGCGATAGGTAGGTTCAAGGGTTTCCTCGTCGAACTCCATGGCGGCGTTTTCGGCTTCCGCGGTTTCGCTGCCGTAAGCTTTCAGCCGTCCATGGTGCGTAGTGACAAAGGTGAAGGCGCGCGACTTCCTGAAGCGTTCCAGAATCGCAATCGCCAGCGCGGCGCCCTCGCCGGGCTCGGTGCTGGACCCGAGCTCGTCCAGCAGGACCAGGTCGCCCGCCCCCACAACCTCAACCATGTTGCGGATGCTGGTGATGTGCGCCGAGAAGGTGCTCAAATTCGCCTGGATGGATTGCTGGTCGCCGATATCCGCCAGCACCCGATGGAACAGGGGCAGTTGCGCATCGCTGGCGGCGACCGGCAGTCCGGCCTGCGCCATCAGGACAGCCATCCCCACGGTCTTCAGCGTCACCGATTTGCCGCCGGCGTTTGGCCCGCTGATCACCATCATGCTTTTGGGCTCCTGCAAAGCGATCCTCAGCGGAACCGATTGCCGGCCGGATTTTCGCAGTGATTTTTCGAGCAGGGGATGGCGGACGTCACTGAGCACGATTCCCTGCCCGCCGCCGATCTGCGGAATGCAGCAATCGTAGGCCGCGGCAAAACCCGCCTTGGCAAAAACCATGTCCAGTTCGGCCAGAATAGATGCAGCGGCCAGCAGGTCGGGCAGGCGCAGCCGGAGCTTTTCCGTGTACTCGCCCAGAATTCGCTGCGTTTCGGCATACTCGCGGTCTTCGAGTTCAACCAGTTCGTTGTTCAGCGGCACCGTCTCCATGGGCTCGAGGAAAACGGTGGCGCCCGATGAACTGGCGCCGTGAATCACACCCGGCACGTGACGCTTTTCTTCAGCGCGAATGGGGACCACCAGCCGCTCGTTGCGAACCATCACTACAGCGTCCTGCAAAACCTTGTCGCGGCTGAGCCGCCGCATCAGCCCCTCCAGTGTTTTCTGGATATCGTGCCGCAGGCGGTCGATGGAGCGGCGCAGCCGGCCCAGTTCATGGCTCGCGGAGGAATCGAGAGAGCCATCGGGAAGGATCTTGCCGTCAATCTCCGCGAGCAGCGAACGGAAATCCGGCAGCACGCCCGCGAGATCGGCCAGGTGTGGAAAGGCCGCCCGGTCAAAATTCTTCCTCACTTCCTGGCCTTTGCGCATCACGGCAAGAACCGTGAGGATTTCGCGCGCCGTGCAGGAAACGCCCTCCACGCGCAGCCGGCCAAGAATGGCGCCGGGATCTTCCAGCCCGCCCAGCGAGGGACGCGAACCTGTGCGGACAAAATCAACGGCCTCGCGCACGCGCTCGAGAGCGGCGCTGATGGTATCCAGGTCGTCGCCGGGAGAAAGTTCCGCAACCAGACTGTGGCTGATGGGCCCGGAGAGAAATCCGCGCAGCAGGTCTTTGACCGCTTCAAATTCGAGGACGCGGCAGGAATAGCGGTCGGGCGTGGCTGAAGGGGAATCGAGATTGCTCATGGCACGAGGCTGCAAACAGCTCCCATCAGTGAGAGCCAGCCTGCAACTCTTTTACCACATGCGAGACAGCCTCATCCACCGTATGGACCATGGTGACGATTTCCATGGCGGGTATTTTGACCTTGTTCGATCGCAGGGCCAGTTCGGTTTCCTGCTCCAGGCACTCAATCACCGGCTGCCAGTAGGGCGCCATCACCAGCAGCGGCTTGCGCCCACCCACCGACCGCGACAGGGAGGTCTTGTTCATCATCTCCCACACCAGCGCCAGTTCCGCCAGCGTCCCCGTGCCGCCGGGAAGTACGATGTAGGAATCGCCCCGCTCAATCAGCATCAGCAGCCGATCCATAAAGGTTGAGGTCCGCGCTTCTTCAACAATCCAGCGGTTGGGCGTGCCCGTCCAGACGTCGCAGGTGACGCCGATGGTGTGGCCGCCGGATTCCCTGGCTCCGCGGGCGGAGGCTTCCATCAAACCGCCGTAGCCGCCGTTGCAGACGGCAAAGCCGGCTTCCGCCAGCCGCCGGCCCAGTTGCTGAGCTTCCTGGTAGGCTTCCGTGCCTTCGCCCGGAATTGAGCTGCCAAAAATGGTGACCGTTTTCATCAAAGTGCAATCCCCATGCCCTATCGCCGATACGCGAAACGCCGGTAGATCTCGAGAGCGATCTGGTCAATCACTTTGGTCGCCTGCGACCAGTGGAGCGGATGATGGTTTCCGATGATCACAAAGGCCAGCCGGCGCTGTCCCGGCAGATTCATATAACCCGAGAGCGCATTCACGTGCTCCAATGATCCGGTTTTTGCATGGATGCGGCCCTGCAATGGAGTGTTGTGAAAGCGGTCGGCCAGCGTGCCGTCGACTCCGGCGATGGGCAGCGCCTCATAAAACGCCTGAAAATATGGGGCGCGGGCGTTGAACTGCAGCAGCTTCATCACCGCGTCGGGCGTCACCAGGGTTTCGCGCGACAGGCCGGACCCGCCGGCAAATTGAACTGCTTCGGAAGCAATACCGATTTTCCGGGTTAAGGCGT
>JBAUWE010000172.1:0-7944 GCA_049583595.1 Terriglobia bacterium
CATTACATGTTGTTCAACGGGCTGAAGGCGCTGGCGCCCTATGCGCATACCAACGTGCACGCGAAATATTGGGACCGCTGGGGCAACAAGAATGACCTGCAGCGTTCCGTGAGGATTATGCTGGCGAACGGATTCAAGGGAACCTTTGCGCTCGAGTATGAGACCGGCCCCTGGGACCAGGTGGAGGGATGCAAATACGAGTTTAAAGAGGTGATGACGGCGCTGTCGACGCCTACTCCGGTGATTTGAGACTGGAACCGGCAGCCACCCGGCGGCGGTTTTGGGTGTCTGCGTAATCGCAAACGGACCGGGCGAGCGCTTTTCGCTCCGCGAGATCGTCCCGATACATCGGGGCGCCGCCCCCGCCCTTTTGCGGAAATCGTGAATCCGGAGAGATGGGTTGGAGGTTGTGCTCGCGCGGCGACCTATGCTATAGACTCAGGCATGAGCAAACAACGAGCGGTGAATCTTGTGCTTGCAGTTTCCCTTTTTCTTTGTGTAACCGGATCCCTCGCTGCCGAGCAGGGTTTCCACAAACTTTTCGATGGCAAGTCGCTGGATGGCTGGACGCTGGTGCGCGGCAAGGGGCCGGGCTATGTGGCGAAAAACGGCATCCTCGTCTGCCCGGCCGACGGCGGCGGAAACCTCTTCACCAAAAAAGAGTATTCCAATTTTGTCTTCCGCTTTGAATTTCGCCTGACCCACGGAGCCAACAACGGAGTCGGGATTCGCGCCCCTCTCGAAGGTGATGCTGCCTATCAGGGAATGGAAATCCAGATTCTCGACAACACGGCGCCACAGTACGCCCACCTGAAGCCCGGGCAATACCACGGGTCAATCTATCTTGTGGTTCCGGCCAAACGCGGGTTCCTGAAGCCCGTGGGCGATTGGAACCGGGAGGAAATTCTCGCCCAGGGCCGCCACATTCGCGTCACCCTGAATGGCACCGCCATTGTGGACGCAAACCTTGACGACGTCACCGACCCCGAAGTCCTGAAAAAGCACCCCGGCCTTGCCCGGACAACCGGCCACATCGGATTTCTCGGACACGGCACGCACGTGGACTTTAGGAATATCCGCGTCAAAGAACTTGACTAGCACCCGGCCGGAGGCTGGCGCATCGACAAAGGGGGCGGCGGGCAGAAGGAAGTTGGAGGTCGACGGAAGTCCGGAGTCAGAAACTGAGGGCTGCGATGCCACACCGCAGCAGCGACTCCTTCACCCCATGGGATTTCAAATTCAGGATTCAAAATTCCAGAATGGGACTGTCCCCTCACCCGGCCGCTGACGCGTCCACCCTCTCCACACGGGCGAGGGCTCTGATTTTGTCAAGGGCGCCAGCCGCTTGAACTCTGGGTATAATCGACCCTGTCGAGGAAGCCAGGCAGGAATTCCTGGATACCTTTCAAGCCGGTCCGATTTTGTGCGGAGGGAACATGGCAGGGAGTTCCGCCCATCGTATTTGTTTTTGCTGCGCCGCCATCATGGCAAGCTCGATCTTGCTGCTCTCCTGTGGCGGCTCGTCCTCCATATCAACTACGCCGGCCCCTCCACCGCAGACGAATTGCAGCAACGCCGCAACCGGCAGCCCCACCGATTACAGCACCAGCCCGATGATTTCCGGCTGTCCGGTTTTTCCCACGGACAATGCCTGGAACGCCGACGTCTCCAATTACTGCGTGGAC
The DNA here is from genome assembly GCA_049583595.1 of Terriglobia bacterium. Taxonomy (GTDB): domain Bacteria; phylum Acidobacteriota; class Terriglobia; order UBA7540; family UBA7540; genus SCRD01. The sequence continues at coordinate 1,686 of JBAUWE010000172.1, forward strand.
CCCAACTCGGCCCAGTACATTGCCAGCATCAACCAGGATCGGCAATACCTCCACCCCGACCTTGGCACTGATCCCACCTATGGAATTCCATTCGTCGTGGTGCCGGACACCCAGCCGCTGGTGACTGTCACTTTCGATCAGTACCCTGCTGAGAGCGACCCCGGACCCGGCTGTATGCTGACAGGCGCGGGCTGCTACCCCTTCCCCCCTGACGCCCCCGTGGAGGGTGGGAACCTCTCCACCGGCGACCGCCACGTGGTGGCGCTCCTGGCCGATCCCGCTCAACACAACTGCACGCTCTACGAAGTTTGGAGAGGCTTTAAGGACGCCAACGACAACAACTGGACTGCCGCCAATGGCGCCGTCTTCGACCTCTATTCCGACACACTGCGTCCGGACGGCTGGACTTCCGCCGACGCTGCCGGGTTGCCCATTCTGCCGGGCCTGGTGCGTTACGACGAAGTCGCGGCGGGTGAAATCAAGCACGCTCTGCGCTTCACCGTCGCCCAAACCCAGGCCGGTTATATTTACCCCGCCACTCACTTCGCCAGCAGTTCCAGCGATCCCAGCCTGCCGCCCATGGGTCTGCGCCTGCGCTTAAAGTCTTCCTACAACATCTCCACTTACACCGGCGAGGCCCTCATCATCCTCACCGCACTCAAAAAGTATGGGATGATTGTGGCCGATAACGGCAGCAGTTGGTTCATCAGCGGCGCGCCCGACCCCCGGTGGAACAACACTGAACTTGAGGAGCTCAAAAGCGTTCCCGGCAGCGCTTTTGAAGTGGTTGAGACGGGAACCATTCACCGCTGATACGCTTTCACGCAGGTGGCGCCCCCATTGATTTTTAATGTTTGCGTTTAGCGAAGCTGAGTGGCTTGGAATGGGGCGGAGTGGCGGCTGCATGGGCCGCAGGTGGCATGGCCATCATGCTTCCGCCTGCCGGCGGGACGCCCGTGCATCTTCCCAAACGCCTCCGGAAGGTCAGGCTCATTCACTATTGTTCGGCAAGAACCTGCATTGGCGATATTCGGGTTGCCTGATGAGCCGGCAGCAGACACGCAGCGAAAGATATCACCGAAATAATGCCCACGGTGCCAGCGAGAACCATGGGGCTATGCGCCGGCACTTGAAACAGGACCGCCTGCATGGCCCGGCCCGTCATCCAGGCGCCGAACAAGCCCAGGGCGGTGCCGCCGGCGAGCAGGCGTACAGCGAGAGAGAGGAATTGTCCGCGGATCTGCTTCGGCAGCGCCCCCAGTGCTATCCGCACGCCGATCTCGCGGCGTCGCTGCACCACGGCATAACTCAGGACGCCGTAAGTTCCGATGGCAATCAACAGCAGAGCGATCGCTGAAAAGATTCCGGCGAGCAGAGCCGGTGAGCGCCGGGTTATCAGGCTGTCGGCAATAAGGCCGTCCATCGATTGGACGTCATTGATCGCAAGTCCGGGGTCAATTTCCCGGGCGCTCCTTTGAAGCTCCCGGCCCAAGACCGCCGTCCTGTCGCTGCCACGGACGACGACGTAAATATTGCTGTCGGCTTGATCGATATAGGGATAGTAGACAGCCCCCTGCGCCGAATCGTCGGTGAGCCCGGCTTGCTTGATGCTGCCGACCACGCCCACCACCGTGAACGCCTCATCGGCAGGGCCCCTTTCCGACCCCTGAAACAGGCGATGGCCCAAGGGGTTGGTGTGCCGAAAGTAATAGCGGGCGAAATCCTCGTCTACAACGCAGTAACGATCTTTTCTACGCGAGTCCGCTCCAGTGAGAAAACGACCGGCTCTCAGCGAGAAACCCATGGCGCGGAAGTAGTCTCCCGCCACGCCGTAGGAGTAGTGCCCACGCGGCGATTGGCCGGGCCTCAGGACGTAGCCCTCCACCGTGGCGGCGCTCTTGCCGTTTCTTCCGCTGAATGGGATGTTGGTGGCTACTCCAACCGAAGACACTCCAGGTTGGCGACCCAGCCCCTCTTCCAGCCGCTCGGTGAACGCAAGACCTGCTGCGGGCGAAGGATAGTTGTTTCCAACCAGCGAGATCTGCGCGGTGATGACGTGATCGGGCCGGAAGCCCGGAGAGACGGCCATTGCGCGCTTAAGGCTAAGCCCCAGCATGCCCGCTCCATACAACAGCACAAAGCCTAAAGCAATTTGGGCGACAACGAAGCCGTGCCGCAGGATTTGAGTCGCCCGGCCCGCCATTGCGCCACGGGCTTCGGAATGGAGCGCGTCACTTGGGCGCAGCCGAAGATTGAACCAGGCAATGGGCGCTGCCAGCAGGATGCCCAGGACGACGGCTGCGGCAAGAGCCACCCCCGCCACTCGCGCGTCGAAAGCAATGCGGGCGCCAAAAGGCAGCCGAGCAGCGCCCAGCGCAGCCACCAACCGTATTCCGCCGGCCCCGATGGCGAGACCGAGCAGACCTCCTGCCAAAGTGAGCAGTGTGGTTTCAACCACAACTTCAGACACGACAAACCGTCGGCTTGCGCCCAGCGCCTGCCGCACGGCTGTCTCTTTCGACCGGGCACTGGCGCGGATGAGAAGGAGATTCACCAGGTTGACCATGCCGATCAGCAGCAGCAGGAATACGCCCGCCTGGAGCAGCAGCAGGGTGGGTCGCACCGCCGCCACCTGGTCGGAATGAAGAGATACGACCAGAGAACGAAATCCGGCGTCGGCCATCTCTTTGCCCTGCGGGTCGTCCTTCTCGAGGGCCGTATTCTGTGCGTCAATTTCTGACTGGGCTTGCTCAACCGTTGCTCCGGGCCTGAGGCGGGCGATCATCTGCCTGACGTTACCCCCCGAATGCCGCTCCAGGGGTGCGCGTTGTTCCGGGCTGGAGGCCAGAGGCAAATACAACTGGGATTCGGAAGAGAGAAAGCGGAAACCGGCAGGCAGCACGCCGACCACCGTTCTGGCATGGCCATCGACCTGAATCTTCCGGCCAATCACATGGGGGTCGGCGTTGAAGTGCTGTCTCCAGTACGCATCGCTGAGAATCGCAATATCGTCGGTTTGGAAGGTCATCTCGGCATCAGTGAAGGTACGCCCGAATGCCGGGCCGGCGCCAAGCGTCGTAAAAAAGTCGGGAGAGATTCGGGTGATCGGCTCGCGTTCCATTGAGCCAGTCTCGCCTACAATTGCCGTCCCGAAGGCGTAAAGCGAGAGCGAACTGAAGGCGGGAATGCGGCCTCGGCGTTCGTAATAGTTCGTGATTGACGCCCCGTCGCGGTCCACGCTCGCTTTCGGGTAGGTGTTGAAGATGGTCACCAGCCGGCCGGAGTCAGGAAAAGGCAACGGACGCACCAGAATGGCGTCGATGACCGCGAAGATCGTGAGGTTCGCACCCAGGCACAAGGCAATGGTCCATAGCGCCGTCGCCGTGAAGCCGGGCGACTTTCGCAGCAGACGGCCCGCGTAGCGCAGGTTCCTCACAAACTCATCGAACAGGTGAAGGCCGCGCGCCTCTCGGCATTCTTCCGTGACGCTGCCGAGACCGCCAAATTCGATGTGCGCCCGGCGGCCCGCTTCTTCCCGTGACATGCCCGAGCGCACGAGATACTCGGTGTGCTGTTCGATATGGAAGCGCAACTCCTCACTCATTCCTTCTTCGAATTCGCGCCGCCCGGTAAGCGCCCGAAGTAGAGAGCGAATGCGGAAAAACACCTTAGACCTCCTCCGGCAGAGCGCTCAAGGCCGCGGCAATCGCGGCAGCCAGCCGATTCCACCCGGCAGTCTCTTCCCGAAGGCGCCGGCGTCCGGCAGCCGTCAGGGTGTAGTACTTCGCCCGTCGATTGTTTTCGCTCTGGCCCCACTCTGCGTGGATCAGACCCTGGTGCTCCAGCCGGTAGAGCGCCGGATACAAAGACCCTTGCGGAATCTCCAACGCATCGCCCGAGATGTGCCGGATCCGCAGCAACACGCCGTATCCATGCAGCGGCTTCAGAGAAACCGCCTTCAGGATGAGCATGTCGAGAGTCCCCGGGAGCAGATCCGCAGTTTTGCCGTCCATCATCGACTCCTAGTCTTTCTAGGAGAATAGGGGCCTTCTCCTAGTTTGTCAAGGGGAAAGCACAGTATCCCCCAACGGAGCATCTGCTTCGCGGATGGCGCGCAGGTTCGGCAGTGTAAGCAAAGCTGAGTGGGACTGGAATGGCGGGTCGCCATCCGTGTCTCCAGGAGAACCTCGGACCTCACACCCGGAGGTCCAACCAACCGCCTGACGGTTCCGCCAACCGTACAGATGCGCGGCCCGTATGGCAACCAACTTGACGCCCGCCGGGTCGGCGTGGTACCCGTAATATTCCCTCATAGTGATTGCAGGAGCTTGCAGTCCATCTTTCGGGATTCCATTGTTCCAAGAAAAGGCCGGTTCAAAGTGTTCACGAACCGCGAAGCTTTTTACTACTTTCTGACGTCCGAACCGGACTCAGCACATGACAGGGGACAACATGTTCGAAATGAAACCCGGCATCGCCAAAACCTTCATCGTGGTTTTCGCCGTTTTCATCACCAGCCTGGCGGCCGTCGCCCCGCTCAGAGCGGGCCAGTTCGATCCCGATATGTACTCCGGGATGCGATGGCGGCTGATCGGTCCGTTTCGCGCGGGCCGCGTTTCTGCGGTGGCTGGAGTGATCGGGCAGCCGGGTGTCTACTACATGGCGAGTCCCGGGGGCGGCGTCTGGAAATCCACGGACGCCGGCCTGGTATGGAAACCGATTTTTGACCAGGCGCATGTGGCCTCCATCGGCGCGCTGGCAGTGGCGCCCTCGAACGGCAACATCATTTATGTCGGCACCGGCGATTTTGGCATTGCCAGCACCGCCTGGGGGGCGGCGAACCTGGGAGACGGAGTCTGGCGCTCGGATGACGCTGGGCGCACCTGGCGCCATATCGGCCTTGACGATACGGCGCACATCGGAGCGATACTGGTGGACCCGAACGACCCCGATGTAGCGCTGGTGGCAGCGCTCGGGAACGCCTATGGGCCCGACCCGCATCGTGGCGTCTATCTCACCCGCGACGGCGGCCGAACCTGGACCCAAACCCTTTACAAGGATGATACGACGGGCGCCATGTCACTGGCGTACGATGCCGCCCGCCCCGGGGTGGTGTATGCGTCGCTGTGGCACCACCAGGCCGCTCTGCCACCCGCGCCCACTGATAATGACCAGGCCGGCGGCGCCATCTACAAATCCACCGACGGAGGACGGACCTGGCACGCCATAACCGGCCACGGGCTTCCCACCTGGCCCGCGGGGCGCATTGGCCTCGCGGCCGATGGCGGGCGAGTCTTCGCAAATATTGCCAGGGCCCAGGGGCACATTGACCGCATTCAAGGCGGCTTCTTTCGCTCCGACGACGGCGGAGCAAGCTGGCGGCGCATCACGAATGATCCCCGGCTGACTCCCGGCGGTCGCTCCGGCTTTTTCAACGGTGTCTGGATCGATCCCCAGAACCGCGATGTTGTCTACGTCAATCACACTGCTTTTTATCGTTCGGTTGATGGCGGAAAGACGTTCGAGGTTTTAAAAAGTTCGCCCGGCGGCGATGACTATCACAACCTCTGGATCAATCCCCAAAGCCCGTGCCTTCCGATGGCTGGCGGCAAGGGCTGCCTGAGCAGCGAGATGATCCTGGGCGCTGACCAGGGAGTGAGCGTCAGCCTGAATGCGGGCAAGACCTGGAGTTCCTGGTACAACCAGCCGACCGGCCAGATGTACCATCTGGCAACCGATAACCAGTTTCCCTACCATGTTTACGGCCCCCAGCAGGACAACGGCTCGGTGGAAGTGAGCAGCCGGGGAGCCTTTGGGTCCATCAGCTTTCTGGATTGGCGGCCCTCGATGGGCGCCTACGAATACGGGCGTGTGGAACCGGACCCGGCACATCCGCAGTGGATTTTTTCGAGCGACGATGGCCCGGCCATTCACCGCAGGGTTCGGGGTACCTGGCAAACCCTCGACGTCACCCCCTACATCGGCGACGATGGGCCCTACCGTTACGCCTTCGGCCAGTGGTGGGGCGCGGTTGAGCCCCCCTTCGTTTTCTCGCCCATCAACGGCAACGTCCTGTATGAGGGCGCGCAATACGTCCTCGAAACTGCCGACGGCGGCCGCCATTGGAAACGCATCAGTCCTGACCTGACGCACCGGACCGACCTGCCGGAGCGCCCTCTGGCGCACGGCAAAACCAGCCGCGACTGGGCCGCCATCTCGGCGCTGGCGCCCTCACCCCTGAAGGCCGGCCTGATCTGGG
>JBAUWE010000173.1:0-3038 GCA_049583595.1 Terriglobia bacterium
TCTGGTGGAAGATCTATTTCGCCACCGGCAACCTAATTGACCCCGATGTGTTCGTCGTTCCCTCGAATTCCAAAAGTCCCTTCGACTCGCAATTCAACAAGCTTGTTGACCAGGCCATTGCCAAAGCGCGCGCCAACAGAAACGCAAAACGCGATGTGGCCAGGAATGCCCTCTACGAAGGAATGGCTTACGGGCTGAGGGGAAGGTTGGCCTCGATGCAGGGAAGCAACATGGCCGCCGCGCGCGCGGCAAAACAGATGCGCTCGTTGCTGATCGATGCCGTGCAGAAAGACCGCAACCTGGCGGACGGCTATGCCGGCCTGGGACTTTACGACTACTTTGTGGATACCCTGCCCACCATCGTCAAGCTGCTACGATGGATGATCGGGCTGCCGGGCGGAAGCCGCGAGCGGGGAATTCAGGAGATCGAGTACGCGGCAAAGAACGGCCAATTGACCAACGCTGAAGCCCTCTATTACCTGGCCAAGGATTATTCCCGCAGCAGCGAAAAGCAGTATGCGAAATCACTGGAACTCTTCCAGCAGTTGCGCAGCAAGTATCCCGGCAACGGCCTCTGGACGCTGATGGTGGGAAGCCTCAAAATCCGCATGGGCCATGTCGAAGAGGGTGAAGCCCTCTATCGCCAGGTCCTGAACCAGGAGCGCGGCAAGCAATCCGTCGCCGGCAAAGCTCTCTACAACGCCGCACGAACCGCTCTGAAGAAACGCCACCCGACCGAAAGCATCCAGTGATTGCCTTTCTCTGTGTCCTCGGTGGCGGAAAACACTCAGCGCAGAGATTGCCGGGATGCTCTGCGATCTCTGTGATAAGGGTTTCGGAGCAGAAAGTTCGTCAGTCTATTGCTTCAACTGCGAATCGAGGGAAGATGATTGTTCGTGGGCGTGGTAGGAACTGCGAACCAGCGGTCCCGATTCCACGTGCCGGATGCCGCGCCGCAGGCCCTCCTGCTTGAGGGTTGCAAATTCTTCCGGAGTGTAGAAACGCGCCACCGGCAGCTGCTCACCCGAGGGCCGCAGGTATTGCCCGATGGTGACAATATCGACCCCGACGCCGGCCAGGTCGCCGAGCACGCCGAAAAGCTCGTCCAGGGTTTCGCCCAGGCCCACCATCAAGCCGGACTTGGTGGGAATGGCGGGATCGATTTCGCGCGAGTGCTGCAGCAGCCGCAATGACCGCTCGTAGCGCGATCCGCGCCGCGCCACGGGATACATCCGCGGAACGGTTTCAATGTTGTGGTTCAGGATGTCGGGCCGGGCTTTGAGCACCGTTTCGAGGGCTTCATCCGAGCCGCGAAAATCAGGAATCAGAACTTCAATCTTGCAGTCTTCAAGCCGCCGCCGCAGGGCCTCAATCGTCTGCGCAAAGATGGTTGAGCCGCCATCCTTCAGGTCGTCGCGGTCCACCGAAGTGACCACAACGTACTTGAGCCCCATGTTTCCGGCCGCTTCGGCCACGCGTTCCGGCTCCGCCCCATCCACCTGCCCGGCCGGACGTCCCTTCGGGACCGCGCAGAAGCCGCAGCGCCGGGTGCAAAGCTCGCCCAGAATCATGAACGTGGCCGTGCGGTGCTGCCAGCACTCGGCGATGTTGGGGCAGCGGGCGCTCTCGCAGACCGTGTGGAGTTCGAGGCCGCGCATCAGCCCCTTCAGCTCAAAGTAATTTTCGCCGGAAGGGATGCGCACCTTCAGCCAGTCCGGCCGCCGCGCCGGACGCGAATTTGCGCCGATCTGGACTAGTTCCACCATAGCCAAACTTTCATTTTAGCCTGAACGCACAGTGCGGACAACCGGAGGCACGTAGCGCCGCCGTCCCGGCGGCATCTTCCAAGGCCGGCAGGATGCCGGCGCTACGGCAGTTCGGCGCTTGGGTGTAGCGCCGCCGTCCAGGCGGCATTTTCCAAGGCCGGCAGGATGCCGCCGCTACTTGATCTCCAGCAGCGCGCCGGCGCCGGGAGCCAGCCAGTTCATTTCTCCCGCAAAAGAAACAAGCTGGCCGGAGTAAGGAGAAACCAGAACGAGGCGCTGGTCCTGATCCTTCAGGTCAATTGAGTAGCGCATGGAATATTCGAGCGACTTGTTCACAATCATCAGGAAGGAATGTCCCTCGCCGTCCTGGAATTCGCCCATCAGGTATTCGGGCGCGACGGGAGGGCTTTGAAAGTTGGTGGCCCGCACCTGCTTCACCAGCCGGCTTTTAGTGACAGGCTCCGCCCCTTCGGGCAGCGGCGCTGAATGGTAAACCCCCGTGCTATGCAGTTTGATCAGCCACGGCGCCAGTTCGCGAATCTGATTGTTCAGCCGCCGCAGCTCATACCAGGTGGCCGTGCGGTGCCCGAACTGGTCCACCGGCGCCAGCCTGAAGTTGCCGATCTTGGGCGAAAAGTAGGTGAAGTACTCGATGCCGCGCCCGCCGTAGGCGATGGTGCTGTAGGCCTGCAGGCGCAGAGTGGCGTCGGTGGGTTCCATGTAACTGAAATGGCTGTTGGCAAGAATCACGTTCCAGAACGGGATGCCAGCCTTCTCTGATGCCCGCCGGATGGTTGCCAGGTTGGTATAAAAGCGGCCCATCATCCTGCCGTTAAACAGCGAGTAGTTGTCGTAACTCAGCAGCGGCGGGTGGACGTCCCGCACGAACTTTTGCACATAGGCATCGTAGGTGGGCGCGCCCAGTTGCGCGGCCGTTGCATAATTGGGCAAAAGGTTGACGTAAGGCCACGCGCCGGGCATCGCGCGCCGCAACATCGCCGCCACTTCCCCGAGGCCTGGCATCATCGCCGCCGGCGGCTCGTCGCGAAGCAGAAAACCCAGCGCCGCCGGATGGTCCCGGACCTCGGCAACCAGGGTGTCGATCTTTTCCTGCAGTTCCTTCCGGTCCGGCATCCCGGTCCACTCGTAGCCGTTCGCGCGTTCGTCGTCGACAAAACATGACATCTTCGCGGCCTGCACTTTGGCGAGGTCGCCCGGAGAGCAGAATCCCGAGATGTTGAGCCCCGCCTGCCTCATCAGGTCCAGCTGGTG
>JBAUWE010000174.1:0-14218 GCA_049583595.1 Terriglobia bacterium
CATCTACTGGGACGACAACCATCACCTGGATCGGATGGAGGTCCTGAAGCAGGCGCTGAGGCAGGCGGCGTTTTACAAGATCAACGGCTTTGTGATCAAGCTGAACGATCATTTTGAGTACAAAAGTGCGCCCGCGCTGGTGAATCCGTATGCGCTGACGCCCCAGCAGTTGCAGGAGCTGACGGATTACGGATTGAAGTATCACGTACAGTTGATTCCCTACCTGGACGGGCCGGCACACGTTGCCTTTATCCTGAAGCATCCGGAGTATGCGAATCTGCGGGAGTATCCGGACAGTAACTACGAGTTTTGCGCGACGAACCCGGGCACGTACAAGCTGCTTGAGGGGATGTTCCAGGATCTGATGGACGCCAACAAGGGCGTGAACTATTTCTATCTCTCCACGGATGAGCCCTACTTTGTGGGCATGGCCGACAATGCCCAGTGCCAGTCGAAAAAGCGTGCCGATGAGCTTGGCGGACAGGGAGCACTGCTGGCGGAGTTTGTGACGAAGACGGCGGGTTACCTGCATGCACGGGGAAGAGATAAGGTGGTTTTCTGGGGAGAACGTCCGCTGACGGTGAAGGACATTCCCTCGCTGCCTTCCTACATGATCAACGGTGAGGTTTATGGTAAGGCCTTTGACACGGCCTTCAAGGCGCATGGCATCCGGCAGATGATTTTCACCTCCACGGTGGGATGGAAGGAACTTTTGTTTCCCAGCTATTACGTCAGGCCGGTGACCGAAATGCTTCCCAACTCGGCTGGAGGGGCCTACCAGCCCGTCCCTCCCGGTCCCGGGATTGTTCCGGAAATGTTCAATGCGGTGGCGCATTCTCCTGACCGTCAATATGCCGATTTGATGGGAGCTGTGATTGCCGGTTGGGGCGACGCAGGACTGAATACGGAGACGATGTGGCTTGGATACGCCACGGGAACAGCTCCGGCATGGCACCCGGGCGGTGAAAATCCGAAAGAACTGATGTCGTCGTTTTACAGATTGTTTTATGGCACCGGGACGGAAAACATGGGCTGGCTGTATCAACTGATGAGCGAGCAGGGCCAGTTCTACAAGGAAAGCTGGGACGTGGTTGCGTCCAACGCACGGGTCGGCATCTGGGGCGACTATGCGCCCATCATCTACAAGCCGAGGCAGCCGGCGGATGACCAGACCTTGCCGCTGCCCCCGGTCCCCTCAGGCGTATTGTTGACCCGGGACCACGGATGGGCCAAGTTGAATGCCCGCCGGCTGGACCTGGCGTCTACATATTTTGCGCAGAGCGACACCCTGATGGACTTGCTGAACCGGAACCTGCAATCGGTGCAATTCAATCATTACAACCTCGAGCTTTACGTTTCAGTTGCGAGGTTGTACCGGCAGAACCTTCAGATGCTGACGGATCTGCAAGACATCAACACGTTTCTGAATTCCGCGGAGAAAGCTGCTGGAGAGGCTCAGCCCAACGAGGCCGTGGCGTCTGTCGACCAGGCATTGGACCTGGCGCAGCAGATTCGCAAGCAAAGGAATGCAACCTATGCAGATACCGTCCGTATCTGGGAAAAGGCGTGGTACCCGAGGGTGGAAGAAGCGAACGGAAGGAAGTATCTGGATGGAGTTGATGATGTGAAAGACCATCTGCCCATGCGAACCGCAGATTTGAGTTACCTGATCTACCGGGAACTGCTGCTGCCGTTCGGCAAATGGTATGACCAGGTGGAAGCCGCGCGGAACCAGTATGCAAAGGAGTACGGCCTGCCATCCCGTAACGATAAGCTCAGTTGGAAGGACTACAAGACGCTGGCTGACTGAAGGGTGGGTGCAACGTGACCCGCGGGTGTGGCGGCGGAACAGGTGCGACCCATATCCTGTCTGATAAAAGGCCGCCGCGCAAGGAACGGTCGCGCACCCTTTTCAACATTGCAAGCGAAAAACCGACAACGAGGTTCACTGACAGTGGCGGAACAATCTGTACCATCATCTCTTGAAGCTCTGGGTTATAAGCCCCAATTCAAGCGCGTCCTCCGGCTTCGCGACCTGATTATCTACGGGCTGGTCATTCTGACCCCCACCGCGCCGTATCCCGTTTATGGGATCATCCAGAAAGTTTCGCTGGGGCATGCCGCTCTGGCCTATCTGGTGGCCATGGTGGCCATGCTGTTTACGGCGGCCAGTTACGGGAAAATGTCCGGAGCATTCCCGGCCGCCGGGTCCACTTACACCTATGCCCAGCGCGCACTGAACGAGCACATTGGGTTCCTCGCCGGCTGGTCCATGATGCTGGACTATTTTCTGATTCCCTTGCTCAGCGTTATTTATTCGGCGCTGATTGCCGCCCGGTACGTCCCGGAGGTCCCCTACATGGTCTGGGCGGTATTTTTCACAGTTGCCATTACGCTCATCAACATCCGCGGCATCAGCATGACGGCACGGGCCAGCAAAGTGATGATGGTGATTCTGAGCTTTTCCGCCATCCTTTTCGTGGTGCTGGCGGTGCACCTGATTGTGGGAGCGCACGGTTGGGGCGGGCTGGTGGTGCCGCACGCGGTGTATGATCCTGGAACTTTTAAACTGAGCCCCATGATGCTGGGTGCAGGCATTGCAACGCTTTCCTACATTGGTTTTGATGCCGTCTCCACGCTTGCCGAAGACGTGGAAAATCCCGAGAAGAACATTGCCATCGCCACCGTTTCGGTCTGCATCATCCAGGCGTTGTTCTGCGTTGTGCAGGTTTACCTGGCGGAAATTGTGTGGCCCAACTATCACACTTTCCCCAATGTTGATACGGCGATTCTTGATATTGGAAAGCTCCTGGGCGGGCCTGTGATGATGGGCTGGATCACCTTCGTCCTGCTGGTTGCCGGGCTGGCCAGCGCCCTGACGGGGCAGGCGGGAGCTTCGCGGCTGCTGTTTGGCATGGGCCGCGACGGCGTGATTTCCCGGAAGATTTTTGCCTATGTTGACGAGAAATATTCCACGCCCACGCGCAGCATTTACGTGATGGGCGGCATCACCCTGCTCGGCGCATTCCTGATTCACTTCCAGCTTGCCGTGGAGCTTCTGAACTTCGGCGCTTTTGTCGGGTTTATTCTGGTGAACCTCAGCGTGATTCGTCATTACTATCTGCGCCAGCGGAAAAGGAGCGGCCTGGGCCTTTTGACCAACCTGATTTTTCCTGCCCTCGGCGCTCTGGTGTGCAGCTATGTCTGGATGAGCCTGTCGACTCCGGCCAAAATTGTGGGATTCATCTGGCTTGGGCTGGGCGTTGTCTACCTGGCTTACCTGACGAAAGGTTTCAGCCGAAGCCCTGTCAAGCTGGAGGTCTGACGGAGTGGTGAAAAAACGTGCCCTGTGGCATTCTAAAAAATGCAGGTGGTAAGTACGTTTATTTGGGGCTGGCGTCTATAGCCCGCCCACCGGGGCCGGCGGAGACGCCCGTTCCTAAGTCTTCATATCAGAAACTGCTTTTTGGGAAGGGATAATCTGATGCCTCTTGATGCTACCCTCAGAAACCGACTTTCTTCATTTGTTGACAGCCATCGCGACAGACTTGTTGAGATTATCCGTGACCTGGTTCGGATTCCTTCGGAAAACACGCCTCCCGTGGGAAATGAAGAGGCCTGCCAGCAGTACGCAGCCGATTACCTGAAAGGACAGGGCCTGGAGACGGAACTGTATTACTTCCGTGATGTCAAAGGGCTGAAAGAACACCCGCTCTTCTATTATGAAGGACGGGATTACGGCAACCGCCCCAACGTGGGTGCGCGGCGAAAGGGACGGGGTGGCGGCCGATCGCTGGTTCTTTCAGGACATGTTGACACCGTTCCCAAGGGAACGCAGCCGTGGACGCGAGATCCTTTCGGCGGAGAGGTGGAAGACAATCTGCTTTATGGCCGCGGTTCCAATGATATGAAGGGGGGCGTGGGCACCAATCTGTTTATGGCGGAAGCTCTGCGCGAACTGGGCATTGAATTGAAAGGCGACCTGGTGATTGAAACGGTCTCCGACGAGGAGTTTGGTGGTGTGAACGGAACGCTTGCCGGACGCCTGAAGGGATATAACGGTGATGCTGCCATCATTACGGAACCCTCCTTCCTGCGAATTTGTCCCGCCCAGCGCGGCGGCCGCACGGCTCACATTACGCTAAGCTCCACCGGTGGCGTGCTGCCGGAAGGGAAGTTCCCCACTGGAGTGATCGATCCCATCCGATACTTTCTTGTGAAGTTGCAGGATTTTGCGGAGCAGCGTAAGAAGAAAGCTCCGGTGCACGAGTTTTACGCCGACTCCGTGGACCCCGTGCCGGTGTCTATCACCAAGCTGACCACGGGGCCGTGGGGAACGGGAGAACCCATCACCGTTCCAGAGAGCTGCCAGATTGAGATGTACTGGCAAATGATGCCGGGAGAGAAGCAATCAGACATTGACCAGGAGTTTCACCAATGGTTTGAAGGAATCATGAAGGCCGCTCCGGAGCTTTTCCCGGTGAAGCCAAAGATTGAATTTCCCGTTCGCTGGCTGCCGGGGTCTGCCATCGCACGGAGCGAGCCGTTGATCGGCGAGCTTGCGGAATGCGCCAGCAACGTGATGGGCAAGAAGCCGCTCATCCAGGGCATTGAGGCCCCGTGTGACATGTATGTGTTCCACCAGGCGTTTGACACACCTGCCGTCCTCTGGGGGGCGCGCGGCGGCAATACTCACGCTGCCGATGAGTACCTGGAAATTGATTCGGCGGTTGCGGCCGCCAAGGCGCAATTGCAGTTCGTCTGCCAGTGGTGCGGCGTTGCGAGCTAGATGACGCGGTACCATTTTGAGTTGCAAGAAACCCGTAAGAACTGGTAGAAAATATAGATACCTTGGGAGGTCGTCTAACGGTAGGACTGCAGATTCTGGATCTGCCTATCGGGGTTCGAATCCCTGCCTCCCAACCAAACATCCTGGCTTACTTTTCTGTCCTATTCCTTGAACTACCCATTTAACGTCCCCTCGTGCGCATGTGCCCGCCTGGGTAAGAACTTGAAGATGAAATTTCTGCTCTGGGTTTGTTAAGCCGTATAGATTATCATCGGGTGCGGAGAAATCAGCCGGGTCAAGTCGGAGCAATCGGTTCTGGCGCTGCCTGAGCCTGGGCGCTGGTTTTTCCCTATGCTCCCACATCATCCGGAGGAGAGAACCCATGATAACAAGACGCGATTTTTTTGCATGGGCTGCTGCCCTGAGTACTGGAGACATTGCAGCGCGCGCAGCGGGCCGTGGTCAGGAGAAATCCGGCCTCCCTTCGCCGGGGTGTAGCGAGACGATGGCCCATCCGCCCTGGAAACATCTTTCGAGCGCCAGCGGAGATCTCCCGGTGCCCCAGACTTCCAATCAGCAGACCGGATCGATGGTCGGCGATATCGACGGCGACGGGCGGGCCGATTTTGTGTTTACGAATCGCGTCAAGGGGAATGCCGCCATCTGGATGCAGAACAGGAAGGATGGGTGGCGGCAGCACGTGATTGATCCGGGACCGCTGAACATCGAAGCGGGCGGCACTTTGTTTGATGTGGACGGTGATGGCCACCTGGATGTGATTGCCGGGGGCGACAGCACCACCAACGAAGTGTGGTGGTGGCAGAACCCTTACCCTGACTACAGCCGGCACTGGAAGCGCCGACTCATCAAGCAGTCCGGCAGGAACCAGCACCATGACATGCTGGTGGCGGACGTTTTGAATGGGGGACGTCCGCAACTTGTCTTCTGGAACCAGGGGGCGCGGGCGCTTTTCCTGGCGCGCATCCCGGAACAGCCGCGTGCCAGGACTTCTCCCTGGGACTTGCACGTCATCTACCAGGCCGATGCGCCGATGGAAGGGATGGCGATGGCGGACATCGACGGCGACGGCGTCGTGGAAGTGGTTGGCGGGGGGCGCTGGTTCAAGCACGATGGGGGGCTCAAATTCACAGCGCACGTTATCGACGACCGGCAGAAATTCTCCCGGGCGGCGGCTGGGAAGCTGATTAAGGGATCCACGGGCGCCCAGGTGGCTTTTGACAGCGGGGATGGGTGCGGGGAGTTGAACTGGTACGAGCAGCGGCCAGACGGCTCCTGGACTGCCCACAATCTGCTGGGCCAGGACGTGGTTCACGGGCACACGCTTCGCATGGCTGATATCGACGGCGACGGCAATCTCGACATCTTCTGCGCCGAAATGGCTAAATGGTGCGGCTGGACACGGACAGTGGATTATCCCCGCGCTCACCTCTGGGTATTCTATGGAGATGGGCGCGGCAACTTTGAGAAAGTGATCGTCGCTGAGGGCGGGCACGGCACGCATGAAGCCCAACTGGCCGACTTCAACGGCGATGGGAAGCTGGACATCCTCGGGAAACCGTACATGGCCGGCGCGCCCGGTGTGGATATCTGGCTGAATCCGGGGCGCGGATAACAGTTCCCGCTTGGGGTCATTGTCGGGAAGAGGATTTCCGATAGGGCTATGCTGACGGCCGGCAGCGGGGTCATAATAGGATTTCAATTAGTTGTGGATACTGCGCGGAAGGCCTCCGCAGTATGGAACCAGTCGCCACTGCTGCCACAATCCGAAGAAGAATTTCACCAGGGAGAACCCAAGTCATTTCAAGAAAGTTCCATTCCGGCATAAAACATGAACAGGGTATGGCCGGGGGCTGGCGTAAGCTGCTGCGAGTGGCGCTCGGAGCACTGTGCCTGGCCTTGTTGCTGACTTTAGGGGCAAGCGCGGAGAAGCCGCAGGATTTGCAACCCCGGGGGTACGTCAACGACTTTGCAGGCGTCATCAACCTTGAAACGGAGCAGCAGTTGAATGCTCTCTGCGCTGAAGTGGACCAGAAAGCACAGGCGCAAATTGCCGTGGTGACGGTGAAGTCGCTTGATGGTGAACCCATTGAGAACTTCTCCATTGATCTGGCGACACGGTGGGGCATCGGGCCCAAGCAGAAAGATCGCGGCGTGATGATCCTTCTTGCGCCAAACGACCGCCGGTATCGCTTTGAAGTCGGTTACGGACTGGAACCGATCTTGCCCGATGGTCTTGTCGGTGACTTCGGCCGCCAGGCCAGACCGTTGCTGCGCGCGGGAAATTACAGCGCCGCGTTGCTGTTGATGACCCAGCGAGTAGCCGGTGCGATTGCCAAAGACCGCGGCGTTACGCTCAGTTCGCTCGCCGGCCAGCCCAATGCTTCGGGGGCCGAAGGCGAGAACTCACGGCCGGGTGGTCCGAATCTATTTCCACTGCTGTTTGTCTTGTTCATGCTGTTTTTTCCGCTGATGGGCCTGCTTGCGCGCCTTATGGGCGGGCGCAGCCGCTACGGGCGCGGACACAGCGTCTGGTGGTGGGCTGGTCCGTTGTTTTTTGGCGGCATGGGCGGCCGCTATAAAGGCGGGCGGTGGGGCGGAGGTGGATTTGGAGGCGGCGGGGGATTCGGCGGGTTTGGCGGCGGATCGTTCGGTGGCGGCGGAGCAAGCGGAGGCTGGTAATTCGGAGCGGAAACCATGGATAAATTGCTTGCACAGTTGAAGGACAAGTTGCTGGGCGCAGCGGGTGAAAATCTGAAGGCGCTTGTGCTTTTTGGCTCGGCGGCGCGTGGAGAGTATCACGAGCGGCACTCCGACCTGAACGTGCTTTGCGTGCTTGGGCAGGCCGGTGCGGATGAGATCGAAGCTTTGCACGACACGGCAACGTGGTGGGAACAGAAGAAATTTCCCGCACCCCAGATTTTCACGCTGGACGAACTGCGGGCCTCCGCGGATATTTTCGCCATCGAACTGCTCGACATGAAGGCTCATCACAAAATGATTTATGGCGAGGACTTTTTCGGGGAACTGGAAGTGCCCCTGCAGTGGCATCGGCTCCAGGTGGAGCGCGAACTGCGAACCAACTGGGTGAAACTGCGGCAGGGAATCTTGCTGGCCCCACAAAAGGACCCGGTGTTCATGAGTTTGATGGACGCATCCGTGTCCACGTTTGTCACGCTTTTCCGGCATGCCCTGGTCGTGCTGGGCGAGGAACCGCCGGCAGGGAGGCGCGAAATTGTGGCAGCCGTCTCGCAGCTGGTCGGAGCACGGCCGGAACCGTTCCAGACAATCCTGGACGTCCGGGAAGGGAAACGCCCGGCGCGCGAAGTGAAGGCGCGAGAGACTTTGCGGGAATATCTGGACCTGGTTGAACGGGTGACGGATGAAGTGGACCGCCGACTGGCGGGTGGTGCGTAGCCAGCGCTGGACGGGCAGAACTGCTATCTTGGGAGGAAGAGTATGAAAAAAGGCTGGGTGGTGCTGATTGTGATTGTGCTGGCCGTGGTGATTTTTGGCGGCATGTACGTCAGTGCGCGAAACACCATGGTGCGCAAAAACGAAGCGATCAAGTCAGACTGGGCGCAGGTTTCTGTGGTGCTGGAACGCCGGGCCGACCTGGTTCCCAATCTGGTGGCAACGGTGAAAGGTGTTGCGGCGCAGGAAGTCACCGTATTTACGGCCGTGGCCAATGCCCGGGCGAATTTGATGAATGCCCAGACTCCCAAAGGCAAGATCGCGGCAAACCAGGAACTGGACGGAGCGCTGGTGAAGGTGCTGGCCTTGACGGAGAATTATCCCCAGCTCCGGTCAAACGAAAGCTTTTTGAAGTTGCAGGATGAACTGGCAGGCACGGAAAACCGCATTGCGGTGGAGCGGCGCCGCTACGATAATGCCATCCAGGATTACAACGCCTATATCGGGCAGTTTCCGAACAACATCTTTGCCGGTTGGGCGGGGTTTGAGAGAAACGACGCCTATTTCGCTGCTACCCCAGCCGCGCAGCAGGTACCCAAGGTGGAATTTCCTGGCGCAAAGCAGTGAGGGGCAGTGTTCCCGCGGCGCGTGGCTGAAAAGCTCAGCGCAGGCGCCGGAGCGACCGAAAGCGATGCGGATGTCAGCAAGATCTTAACGCCGTGCAGGCGTGCCCCTGAGAATATCCTCAAACCGACGGCCACTATCACGGTCCGTGACCACGTAGCGCGAAATTTCCATAATGTTGTCGGAATCTCCTGCGTGTCTTCCGTCAAGGGCGAAGGCTGCGGTATATCCGTTGTTGTTTGCCTTTTGCACAAGTTCTTTGTCATAAATCCCAAACGGCCAGGCCAGCATGGATACGTTGATGCCCAGTTTCCTGTCAAGCACCTCGCGGGAGCGGCGGAACTGGATGTCAACGAACTTGTTGTACTGGGATGGCGTCAATCGCCTCTTTTCGACTTTGAAATTGGGGTGCCAGTAGGTGTGGGATTGGATGTCAAAGAGTCCGGTGGCCTTGAGCGCGCGCAATTGTTTCCACGTCATGGCGGATGAAGCGTTCGAAATGGCCGACGGATAGATGAACAGGGTTATGGGAATCCGATACTTTTCGATGAGTGGAAGCGCCTCGGTGTAAACCGATTCGTTGCCGTCGTCCATGGTGATAATTACGGAGCGGGGCGGGGGCGGAGAAGCCTTGCCCATCCTGTAAGCTACATATCGGGCCAGAGGGATAAAGTGATAGCCGTGCTGCGCCATGTATCGGAGCTGAAACTCGAAGACCGAGAGGCTGACCGTCATGCTGTCGGCGCGATATGTGTTGAACCGGTGATAGTCAAAGATGAGGACCTGGTGGAGTGGGCCTCTCTCTGCCCCCTTGAGCTGAGTTAAAGGCGATCCACTAATAACCAGAAACGCAGCCAGTAAGACCTTGTATACGATGCCGCCTCTCATTCCCAGACGACGAAGGACCCCATAGAGTCTCGGCCTGAAGCAGAGTCTAAGAATGCCTTTGACTTATCGGCCCGTCAACAGATTTCCTTGAAAAGCCTGTGCTTTGCCTGGCGTTGATAGCCTTTCCTGTGTGGGGGGGCCGGTGACCGATTCCAGCCCCTGCAACACTGAAAAAACGACCGGCCCAACCTGCTTGCCGCAAGTGAACCAGGCTGGTTTGTTATGAAGAAGTTACCTACTGTAGGCAAAATTTCTCCACACACGTTTTCAGCGCATTTTACTTCCCTTTTGTTTTCTGTTATTTAGCTTTTGTCGGTTTAGGTATTAGATTGGCAATTCCATTGCGAGCCACATCAGCGAGCAAAGGGTAGAAACGGGTATATCCAACCAACTTCCAAAATGGCGAGTCCGGGTGAAACAGCCACATTTGGGAGAAGCCATGGGGCCTGGTATTGGCATGGGGCACTGGGCACACTTTCCCGGTCGAAAGCCGACGGCCTGGACTAAGCCAGTGGCGTTTCAAGGATGCTAACCTCAGCGGGGAACGTACTGGTGGCATTGGCTTAAACCCTCTCCACGGGCAGGCGCTGGTTGGGAATGCATTTGCGGGCGGACAAAATGCTGGATGCCATCCTGATATTTCTGGCCGGACTTCTCTGTGGCATCGTTGCTGGCAGGCTTCACCTCAGACAGCAGCGGAACAAGATCAAATTCTACGAGTCGTACATTCATCGACGACTGCAAGACGCCGCGCCCCTTGTTGCAAAGGACGTGCGGCTCCGCTAGGTTGTGAAGGCCCAGCACGATTGCTTTCGGTGAGGACAAGATTGACCTGGATGCCTGTGCCGCCCGGGGCAGGATTTCTACCTGCCTGGCCCTGTCATAGGACAACCGAACTAACTGCGTAGGACCAGAAGCGCCTCCCGTTTCCGCCGGTGCGTCCAGGCGGAGGCCACAGGCTTTCTCCCAGCAAAATTGTTTCTGCACAAGCAAAGACTTTTCCTGTAAGGCAGAGATCCCCAAGCCCCATACCGGGACCTTTCGTGGCCGCTTTTTCTCCGGTCACGAAGAGTGGCTCGCTCCTTCTTGCTTTCAGGCATAATGAAGGACTTCACCGATCAACAGTTATGGCGCGAAAACAAGAAAGATCAGAGTGGCTGGCTGATGGCCTGATTTTCCTGATGTTGTTGGGGCAGGGCGCTGGATTGTTGTGCGCCACACAAGAGACAAGCCGCAAGCCACTTGTGCAACCATCCCATCCGGCGTTATCGAATCCCGGCGCGGTGCAGGCTTTCTTCGACCGTTTCTTTGGGCGGGAAATGCCAAAATGGCACATTCCGGGCGCCGCCTTTGTTCTGGTGAAAGACGGCAAGGTGATTTTCAGCAAAGGCTATGGCTATGCCGATTTAAAGAAGCAAACCCCTGTGATTCCGAACCAGACGGTCTTTCGTGCGGCATCGGTGTCCAAGGTTTTCACAGCCACCGCTGTGATGCAGCTTGTCGAAAGCGGAAAGCTCGACCTTAACACTGACGTCAACCGGTACCTGGCACATTTCCAGCTCAAGGACCCTTATCCCCAGCCCGTGACCCTGACCGAACTTCTGACACATTCGGCAGGCCTGGACGCCAGCGTGATCGGCATCTCGGCGCACCGTCCTTCGCAAGTGGTTCCGCTCAGGACATTCCTGGCCCGGCACATGCCTTCGGTGGTGATGCCGCCGGGAACGATTTACAGTTATTCGAGTTTTGGAGTTGCTCTCGAAGGTTATCTGGTGCAGAAGGTTTCCGGCGAACCTTTCGACGCTTATATCGAAAAGCACATCCTTCGCCCGCTCGACATGCGAAACAGCAGCTTTCGCCTGACGCCTGGTTTGGCCGCCCACCTCGCCACGGGCTATGAGTATCATCGCGGAGGCTACACGCCGCAGCCGATTGACTATTTCAACATTTTTCCGGCAGTCGGACTCTACTCGACGGCCACGGACATGGCGCACTTCCTCACCGCGCAAATGGACGATGGAAAATATGCCGGCTCACGGGTTCTGAGTGATGCGTCCGTGCGCAAGATGCACAGCAGGCAGTTTGGTGAGGACCCTCGCCTCGCGGGCCGGACGTTCGGTTTTTACGAGCGGTTTGTGAATGGCCGCCGCGCGATCGGCCACGGTGGAAACATCCGTGGTTTTGCCAGCCTGCTGATGATGGTGCCGAAAGAGCATGTGGGAATCTTTCTGGTCTTCAATCGCGACGAGTCCAGGTTTGAAGACGACCTGATCCACAGCTTTTTCGACCGCTTTTTTCCGGTGCGCAACACGGATCCTCCACTCAGGCCCTTGCGACTTTCGGCAACCGACCTCAAAAAGTTCACCGGAAGCTACCGAAGCAATCCGTATTCCCGGCGCACCTTTGAAAAGCTGATTACGCTCTACTGGCAGTTCCGAATCACAGCGAACCCGGATGGTTCGCTGGAATTTCATTATCCTCATGGGTTCAGGTCTTCCGAGCGATGGATCGCCATGGCGCCCCATTATTTTTTAAGTAGTGGAGGGCAGGGTCATGCTGTCTTTGATCCCGCCGGCGGCGGAAACGTGACGCATCTGTTCACGGACCGTGACAGCTATGAAAGAGTCCCGTGGTACGGTACGGCGGCGTTCCAGGTGGCGCTGGTGAAGGTGCTGATGGTGATACTCCTTTCCGGGTCTGTCTGGTGGCCGTTCCAAGCCCTGGTTCGGCGATTGCGCAAGAGACCTTTGGTGCGAGCCGGTGCACTTGGTTGGGCGCGGTGGGCCGCTGCGGTATTGGGAATGCTGAATATATTCTTTATCGTTGAGATGCTGCATCTGCTGACCCGCATGGACGGCTGGGACTTTGTTTACGGTGTCCCGCCAGCCATCAAGGCTTTGCTTTGGATTCCCATGGTGACCACCCTGCTGGCCTCCGTGGTGCTCCTGTTTGCCGTGTGGGTGTGGCGCAGACGTTTGTGGTCCGTATGGAGCCGCCTGCATTACAGCGCGGTTGCGACGGCCGCGCTGGCGTTCATTTGGTTCTTTGTCTACTGGAACCTTCTCGGTTTTCACTATTGAGCGGGTCTGGGCCGCCACTGCAGAAAATTGGGATATCCGGAGAAGGGATCACACCGGTATGGATGATGTGTTCCCGATCACTCTCAGGGGCACGGCTTTGTATTAGAATGGTCGAAAGGAGATTGAGGGCCCATGGATAACGATGTTTTGAGGATTGCGGACAGGGAATTCCGCTCGCGGTTATTTGTCGGAACAGGTAAATACAAGAGCTTCCAGGAAATGGTGCTCGCTCATGAAGCTTCCGGCGCAGAGGTCGTCACGGTTGCCGTACGGCGCGTGAACCTGACGGATAAGAGCAAGGAGTCGATGCTCGATTATATCGACCGGAAAAAATTCTTCATCTTGCCCAACACCGCCGGCTGCTATGACGCGGATGAAGCAGTGCGCGCAGCGCGCCTGGCGCGTGAGGTGGGATTGTCAAACTGGATCAAGCTGGAAGTCATTGGTGACGAGAAAACTTTATTCCCCGATAATTTCGAACTGCTGAAAGCGACCGAGACGCTGGTGCGGGAGGGCTTTGTGGTGTTGCCTTATACGAACGATGACCTGGTCAGCGCGCGGCGCCTGATCGATGCCGGGGCGGCGGCCGTGATGCCGCTGGGCGCGCCCATCGGTTCAGGGATGGGTATTCAGAATGTTGCGAATCTCCGAATCCTGCGCGAGAGGATTACGGAAGTTCCTCTCATCGTGGACGCCGGCGTGGGCACTGCGTCCGATGCTGCGCTTGCTATGGAACTGGGCGCAGACGGCGTGTTGATGAATACCGGAATCGCTGGCGCGCGGGATGCGGTGCTGATGGCTGAGGCCATGAATCATGCCATTACGGCGGGCCGCAAGGCCTATCTGGCAGGCCGCATTCCGCGGAAGCTCTACGCCACGGCTTCCAGCCCGCTGGAAGGCGTGGTCCGCTGAGAGACGGCTGGAGAGTGGGTGACAGCTCCTGAGCGCGAATCGGAACGGGGTGGTCCTGAGCGGTATTGAAAGAGTTTCCGGATTTCATCCTAGCGTTTCGGGCGGGTTTGCGCTGGCGGCATTTGCTGTGAAGCGGCCTGTGTCTGGGTAGACTTCCGGTCGGGCAGCATGTAAATGATTTCGCCGGGTTTGGCCAGATGGAGTTGGTCGCGGGCCTGCTTTTCAACTGCCTCAGGATTGTTCTTCAGTGTGTGGATCTTCTGCTCGAGCCGCTGATTTTCTTCTGAGACGGCTTGAACCTGCTGCTGGAGGGCAGTGTATTCCTTCTTCTCATGCCGGAGCGTCAGGTAACCATTCTTGCCAAAAACTTCATGCATCAGCATGACGAGGCTAAGCAGCGCCATCATGAAGATGGCATTACGCCTGAGTGTCTTGTGGTCCCAGCCGAAAAAATTCATAAACCTGAAAAAGCAACTCCAACTCAGTATGCCCG
>JBAUWE010000175.1:0-1855 GCA_049583595.1 Terriglobia bacterium
CCTTCAATGTAATCGAAACTGATGTTGGTGGTGGTGGGGAGGCGCTGTGATCTGTCGCCGGAAACCGTTGCCAGGGGAACGCTGGAAAGAATTCCATTCTCCAGCCGGTCGCGCAACCCGCCCACGCGCTCCATCTCTGCCGCCAGGTGTTCGCCTGCGATTTCGGCTGCCTTGCCCAGGCCCACAATGCCGGGAACGTTTTCGGTGCCGGGCCTGCGGTCGCGCTCATGGTGGCCGCCGTACATCAACGGCCGCAGGATGGTGCCCTTGCGAATGTAGAGCGCACCCACGCCCTTGGGGCCGTGCAATTTGTGCGCGGAAAGCGAAAGAAGATCAACGCCCAGGCTGGCCACATCCACGGGAATCTTTCCGACGGACTGGACGGCGTCGGTGTGGAAGTAGATGTCGTGTTCGCGGGCGATACGGCCGATTTCCTCGAGCGGCTGGAGGGTTCCCAGCTCGTTGTTGGCGTGCATCACGGAAATCAGCACGGTGTCAGGCTCGATGGCCTTTTCAATATCTGCGGGATCAACCACGCCGCTGGACCCTACCGGAACGTAGGTGACGCGCACGCCGCGTTTTTCCAGTTCCTTCGCAGTGTGCAGCACCGCAGAGTGCTCGATGGTGGTGGTGATGAGGTGCTTCGTTTCGGATTTGGCGGCTCCAACGATGCCGAACAAGGAATGATTGTCTGACTCGGTGCCGCCGCTGGTAAACACCATTTCGCTGGGACGCGCGTTCAGCAGGCGGGCAAGCTGTTCCCTGCTGGCCTCGATGGCGGCCCTGGCGCGCTGGCCGTACCAGTGGATGGACGACGCGTTGCCGCAGTCTTCGAGGAAGTACGGCTGCATCGCCTCCAGCACTTCAGGCGCGACAGGAGTCGTGGCGTTGTTGTCCAGGTAAACTCTTCGCATGGTGGAATCACGCCTCAAAGCGGGTAAAACCCAGGCTCTCTCAGAGTAGCCGACTGCGTTGGGCGAAGTCAAACGCCGCTCCGAGGCGGCTGGATGGATTGGTTCAGTGGAGCGGCGTCTGCGGGGATGAGCGCCTCGCCGGGCAGCGGAAAAAGCATTTCGCGAGGGAGTCAGGGTCTAAACTCACTTCCCAAAATCGCCGATCAAAAAGAATAGCATCGACCGGCTTGGCGTCTACCGCTGGGACGCCTTTGGCAGAAGCTTTGTCAGCGATTCCCCGCTGCCGCGCGCCGGGAGCGAAATGGGAAACTTTCGATGCGGAGGCCCTTGCAGACCACGTTTTAGCTGGCAGGCTAAAGGGCGACAGAGGGACCTGGTCGGTCAGTGAACGTTGCCGGACGCTCGCCGCGAGTTGATGATTCCCGTGGTTCGAGCGCGTGCCGGCCAAAACCAAAGAAACTTATAGCGCCTGCCGAAGGAGGTTGTGCCCGTGGGACGTGGCAAAGGCGACGGGAAGAAAATAAGAATTGAGGGGGGCGACGGGCAGGAAGCGCTGCGGGTTTCGGAGGCCCGCTACCGCCGCCTCTTTGAAACCGCCCAGGACGGCATCCTGATTCTCGATGCCGAGAGTGGCGCCATCACGGACGTGAACCCCTATCTTCTGGAGATGCTGGGCTATTCCCTTGAGGACTGTGTGGGGAAGCGGCTCTGGGAACTCAGCCCTTTCAAGGACGTTGAGGCCTCGCGGGAGGCTTTCGAGGAGTTGCAGAAGAAAGAATACATCCGCTATGAAGACTTGCCTCTTGAAACCCGTGACGGGCGTCTCATCGACGTCGAGTTCGTCAGCAACGCTTACCCGGTGAACGGGAATCGGGTCATTCAATGCAACATCCGCGACATCACCAGCCGCAAGCGCGCCGAGAATAAATTGCGGATTTCGG
>JBAUWE010000176.1:0-16915 GCA_049583595.1 Terriglobia bacterium
TGTGGCCGCTCATCACCGTCATATCCTGCAGGTGGCACTCGCCGCCCTCGTCGCAGACCGGGCAATCATGCGGATGGCTCAGCATCAACCCTTCGATCACTCCGGCGCGGAAAGCCGCGGCGTCGGAGTCCTTGACGGAAACACGGGTACCGTCGGAAGCGGGGGTCATGCAGGACATCACAATCCGGCCGCGGGTATCGTTCTCATCCTTGAACTGCTTGACGGCACACTGCCGGCAGGCGCCGACCGAACCCAGCGCCGGATGCCAGCAGAAGTAAGGCAGATCAAACCCAAGCTCCAGGCAAACCTGAAGAAGGCTCTGGTCCGGGTTTACTTCATACCACTTGTCATCGACCCAGATCTTCGCCACTGCTATCTCCAAGGACACCGCTTCTCATGAATGTGCCGCTCAAAATCCTCGCGGAAGTATTTCAAGGCGCTCTGCAACGGCTCCACCGCGCCGGGAGCAAGAGCGCAAAACGTGTTGCCGGGAGCCGCCATCCGGCAGATGTATTCCAGCCTTTCGAGGTCCGGTTCCTGCCCCTGCCCGTCCTCGATGCTTTGCAGCATTTTCTCAGCCCACGAAAGCCCGCTCCAGCAGGGCGTACACCAGCCGCAGGATTCCTGGGCGAAAAAGTGCTCCAGGTTCTTCACGAATCCCACCGGGCACGTGCGGTCATCCATCACAATCATGGTTCCCGTGCCCATGCGGCTGCCGGCTTTCTGAACGTCAGTAAAATCCATCTTCACGTCGAGGTGTTCTTCAACCAGAAAGTCGGTCGAAGCTCCGCCGGGCAGTAATCCTCGAAACCTCAATCCTTCTTTCATCCCGCCGGCGTGCTCTTCCAGAATCTCGCGGATGGTGGTTCCCATGGGCAGTTCCCACAGGCCGGGGCGTTTGACCTTGCCGCTCGCTCCATAAAGCTTGGTCCCGCTGTCTTCTGACTTGCTCAGGCCCTTGAACCATTCCGGGCCTTTGTTGATGATGTGGTGAACGTTGCAGAGCGTCTCAATGTTCTGCACGATGGTGGGCTTGCCGAAGAGCCCCGAAATCTGGGGGAAGGGCGGCTTGGTGCGCGGGTTGGCGCGCTTGCCTTCCAGGGCGTTCAGCAGGCCGGTTTCTTCACCGCACATGTAACGCCCGCCGCTCAAGTGCAGATGCATTTCAAGGCTGTAGCCGGAACCCAGAATGTTCTTGCCCAGATAGTTGTGCTCGTAGGCTTCCGCCAGAGCCTTTCTCAGGCGTTCCGCTGACAGGAAATATTCGCCGCGCAGGAAGATGTAAGCGACATCGGCTTCGATGGCATACGCCGCGCAGATCATTCCTTCAATCAGCTGATGCGGAGTCTCTTCCATCAGCAGGCGGTCTTTAAAAGTGCCGGGCTCCATTTCATCAGCGTTGGCGCACAGATATTTGGGATGAGGAGCATCCGCCCCGCCGGGCACAAAGCTCCACTTCATACCCGTCGGAAAGCCGGCGCCGCCGCGACCGCGCAAGCCCGACTGCTTGACCACCTCGATAACTTCCTTGGGCGCCATTTTCAGGGCCTTGCGCGCGCCCTGATATCCACCCGCCAGCTCGTACCGCTTGATATCAAGTGCCGAGCCGTCGGGCTGAACATCTTTTGTGAGAACTTTCTCCATATCGCTTCTACGTGTACTGCTCGAGTATGCTGTCGACCTTTTCCGTATCCAGGTCCCGGTGCAGGTCTTCGTCCACCATCATGGCCGGAGCGTGGTCGCAGGTGCCCAGGCACACAATGGGAAGCAGCGTAAACCGCCCATCCGCCGTGGTCTCGCCCATCTTAATGCCCAGGCGGCTGGTCAAATGGTCCCGCAGACGGTCATAGCCCATCATCCAGCAGCTGATACTGTCACAGACCATGATCACGTGGCGACCGACGGGCTTGCGGAAGATCAGGTTGTAAAACGTGGCCACACTGTCCAGTTCGCTGACCGAAACTCCAAGAATTTCAGAAACGTCCTTGAGCGCCTCATCGGAAACCCATCCCCGGTGCTTCTGGACGATCTTCATGGCGTCGATGGTCAGGGCGCGCTTGTCCGGATAATGTCCGAACTCCGCTTCGATCTCCTGTCGCTCCTCAGGACTTAACACGCTTTCCAAGCTCCTTATCGGTCGATGTCAGCAAGCACAAAGTCAATGCTCCCCAGAATGGCCAGCAGGTCCGGAACCAGCAGTCCGCGGCACTGCAAAGGAAGCGTTTGCATATGGGCAAACGAAGGGGCGCGAATCCGCGTCCGGTAAGAATTGGTACTGCCGTCGCTCACCAGGTAGTAGCCATTGTTCCCCTTGGGGGCCTCGATGGCACCCAGCGCCTCGCCGGGCGGAACTACGGGACCCCAGCTGACGCCTACGAAATGCGTAATCAGGGTTTCAATATCGTGCATCGTTTGGTCTTTCCGCGGCGGAATGGCCAGCGGATGGTCTGATTTGTACGGCCCTGCCGGCATGTTGTTCACACACTGTTCCATGATCCGGAGGCTCTGGCGCATTTCCTCGACGTGGACCACAGCACGGTCATAGGCGTCGCCGTGCGTGCCCGTCGGAATATCAAACTCGAAGTTTTCATAGCCGGAATAGGGCTGCTTCTTCCGGAAGTCCCATTCCATGCCGGCGGCCCGGAGCATGGGACCGGTAACACCCCATTCGATGGCCTGCTCCACGGTCATCTCGCCCACGCCCTGCGTCCGAGCCTTGAAGATCCTGTTCTTCATCACCGTCCGGTCGTATTCATCCAGGCGCGCAGGCATGTATTTGATGAAATCGCGGAACATCCCTTCCCAGCCGTCGGGCAGGTCGAGCGAGGTCCCTCCGATGCGGAACCAGACCGGATGCATGCGGGCGCCGCAAACCGCTTCCACAATGTCGAAGATTCGCTCGCGGTCATTAAAGCAGTAAAAAACCGGCGACATCTGTCCCACGTCCTGGGCAAAAGTGCCGTACCACACCAGGTGGCTGGACAATCGGAACAGTTCCGACATCAGCACGCGGATCATCTGTCCGCGCGGAGGGACCTTGATTCCCGCCAGCTTCTCAAATGCCGTCAGGTAAGCCAGCTCATTGACCACCCCGGCCAGATAATCAATGCGGTCGGTGTAAGGGATAAAGGTGTGCCATGTCTGGCGTTCACCCATCTTTTCCGCGCCCCGGTGATGGAACCCGATCTCCGGAACGCAATCGACAATCACTTCTCCATCGAGCTGCACCACCACGCGAAGAACGCCGTGGGTTCCCGGGTGCTGCGGGCCGATGTTCAGGAAAATAAAATCGGTCCCATCCTCGCCGCGCTTCATACCCCAATCTTCCGGCCGGAACCGCATGGCTTCCTGCTCAACATCAACCTTTTCATCGTTCTGGCTGAAGGGACCTGCTTCGGTCGCCCGGGCGGGATGGTCTTTGCGAAGCGGATGGCCCACCCAGGTATTCGGCATCAGGATGCGCGCCAGGAACGGGTGGCCGTCAAACTTGATTCCGAACATGTCCCAGACTTCCCGCTCGTACCAGTTGGCGGCAGGCCACACGTCAGTGATCGTGGAAAGGCTAAGAGAATCTTCCTGAAGAGGAACCTTGATGCGGATGTATTCGTTTCGCTCGAAAGATAACAAATGATAAATAACCGTAAAATCGCTTGCCGGCAGGCCGTCGCGATGCTGGCGGACGCGGTCATCGGTGGCCGTGATGTCATAGAGCATCCGGTAGGGTCTGGCCACTTCATTCTTCAGATGCTGGACGATCTCGTGAAGCTTTTCTCTTGACGTCCAGAAGGTCGGCACCTGGTCGCGGGCGGCCTGCGGAGCAATCGATGCGTCGCCAAACTTCTGCTGAAGCTCTTGTAGGATAGTTGCGTTAGCGATCATAGGATGCGCAGTTTAGATTTCGTTGGGCGGACGTAACCGGGTGGCCTTCTGCCTTTCGCTCCGTTTCATATCCCGCCGGGAAGACATCGGAGCGCGCTCAACGCCCTGCGGCCCCACCACCCAGCTCAACAGGCGACGTTCCGTGCCCACAAGCTTGCTCAATAAAGTTACACCTTCCAGAAATGCGTCCGGCCGAGGCGGACATCCGGGAACGTAAACGTCCACGGGAAGAAACTTATCCACGCCCTGAACAACACTGTAAATGTCATACATGCCGCCCGAGTTTGAGCAGGACCCCATGGAAATGACCCATCGCGGTTCCATCATCTGCTCGTACAGGCGCTGAATGATGGGCGCCATCTTGATGAAAGGAGTCCCCGCTATCACCATCAGGTCGGCTTCTCGCGGCGTTCCGCGAATGACTTCCGCGCCGAAGCGCGAGATATCATATCGACTGGTAATACTGGTGGCCATCTCAACGAAGCAGCACGAAAGGCCAAAGGCGAACGGCCAGATGGAATTCTTGCGGCCCCAGGCGACGAGGTCCTGAAGGCGGGTCATGATCAGACTCTTGCGGACGTGCTCTTCAAAAGGCTCTGGCGCATGATCTGCCAACGGCATGGTCAGTTGCGGCTTGGTAATCGACCACTTCATAAGGGTGACTCCGAACAACTCCTAAGACTACTTCCGCCGGGTTTGGGGTCCCCAGTCCAGCGCACCCAGACGCCACAGATAAGCAAGCGTGGCAACCAGGATAACGGTAAAAAACAGGATTTCAAGGTAACCCGCCCATCCGACTTCACGGGCTGCGATGGCCCAGGAAAAAATGAAGACGGATTCCAGATCAAACACCACAAAAAACATTGCAATCAGATAGAACTTGATGGAAAAACGTGCTTCCGCCGAACCCTCGGAAACAATGCCGGCTTCATAGGGAGATCCGGTTGCATGCTCGCTGTGCCGCTGTCCCAGCACGTGGGAGACGACGACCATTCCCGCGGGAACCACAAGGGCCGCAATGAAGAATACAACTAAAGGCCAGAGCACCATTGCGCGTCAGATCTCCTCCAAGTCTTCCAGATGCATTACCCTGTCCGGAGGGTAACAAGTTGCGTGAAATTCTTTTAGCTTTTCACCACCGGTGCAGCCGACGAGTCTCAGAAGCACAAGACAGCCAGAGTCTCCAGGACCTGGGATTTCCTCACGCTCTGCAGCTTCACCTGCCCGGTTGCGTCAACTTTTTCAATTCCCGCGCCGGGCAATCTAAAGGACTTCTATCATGGCCCTGATCAATTCTACCGGCATAAGGGAACCGAGGATTATAACACAATCAATTTTGTTTTGTCGGAATTGAACTCACCCTACGCAAAAGATCACTGGGCCAATGCTGCGTTGCGCCTCAATTCAGGGGATTGCACGGCAATGGCTCCGCCAAAGCGCGCCGCCCGTACTTCAACCCATCACATGTCCATCACCTGTTCCGCCGCTTCTTTGCCGGTTCGGATGCAGTCCGAAAGCCCAATTCCCGTATAAGCGTTTCCAGCCAGATGCAGGTGCGGATATTTTTGAATCAGGGCCGCAATGCGCAGGATACGGTCCTTATGCCCCAGGTTGTATTGCGCCATCGCGGAAGGCCAGCGCGAGATGAATGAAAATAACGGCTGCGTTTCCAGGCCCAGGATGGACCGCAACTCCTGCCTGACCAGCGGGATAATCTCGTTGTTGGACAGTTGCATGATTTCCGGGTCGCGCGTGCCGCCAAGAAAGCAACGAAGCAACGCTTTGCCGGGCGGCGCCCGGTACTGGAATTTCCTGTGCACAAAGGTGCAGGCAAGAAGACGGCTGCGTTCCTTGGCGGGAACCAGGAAACCAAACCCGGGAGGCAGCGTGGCAGCAACGTCTTCATCAAATCCCAGGTTGACGGTGATCGCCGAACTGAAGGGGACGGCGCGACACGCGTCCACAAGATCCTCTGTGAAGGATGCGAAGAAATCGGCACACGCATGAACAGGCAGGGCCAGAATGACAGCCTCCGCTTCGTAAGCCTGGTTGCCTTCGCAACGAATCCTGTAGGGACTCTTCCAGTGGTGCCCGACCCTCTCAATGGAAACGACACGCTGCCCAAGGTGCACCCGAGACGGATCCAGGCGCGTTTCCAAGGCCTTGGTCAGTTCTCCCAGCCCGTTTTTCAACGTCACAAAAAGCGAATTGCTCTTCTGTTCATCCTTTCCTCCACTCCTTCCCGTTTTCCTGACCTTCCGTCTCGCCGCGATGGCCCCGCGAATGAGGCTGCCGTACTGGTTTTCCATTTCACGAAACCGGGGCAGAACAGACTCCACGCTCAGCGACATGGCATCGCCCCCATAAACACCGGCCAGCAACGGATCGACTATATTTTCCAGCATCGCCTTCCCGAAGTGCCGGCGGACGAAAGTCCCAATCGATTCATCATAATCCCGCGGCTTCGTGGGCGTGACAAACCACTCCGTGGCCAACATCAGCTTGCTGGAAAGGGGAAGCAAAGGCGATTTCAGGAACGGCCGGATGCGCGTCGGAGCCAGCAGCATCAGGCCTTCCGGGAGCGGAACAAGTTTTCCCTTGTGAAGGATATAGGTTTGCCGTTCGTCGTCGTTCGAACCGATCAGCAAATCCCCAAGTCCCAATTCGCGGCAAAGCGCCGCGGCTTCAGGCTTCTCGGAAATAAAACTGTCCGGCCCTCCTTCGAGAACAAATCCCTCCAGTTGCTCCGTACGCACCACTCCGCCCAGCCGGTTGTCCGCTTCAATCAGGAATTCCGACACCGGAAGACCCCGCTCCCGCGCCTGGGCAAGCTTATAGGCAGCGGTGAGACCTGAAATGCCGCCACCAACAATGGCAATGCGGCGAGATGATCCCTCGTCCACGGTCAACGGTTTTGTGCTCATAAGGACCTGCCAACTGCGGTCTCGATTCGACTTGAAACAATGGAAGCCAAACATCGGATGAAAGTTGGACTGGCATTGAGCGATTCCGGCCGCAGGACGGAAACTCCTTTCTTCTGCCCATATTCGCGAAAGGCGATATCGATGTCGTAAAGAACTTCAACGTGGTCGGACACAAAACCGATGGGCGCCAGCACCACCTGCGGGATTCCCTGCCCTGCAAATTCGTCAATCAGCGATTCCACCGTGGGCCCTATCCAGGGCTCCGAAGTCATGCCCTGGCTCTGAAAAGCCACCCTGTATTCCGTTAAGCCCATGGCCTGCGCCAGCAGGCGGGCCGTCTCCTTCACCTGGCTTTCGTAGGGATCACCCTCCGTGATGGTCCTCACCGGAACACTGTGGGCGGTGAAAACCACGGGAATCGGCCGGCCGGATTCCGCTTCCGCGCCGGCAAGAGCGGTGGAAATCTTCTCTCGGAGAGCGGCAATCAAGTCTGCGTGGTCGTGCCAGCTTTCTACGAATTCCACCTGGAGCCCCGGTGCAACCTTTTCAACAGCCTGTGAGAGATGGCTGCGATAAAGTTCGATGCTGGTGCGCGAATTGTGCGGCGCAAGGCAGACAGCCACCACCCGGCCCGCCCCGTCTTCCGCCAAATTCCGAACAGCCTCTTCGATGTAAGGCTTCCAGTTGCGCATCCCCACGTAAACCGGCAGTTCCAGGGCCCTCGCCAGAGCCTCGGCCTGCTGCGTGGTGATTCGCAGCAGCGGCGAGTTGCCGCCGATCCTCGCGTAGCGATGGATAATCTCCTGCACGGCTTTCTCCGGCAGTCCACGCCCCGCCCGGACGTTCAGCAGGAATTGCGGAATGTCACCCAGCCGGCTGGGAGCGCCGTGAGCCATTAACAGGACTGCCCAGCGCGAAGGGTCCGTAGATCTTGAATGTTCCGCCAGCAATGCACACCCCAGTCTTCTGGAACCGGTCCTCAAAACTTCAGCTCTTGCGCGAACTCAACTCATGGACCATCTCGACCAGCGAGATCACGTTTTCCTCGGGCGTATCCGGCAGGATTCCATGGCCCAGATTGAAGATATGGCCGGGACGTCCCGCCGCCTGGTCCAGAATCTCCTGAACGCGCTGCCGAATGAACGGCAAATCCGCATAGAGCGCCACGGGGTCCAGGTTCCCCTGCACGCCCACCCGCTCTCCCAGCCGGGCCCAGGCCTTTCCAAGCTCCACATGGAAATCGAGACCGATGATGTCGCCGCCGGCGTCGCGCATCTCCTCCAGAAACATTCCCGTGCCGGTCCCAAAATGGATCACCGGCGTGCCGGGAGTGATCCCCTGAAGCAGAAGGCGGGAGTAAGGCAAAACGAATTTCCGGTAGTCCTCGGAACCCAGGCAGCCGACCCAGGAGTCAAAAATCTGAACGGCCTGAACGCCCGCCTTGATTTGCGCATTGATGTACTTGGCCATTTCGCAGCTCAGCCGTTCCATCAACGCGCGCCAGGCGCCTTCATCGCGATACATCAGTGTTTTGGTGTGGCGGAAAGTCTTGGAAGCTCCGCCCTCGATCATGTAGGAAGCCACCGTAAAAGGCGCTCCGGCAAAACCGATCAGCGGCAGGTCTGGCGGCAGTGCAGCCCGCGTCCGCCGGATGGCCTCGTAAAGATAACCGAGTGACTCCTCCGGTTCGACGTCCCGCAACCGGTCAATATCCCCCGCTTCACGAAGCGCCGGCCTGATCATCGGTCCTTCACCCTTGCCATATTCGAGTTGGAGCCCGAGAGGTTCGATAATCAGAAGCAGGTCCGCAAAAATAATGGCCGCGTCCACTCCAAGCTTGCGGGCCGCGCCTACGGTGACTTCGGCCACAAGATCGGGATTCTTGCAGAGTTCGAGAAAGGGAACGCGCGCCCGAAGCTCGCGATACTCCTTCATAAAACGGCCCGCCTGCCTCATCAACCAGATGGGCGTCGCGTCCACAGGCTCGCGGCGGCAGGCCTTCATAAAGCGCGAATTCTTCAGTGCGTCTCCGGCTGCATGGGTTGACTTGTCCCCCACCGGCTCCGTCACGGCTGGGCTGCTGGCGAAGGTTGACCCCGCACCGTTGGGCCGGATGGCCGCCGCACCTGGATGGGAAGCTTTTTCTCGAAGCAACTCTGCCGCCCGGCGTGCGGCTTCAAGCACCAGCACGCCCATCTTGGGAGGCGACGCTTCGAGGTCCACAGCGATACCCGCCGCCACCAACGCACCACTGCAGGTGGGGCCGATCGAGCATACGACGGTCTGCCGCAGGGCTGTCTTCAGTTTTTCCCCGGCCGCTAGCCCGGCGGCCACTTGCAGGACATTTGTCACCTGATTGCGGCTGGTAAAAAGCGCAACTTTCGCACGTCCTTTAAGAATAGCGTCAAGCGTCTCCTTGAGCGGGCCAAGGTCTTCGGGAAGCGCCCAGCGGTAAACCGGCACCCGCAACGGCACGGCCCCTCGCGATTTCAGTTCGTCAAGAAAAGTCGGGTTGGGCTCACCGTATTCCTGAACGGCCACCGTGCTGCCTTGCAAGGCGAAGCCGCGGGGATTCTCGTCCAGCTCCTGGAGGATCTCCTGCCAGGTGTTGGGCTCCGGTGCAATGATGGTGACCGGCACACCGTATTCACGAAGTACCTGTGCCGGCTTGGGGCTCCGGGCCACGACCGTTGTGGTCGACAGGCCGTGAACAATCTCTTCAACGGCGTAGCGTGACTGAAGAGCCTCAAACAGCGTACGGGTGCCGGTGCCGGTCATAAAAACAACGCCTTGAAATTTTCCTGCCAGAAGCTGTTCTGCAAATTCGAAAGCCGCCGAATTATCTTCCAGCGGGACTTCCCTCATGCTGGGACCCACGCGCGGAACGCCCCCGCAGTGCGTGATGAGCTTCGCGATCTCCTCCGCCCTTCGGCTCTCAAAGGCCGCGACCTCAAGCCCTCCAAAATTCGGTTTTGCACCGGTTTCGTTCATCATGGCTGTCCTGGTTTCTTCCCGTGTCAGGCCCCGACTGGATATCAGTCTAACTGCTTTTTGAAACGCACGCTAGAATCCGGCTGGTCCCTTCACGAAATACCGACTCCTCCGTCAGCAGGCTGAGGACAAGGTGGCCGTCATCGGGAAAATCGTAAAAATGTCCGGGATGAACCAGCACGCCCTCCCCGGTCAGAAGTTCCACAGCCCAATCCTCGTCGCTCACTGTTTCAGGCACCTTCAAAACCGCATACCAGCCGCCCTCGGTGCTGAGAAGTCTGACCTCCGGGCAGGAGGCCGTTTGCTGCTCCAGCCAGCACAAATTAGAACGCAGACGCTCCAGAATTCTTGGCTGGACCGTCTTTCGAAACTCCAGAAGGGCAGGCAGAGCATGAGCAATCGGCGCGCTCACGGATAGGTAAGTATCGGCGATCACCTCCAGCCGTTCCAATGCCGTCTTCAATTCCTTCTCCGGCCCGCTCACCACCACCCAGCCAAGCTTCATCTGAGGCAGGGCTGAGATTTTTGACAACCCGCTCAGAGTGAAGGTCAGAACCCGCGAATCAGCAGCATGGGAAAGCACCCGGTCTTCCCCGGCCTCAAGAACATAGTCAGCAAAAACTTCGTCGGCGATCAAAGCGCCCTGGTTCTGCCGGCAACACTCCGCAAGGAAATCGAGTTCAACCGATTTGACAAATGATCCCGTGGGATTGTTGGGATGGACCAAGATGGCGGCCTTAGCACCTGCCACCCAGCCATCGCGCACGGCATCCAGGTCCATGCGCCATTCATTCTGGTAATGCAACGGGTACGATACAACTTCAAGGTCATTGATGCCGGCAAGAAAATCGAAAAGGGGGTAGCTGGGCTGCGGGACAAGCACCTTATCACCGGAGTCCGCCAGGAGCCGAAAGACGTAGGTGTAGGCTTCGCTGGTGCTGGTGGTGAGAAAGATCTGTTCCGGGGCGGCGCTGACGCCACGGGCCGTGTAATATTCGCAAACCGCCTGGCGCGCGCGAAGAGGACCGCGAGGGTCCGGTTCGTAAACCAGAGATTGCGGGTCCTGAAACGACTGGAGAATTTCGCGTTCAGGCGCGAAACCGCAGCGGGTGGGGTTTGATTCGGTCAGATCCAGGACAGGCAGGCGCTGCCGGCGGCGCTCGTCGAGATGCCGGGTCAAACGGTTCGGTGCCAGAAGCCAGTCGGTGCGCGATGAAAACATGGTCCCTTTGTCGCAGGTTCACGCAGACTGAAGCAACCCCCTGACTCCCCCGTCATTTATCGTCAGCAGCTGACAGCCCCCTCCCGGGAACCGCGATCGACGGGGCCGCTCCGTTATGTGCTGCCTCTCCGGAGGCCACCGGATTTCGCCCGGCGGCACAGCCGGTCAGGCTGTTTCCTTAATCACTTTAAACACGCCCATCAGAGATTCGCGAGTGCTCTCCACTTTGTTTCCGTCGGGACGCCGGTAATGCGTTTCAAGGGCCATATCACCCTGAAAGTTATCGCGGCGCAGCGCCTCAAATTGTCCCTTCCAGTCGATAAAGCCGCCGCCGACCGGCGCCCAGAGCAACTTGCCGCCCGGGCCCTTCTTGACGTCTTTGAGGTGCATGTGCGGAAACATGCCCTTCACATGATTGTACCCGTCGGGATAAGGAACCTCGTGCAGCATGGCGGCATTGGCCGGGTCCCAGTTTCCGCGCAGATAGGGCGAATTCACGTCTCGCAGAATCCGGCCCAGCTCTTTGCCCGTGCCGACGTTGCACTCATGCTCATTTTCAAGAATCAGGACAATATCATTTTCACCGGCCAGTCTGGCTGCCTTGGCCAGCCGGTCGCGCACGTAGGGATAGGCCTTTTCAGGCTCGTCCACGCGCCAGTAGCTGAAAATGCGCACTTTGCGCGTCCCGAAAAATCTGGCCAGTTTGAACGATTCGTGCAGCAGGTGGTCCGTATCCTGGTCCGTAAAATTGGCACGGAAGGTGTCCCGCTTCTCCCCCTTCTTGGCCGGCATTTGCGGCAGGTTGTACTTGAATAGCGGCGACCCGATGTCGGTCACCTTCAGCTGATGCTTCTCGACCAGCGCCTTGGCCCTGTCCAGTTGCGCCTGCGACAGGTTCATGATGTTCTTTTCCCACATGTCGCGCAGCTCGGCGTAGCCGAGATCATAGTGGGAGATAAAGTCGAGCGCCTGCTCCAGGTTCTCGGTGATTTCGTCGGTGATGATGCCCAGTTTCCAGCCCATAGCTCTTGAAGCCGCAGCAGTTTTCAAGTATGCCACACTCGGCCAGGCCGCCAGCGTAGCACCCAGGAAACCCCGGCGAGTCCATTTGTTTCCCATTGACGCTCCCTCCACGGGGTAAATGTTCAAACTTCAGATGACCCCGTCATCTTACCCCAAAAGTCTTCTTTTGCAAGAATCAGGATGATGAGGCTGGGGGACTTCCATCAGCGGCTGCTTGCCAACACCTCCGTGTTCCAGTGCGCAGTTTCCCCCAGGGAGCAGCCGATCAAAACTCAGAACGGCCCCTGGAATGTGTAAGTTACCACGCTTTTGCTTCGTCTCCGTCTGGTTGTTCAGTCGAGAAATCCTGGTGGACGGTCCATTGAATGACTGGCCTACTAATATAGCCTCACATTCCCGGACCCACATTGCTCCATCAAAGTTTCGAAAATTGCTCTTTTGCCGCCGCATGGGATTACAATGGCTGTTTATTGTTTCAGCAACGAAATCATATCGATGGGGAGGATATGTTCATGCGATTTTTGCGCGCCTTGTTTGTTGTTGCGCTGATGGGATTCACTTCGGTCTGTTTTGGGCAGCAGGTGCCCGAAGGCCGCCTGATGCGTTTTCCGGACGTTTATAAGGACAAGGTTGTCTTCAGCTATGCGGGCGACCTGTGGCTCGCGACCACTTCCGGGGGAGAGGCGCGGAGGATCACCACCAGCCCGGGCCTGGAACTCTTCCCCAAGTTTTCACCCGACGGCAAGTGGATTGCCTTTACGGCGCAATATGACGGCAACTTCAACGTCTACGTGATGCCGAGCGAAGGCGGCCAGCCGCGCCAGTTGACTTATCTGCCCGACGTTGCCAGCATGCCGGCGCGCATGGGCCCGAACAACGAAGTCATCAGCTGGTATCCGGACAGCAAGAGCATCCTGTTCCTCTCACGCCGCTCGACTTTCAACACCTGGTTCGGGCAGCTTTACACGGTCAGCATTGACGGCGGCCTTCCCGTGCGCTTCCCGCTGCCCAAGGGCGGCCTCACCACCTTTTCGCCTGACGGAACAAAGATCGTCTACAACCGCATCTTCCGCAACTTCCGCACCTGGAAGCGCTACACGGGCGGCATGGCGCAGGACCTTTGGCTCTACGACCGGAAGGTCAACACCATCCAGCAGTTGACGCATTACGCGGGAACCGACACATTCCCCATGTGGCACGGCAACACCATCTACTTCACCTCCGACCGCGGTCCCCACAAGCGGCTGAACCTTTACAGCCTGGATCTCGCCAGCAAGAAGATTACCCAGCTCACGCACTACACGGATTTTGACGTGATGTGGCCAAGCCTGGGGCCGGACTCCATCATCTTTGAGAACGGCGGCTACCTTTATCTCTTCGACCTGAAAAGCCACAAAGCCAAAAAGCTGACCTTCTACCTGCCCGGCGACCGCGACCAGATGCGACGCCGCTGGGAGAACGCCAGCAAGCTGATCACCACCTTTGACCTTTCGCCGGACGCCAAGCGGGCGTTGTTTACGGCGCGCGGCGACGTTTTCACCGTACCCGCCGAGCACGGCAGCATCCGCAACCTGACCCAGACGCCGGGCATCCAGGAGCGTTATGCCGCCTGGTCTCCCGACGGCCAATGGGTCGCTTACGTCTCGGATCGCACGGGCGAGAACCAGCTCTACATCCGGCCGCAGAAGCAGTCGGGCAAGGAAACCCAGATCACCACCACCAACAAGGTGTTTCTGCTGCCGATCGCCTGGTCGCCCGACAGCACCAAGCTGCTCTACGCTGACTCCACCCTGCACCTTTATTACGTGGACATCCACGACAAGAAGCCCGTGCTGATTACCCAGGGCAAGTATTTTGACATCACGGATTACGTCTGGTCGCCGGACAGCAAGTGGGTGGCCTACGCTAACATGGACAGCAACCATAACCGGGCGATTGATCTCTATTCCCTGGCGGACAGGAAAATGACTCCGGTGACCACCAGCTTTACCGACAGTTGGAACCCGGCATTCGATCCTGGTGGCAAGTATCTCTACTTCCTTTCCAACCGCACCTACAACGAGGTGCTGGGCGTTTACGACACGGAATTCGCCAATCCCAAGGCGACGGGCATTTTTGCCGTCACCTTGCGCGCCGACCTGCCTTCGCCTTTTGCTCCCCGCAGCGATGAGGCCGCAGCCGGAAAGCCCAAAACGGCCGCAGAATCGGAAGCAGCGGCCAAGAAGAAACAGAAGGCTGAGGAAGAAGCTCTGAAGAACTTCAGGATTGACCTCGAAGGGATTGAGGGCCGCGTGGTGGGCCTGCCGATTCCGCCGGGCAATTATCAGGACCTCCAGGCGAACAAGGGCAACGTTTTCTATGTGTCAACGCCCACGGAGGGGTTGAGCGGTCCGCTGCCCGGCGAAACGCCCGCCATCCACGTTTTTGACATGGAGAAACGCAAGGACAGCGTGCTGATGGCCGGCGCCAACAACTACACCCTTTCCTTCGACGGCAAGAAGCTGCTCTATTCCGCCCCCAGCGCTCCCAGTGAGGGTGGCGCCGCAGCCTTGTTTGCGGAAGGCGGCAGCGCGAGCACCTACGGCATTGTTGACGCCAAGCCGCCCGAGAAGCCGCACTCGGAAGGCGAGGGCGCCCTGAACCTGGCCTCCATGAAAATGGACGTAGACCCGCCGGCGGAATGGAAAGAAATCTTCAACGACGCCTGGCGGCAGGAACGCGACTACTTTTATGAAAAATCCATGAACGGCGTGGACTGGGCCAAGGTGCGGGACAAGTACGCGGCGCTGCTGCCTTACGTGGCCAACCGCTTTGACCTGAATTATGTGATGGGCGAAATGGTCGGCGAGCTGGCAAATTCGCACACCTACGTGGGCGGCGGCGATTTCCCCAACCTTCAACCGGTGAACGTGGGCCTGCTGGGCGTGGACTTTGGCGTGGACACGGCCAATGGGCTCTATCGCTTCAAGAAGATCTATCCGGGCCAGAACTGGAATCCGGCCGTCCGCTCACCGCTCACCGAACCGGGCGTGAAGGTGAAAGAAGGCGATTACCTGCTGGCCGTGAACGGCAAGCCCCTGCGGCTGCCTGAAAATCCCTACAAAGCCTTCGTGAACACCGCCGGCCAGGATGTCACCCTGACCGTCAACAGCAAGCCCTCGGCCGATGGCGCCTGGGACGTGCAGATCAAGCCCATCAGCAGCGAGTTCAGGCTGCGCGAGCTGAACTGGATTGAGACCAACCGCGAGAAGGTGGACAAGGCAACCGGCGGCAAGGTGGGTTACGTTTACCTGCCCGACATGGAAGACGTGGGGCTGAATGAGTTTGTCCGCCAGTACTTCCCGCAGATTCGCAAACAGGGAATCATCTTCGACGTTCGCTACAACGGCGGCGGGTTTGTGGACCAGATCATTCTGGAACACCTGCGCCGCATTCTGGCGGCCATGGAATCGGCGCGCAACTTTGCCGGCGACACCATCCCCGGCAACGTCTTCCACGGATACATGGTTGACCTGAGCAACCGCTACAGCGCCTCCGACGGCGACTTCTTTACCTACTTCTTCAAGAAGTACAAGCTGGGCCCCGTGATCGGAGAACGCACCTGGGGCGGCGTGCGCGGCATCCGCGGCTATATCCCGGAAGTCGACGGCGGATACTTCACCCGGCCGGAATTCTCACTCTACAATTTGCAGAGCCACTGGACTGTAGAGAACCACGGCGTGGCGCCCGACATCGAACTGGATAACCGTCCCGACCTGGTGGTGAAGGGACAGGACCCGCAACTGGAACGGGCCATCCAGTACCTGATGAAGGAAATCCAGGAGAACCCGAAGAAGCTGCCGCCTCGGCCCCCGGACCTGCCCGCCTATCCCCCGGGCCCGGCACAGTAGCCGCGCACTACGCTCCACGGCCGCTCGGGTGGCGCGTACGTCGCGGTGTTCGCGATGTGTGCGTCCTAGCGGTCCGTTAGTAAATCAATGCGGCGGATACATTCCAAACTGCGGAACGTATCCGCCACCCACGACCGTCATCCTGAGCGTAGCGAAGGATCTGCTGTTCCTTCACCCAAGCACCTAAAGCAGATCCTTCGCGGAGTTTACCCTGAGCCCCTTCTCCCGCCGTGCGGGATCAGCGCCGTTCGCAAGCGGAGGGCGAACGGGCTCAGGATGACAAGACCAGGAAGTGCAGGTTTTGTGGCTTGTGGTTCTTCCCCTGGTGTGAAACCGAAAACCCGCGTACAGCGAGAACGGTGCTCTCCGCTACCAGCCCCTATGCTATTCTTGAGCCGGTGAATCATGGAAAACGAGCGAGTAAAAAGAAGGCTTGATGCCATGGTCGCCCTATTGGCGAAGCTGAAGCAGTCAGGAGATTTGGCAGGGCTGAACATCGAGCCTGATGAGCAGACGTCGGAACTTACTGGCGGTGTGGCTATCCGGCTGATGCGCGGATCTGAGCAGATAGCGATGGCCCTGATCGCACCTGCGCGCGCTATTTCCCCGAGCGATGAAGTGCTCGTCGGAGATGAAGAGGCAAAGCACCTGGCAAGCAGGGTTGGCGCGGAGTTCATCACTGCCCAAGTTTTTGCAGGATTGCTCGCTAGGTTGGTGGTAACGCGCATGACTTCCACAAACGAGAGAAGCGCGTTGGCTGATGCCAGCCAAGCAAAGGCCGCCCAACTCAAGGCGTACTTTCAGCAACAGATGGCTGGGTTCGAGGTCGACGTCAGGCAGACAGACTCCGATTTCGACACGATGCTTATTTCGTTCTATTTCCACGAAGAGGGCACACAGCCTGTCGGCTGGCTTTGGTGCATGAAGATCCCAACTGCTGTCCTTGCTGATCTGGAAGCTAACAAAATTATCGAGCATCTGGAACA
>JBAUWE010000177.1:0-6459 GCA_049583595.1 Terriglobia bacterium
TTGCCTTACTCGGCGGCGAGCTATGAGTACGCCGCTAACCAGCAAACCAAAGGAATAAGACGGTAAGTATTCCTCGCGGAAGAAACTTTCGCGATTTGCAGTGGAGGCATTACTGGAATGTTATTCAAGCAGATATCTGAAACGAATGAAGTTGAGCGCCCTTGGCAGGCGGAGATAGATCGATTGCAGCAGACCCTCCATGAAGTAGTGGAGGCCGTCTCAAACCTCTCAGGCGTGGCACTGACAGATGGGGCGGCCGGTCCTCCATCCTCTTCTCAGTCACCACTGGACTGCAAGAGTCTAAAGGACCGCATCCGAAATGATCTCGAGTCTTTTGCGTCTACGACAGCTGCCGAAATGGCCCGACAGGCGGAAAGACAGACCCGTATCGCTTTGTCTGCGCTCCAATCCGAGGCCAGCGGGCAGGCCGAGCAGGTTGCCAGGGAACTTCGAGAAAAATTTAAGGGCCAGTTCGAGACGGGACAATTTGAGATCGGCATCACCCAACAGACGCAGGATCGCGTTACTGAATTGGTGCAGCGGCGGACGGATGAATTTGCCCGTTGGGTCTGGCTGATGTGTAAGGGGACCGGGACTTCCATCCCTGTTGAGATCGAGAAGCTGCTGGAACCTTACGTCGAACAGGTGACTGGCCAGCTTTCAGAATCCTTTCGCCATCGGTTTGATGCCCAGATGGCAGAGCAGGAGCACCAGGCCCAGCGCCGGCTTCAGGGAACGTTGAGCACTCTTGATGAGCAGGTCAATATGCTGGACCAGAAAGCAAGAAGGATCTGCGACCAGAATGCCGATTCAATCGCTATGTTTTCGGTGGACCGGCTGAATGGCGTGGCTGAGGAAGCGATCAAGGGCTTTAGGAGTAGGATCCATGAGGAATTAGAAGGCGATTTTGCCTCTTTTCATGCGCGTCTGGAAAGAACTGCAGAGGATTTGCGGCAAAAATTGCAGCAGGAAGAGGCAGAGAAGGCCGGGAATTTCAGCAGTAGAATTGTGCAGCTGGAGTCTGAGATCAAGGAAAGGACTACGGCTCAACTGACCGGACATATTGAACAGACCGCCGCAAATGTGATTGAGTCCTCTGTCCAGCACTTGCACCAACAGGTGACGGATACGCTTGAACACTCCAAGGAGGAACTGAAAGGATTCCTGGAGCTTCAGATGCAGGAGGCTCGGCTGAAGATCAATAATCTCGGCGAATCAGTACACGAATCCCTGGCGCAGGAAGCTGAACGCAGGGCTGATAGTCTTAAGAAATTGGACGTGGAGATTACAGGAGTTCGGGAAAGGAGCCTTGCCGATTCGAAGGAGTACCTCTCAGCGATGGTTCAGGACGCCCTGGCGTCGATGAGGGAGCAGGTCAAGCAAATTTCTGATGGTCAGGTTCAGGAGATCGAAAGGCTTGTACGAGGATCACGGGAGAGTGAAGCCTCTCAGTACGAGAAGCAGCTGCGTGACATTACTGACAGCTGGTACAACAATCTATTGGAGCGCATTCAGGTTGAGGCCGGCAATGCGGCCGCCAAAGTTTCGTCTGAGATCAGGGTCAATGCAGACTCAGTGATGCAGGAGATCTCCGATAAGGTCGATGCGTCAGCCGTGGTTTTGAGGGAAGAGACGGTTCAGGCGACCTCGCGGATTGAATCCATGCTGAAGAAATCCCTTGAGACTTACGAGAAGCAACTTGGCGACATTACCGGGGATCGCATTGATGAACACCGTCAGGTCATCCGGAAGAGCCTTTCCGATCTGCAAGCCCGTCTGGAACGGTCAGCTCAAATCCTCCGGCAGGAGATCGCGGGAACGCTGGAACGCGACCCACATGATTCAACCCCGGTCAGTTGAACGGGAAAACCTGACATCGAGCACGCGTTGAGGCCCTGCAATGCCTTCGGGGCTTTCCTACGGTTGTTCCCGTACGGCTCTTGCTCAAACCAATTTACTCACACCTATGATGCTCACCTCCTGGCTTGCTGAAGGCATAGTTATGCCTGGTCGATTGCCTCTGCCACGCGTCGGGCTGAGCGTGTTCCGGCCTCCTGCCCCCAGTTCAGGTTGTCGGCGTAGGCGCCTGCGAAATGGACTCGGCCAACGGACTCGATGATGCTGGGCCATATCTTTGTCAGTTGACCGGGCGGGTAGGAAACCGT
Organism: Terriglobia bacterium; assembly: GCA_049583595.1. GTDB lineage: Bacteria > Acidobacteriota > Terriglobia > UBA7540 > UBA7540 > SCRD01. Next base: position 2,166 of record JBAUWE010000177.1, read on the forward strand.
TTCGCACGCCATGGCCCAGGGGTCTGTTGCCCAGTTGTGGACAATTAATTTCTCGATATTGCCCGATTTGCCTGGATAAAACCTGTTGAAAGCGGTTAGCGCCCCTTTCTGCGAAGTGCTGGCTTCAGCCCAACCCATCAGGGCGCTACGCCTGGTATGAACCTCTTCTGCAATTCGCCAGAGCAGCTCCAGCCTGGAATCCGGAGTCTCCCAGTTAATGCTGCGCCCTTCCATTTCCCAGAACGGAGTTTTCGTCTGAAGCACCAGTCTCGCCACTGAATAGTAAGGCACATGGTTGATTGCGAACGTCTTCGATTCAGGCCAGGCCGGCTTGACCGGAATAAGCCGGAGCATTACGGCTGACATGCAGCAGACGAGGTAGTCGCCTTCCGCCTTCTTTTCCTGGCCGGATTCACGGTAGGTTACGCGAACTCCTTTTTCACCGTGCTCGATTCCGGTGACTGGCGCATTCAGTCGGACCCGATCGCCAAGCTTCGAGGCAAGGGTGTCCGTCATCAACTGATTGCCTCCCTTCAGACGGTAAACGTCAGGAGGAACGAGGGGCACGCCGCGCAAATTCAGGATTGCAGCATGCCAGATGACGTGGAGCGCCGAAGCCTTCGAGTCACCTATGGTGCGAATGGCGCAGTCCGAAGCGCCGTCTTTTCGAAGCAGATCGCCCAGCGTTGTCTTGTCCAGATGGTCCAGACCCGCCTCGTAAGGCTTGTACTCGTTCTTGAACTTTTCAACATAGGGCCGGAAATACAGCGTGGGCAGATTCCACCAGGCGTTTTGCTCAAGAAAATCCACTTCGCGCTGGTTGAATCCCAGCTTGCTGAGAAACCTTCGATTATGGAGGTCCTCTTCCGTGCGGAACTTTCCGTCGATGAAGCGAACCAGGCCCATGCGCCGAGGATAGTAAAGGTAGGGCAAACTAAACTCTTTCACGTAACCCCAGTAAAGGTCGTAACCGGGATTTGTGAATTGTTCGGCGCCAAGATCAGCGTAAAGACCATCTGCCAGGCCCTTGTGAAGCGTCCGGACATGCCCGCCGGCGCGGCCAGCTGCTTCAAGAACGACGACTTCGTGCCCTCGCTTCATTAACTCGTAACCGCATGACAGTCCTGTGATCCCGCCTCCCGCAATAATGACCTTCTTCGCGTGAGTTGCCCGAGGACGCGTGCAGCTGAGGGGAGCGGTCAGTCCCCCTGCAAGGAGTGTCGCTCCCACCTTCAGCACATCACGACGATGAACGGGGAGCGATGAGGAACTTGCATCGGATTGACGTTCCGTCTTCTCCATTAGGGTGTTGGGGGAGGATTCAGCCTCTCTTTTCTGATGTTTGGCGTCCACGGTCTCTCTCCTTTACGGCTTCTGCAGTCCAGACCCCGTTGAGCGGAGTTCATACAGGCCCTTTTGAGTAGTCTGCTGGCAAGGATAGGCAGGGCCCTTAACTCTGCTTCTTTCAACGCGCAAGGTGGCCTCTTCTTTATATCCAAAAACTCCCAGATGTCAAAGCAGGAAGCGAGATCTTTGAATCAGTAGCCTCGGTGATGCGAGGTGAGCTAGGAACTAATTTTGCCAGGCGACTTGTTCGCCGCTGAGATTTCGAGAACGCCGACACCTGTCTTTTGCGAAGAAGGCGAAGCAGACGACCGCTTTGGGAGTGCGGTGTCCACGCCTGGAGCGCTATATTAATCGGCCAGCAATAGAGGTGCTTGAGGACCTGTTGACGGTATGAAGGCGGCCACTTAGAATCAATACGGAAGTGCATGTGGGCTGGTGTCCGCCCGGGACTTCAAATCCTGTGGATCTGCCTCTGGCGGATCGGTCGGTTCGATTCCGACACACTTCCGCCAAGCTCCCGGGCCCGCGTGCTGATCCTTGCCCGGGGCTGGGACGCTAACCTCCTTCAACCGAGTTCATCCCAATGAGCCCCAGCAAGCCGCCCAAGAAAGAAGCGTTCAAAGGATGGAAAGAAGTAAAGCGCCAGGCGCGCGAGCGTGCCGGGCAGCCGCCGCCCACGCGCCGCGAAGAGAATCCCCACAACAAACCACCCAAACACAAGAAGCGGGAGTTGGAAGAGGCTGAAGAACAGAGCGGGTAGATTCTCTCTTGAATTTCAAGGGTAATTTTTCTTTTGAAGGTGCAGGAAACTTTTCTTTTTAGCATCAGGCGGCGGCCTCCGTTGAGGAAATTTCCGCTACAGGGAGCGGGAACAGCTTGTTGCCGTCGAAGGCGGTCTGATGTTTGAACATGCCGAAGATAGCGTGAAGCAGTTTACGCATGACGGCGACCAGGGCGACCATCTTGGCTTTGCCGCGAGCGCGCAGCTGCTCATAGAAGGCGCGCAGGTTGGGCTGACGGCGAATGGCGACCAGGGCGGGCATGTAGAGGGCGCGGCGCAGGTGGACGTTGCCGTGCTTGCTGATGCGCGGTTTCTTATGGACGGAGCTGCCCGAGGAGTGCTCGCGCGGATCCAGCCCGGCGTAGGCCACCAGTTGCCGCACGTCGAGGTCTTGCGGCGCCACGGCCAACTCGGCCAGCAAGGCAATGGCGCTGGTCTCGCCGATGCCCTTGGCGCTGATGAGCAGATCAAAGCGCAACTTGAGGCCGGAGTCCTGCTGGATGATTTTGACCGCCTCGACGGTGAGTCGCGCGATGGCGCGGTGCAGCGAACGCAGGCTGCGCTCCAGGTCGCGGCGCACGGCGGCGGGTGTGGTGTCGGTGGCCCGGGCGGCGTGGAGCCGGTTCTGTTCGGCGGCCTGGGTGTCTTTCAGGGCCTCCAGGCGGCGCGACAAAGCGTGCAATTGAAGGACGACGGGGCGCGGCGGCGTCCAGGCTTGAAACGGCATACGCCTGACAAATTCCAGCAGCACCCGCGCATCCAGCCGGTCATTCTTGCTGCGCTGCATCATGGCGGTGGCGAAATGACGCGCCGCACGCGGATTGGCCACCATCACTTCGATCCCCGCTCGCGCCAGGACCAGAGCCAGGTCCAGGCCGTAGACCCCGGTGGATTCCATACACGCGCGAACCCTGTGACCCGCACCCCGCAAGAAGCGAAGCACGGCTTGATGGCCTGGGGCGTCGTTGGCAAAACACTCCAGCGGGACCGTCCGCCCATCACGTTCCACCGCCACAATCAGTTCCTCGGCGCTCACTTCGATGCCCGAAAAATCACGCTTGTCCATCACCACCTCCTGGCGTTAGGCTGTGGTTCTGGCTCCCCGACCCTGAGCCCTCTCCAGTCGAGCTTGCAAATGCAGGCTGCCCGTTTCGACGGCGCCTCAAATTCTCCTCGGCTTGAGAGAAGAGGGCGGGGGGCCTATCTACCCGACAGGCTCTCGGCACACGGCCGCGCCTCAGCGAAGATCGGCCTTCCCGCCGAACCAAGCCCTTCTTCTGAGGGATTTTTAACACAACGAAATCAAGATACAAGCGAGGACCTCCGGTTTTGAGGTCCGCGGGCTTTGCTCTCGAACCGCAATGCGTGCACCTCGACTGGTCGTCGTCGAATTGGAGGTATTATTTCCCGGAGGACGCCTCGATCATAAGAGTGGATCGGATGCCATCATGGCAAGCACAAAGGTCCCGCTGCGCGGGACCGCAGACTCGCCAAAGCTCGAATCTGCGCGACCTGCCACCTGCCCGATAAGGTTCGCGGAGTGTCTGTGGAGAGATGCTGCGACGACTGCTGCTAAATCGCTGGCATCATTCAGATGGGAGGCAGACGAGGGTCGGCCGAAGCAGGATCAAACCCATCCTCCTGGATCGACAGAACAATGGAATATGGACTGTCCTTTGCGAATTCTTCCCGGATGCGTATCACCGAATTAGGCTCTGCATCTGCCAGCTTGGTCTCGATGATCCCTGCCAACCGTGCAAGCTCGCCTAGCGGGCCTCGGATTGTGCGCTGATCTATGCTGGTTTCTGGCCACGTCATAACCTTGAGGTAGGCGTAAGGGCCGTAGTGTTCGTGCTCCGCCTTCACTTTGTATCTCGGATCAGCAGAATACGCTAGGAGTTCATCCCGAAACCGAAGCAGGCCGGTCTTCGACCCTCTGAGTTCCCAGACCTTGGTGCTGTCGTCGCGACTATAGAAAAAACCGAGTTCTCTCCACTGACGTCGTGTCGCTTTGTTCGTGGCTTCGCTCGGCATTTTTCCATTTCCTATTTTATGTCGTACTATCCATTCGACTCGCGGAAGGTGAACGCACGCCAAAGCTAGTGAATATGCTTGACCTTTTTCTTCATGTAATCCATTAACAAATACTGGCCAAGTGTGTAAGGG
>JBAUWE010000178.1:0-12331 GCA_049583595.1 Terriglobia bacterium
AGCAAGTGGAACTCGACGGCTCATTATCGCACGATCCGGACGGCGACAAGCTCTCGTACCAGTGGCAGGTCTACCCGGCGGCGGCAGGCGGCAGGCTGGAGCCGCAAGCAGACGCGAAGCGGGCGATCTTTAAAGCCTCGGAACCCGGTACAACGCATGTCCTGCTGACGGTCAAAGACGGCGGCAAACCTCCGCTCTCAGCTTATTGCCGGGTCACTATCACCGTGGGCTCCAGGTCCGCCTGATGGGCGGGTGGCGCAGATTTTGATTTTTAAAGTCTGCGTTCAACGAAGCCGGGTGGGGTTGGACGGGCAGAAGGCGGAAGGCAGAGTGCAGCAGGAAGTAGCCAGCAGGAAATAGGAAGTAGGGGAAAAGCGGAAGGCAAAAGACCCCTCACCCGGTCGCTGGCGCGACCACCCTCTCCCCGTGGGCGAGGGCTTTGAATTTTTTGTTGGGCGCCGGTTTGTGGCCGGGCTGAAGCCCGGCCCTCCTGGAAAAAGTGGCAGTGGCGCGTGGGATTCCCAATTCAAGATACGAAACTCACGAGGGGAAAGCCACGCTGCGAGAACGGGGCTGGCGCAGAGGCGGTTCTTGTCTCTGCGATTTCGAGGCTGAATTCAAGCGGCCCCGCGTGGAATGACAAACAAGCAAGTGCCTCTCGCTTCGCGAGTTCGCCGACCCTGCAAGGCAAGCGTCTGCGCCAACCGCGCCACCCCCTGCAATCGCTCAATCTTAATTGATTCAGTCGTTCAATCCAAAAGCCCCCTCACCCGACGTCGTACCTCCGCCACCTTCTCCCCACGGGCGAGGGCAAGCAACTATCTGGCAGACGTACGGGGATGAAGAAATAACGGCGGGAAAGAAAGGGACGCCGGAGCCGCGACATGGCGCTAGAATACAACACCGTGAGCGACCATCACCAGAAGAACCGCGGACCTCAAAACCGGAGGTCCACGCAACCCGCTGGGCCATTCAACCCCTGAGTGGTCCGGCCTCAGATTTCGTGGAACAAGGGAGGAATCGTGATGACAGAACCGCGACGTTGGGTTCGGGCATTCATCCTGTTCCTCTCAATCTTTATCGTGCTTGCCTACGCAGCGCCCGTGCGAGCTTTCAGCGCCAGCTATTACCTCAACTGCCGAACAGGCAATGACCGGAATAGCGGAACTTCCGCCGGCAGCGCCTGGAAGAGCCTTGCCCGCGTCAACAGGATGGTCTTCCGGCCGGGCGATTCCATCCTTCTGGCACGGGGCAGTGTCTGTGACGGCGAACTCCGTCCGCAGGGCTCCGGGACGGCCGGAGCCGTCATCACTCTTTCCGCCTATGGGACGGGGAGGCTCCCTCTCATCCGCGCGGGCAAACATCCGGCCGCGATTGAGTTGAAAGACCAGAGCTACTGGCAAATCAGCCACGTGGAAACCGCAGGCGGAAACCCTTACGGCATCTGGATCACGGGTCATCAGCCGAACGCCGTGATGCGCCATATCTATTTGAGCCAGGTTGTGGTGCACGACGTGACCGGAACCCCCACCCGAAAGAACAGTGGCCTCATCGTTTTCTCCCCGCAGGCAAAGGGGGAACGGTTTGAAGACGTACTCGTGGACGGCGCCACGGCATTCAACACCACACAGTGGGCCGGAATTTATATCGATGGGGCGCGATCCAGAAGCCCTGAAGGCCCGAAGGGGCGGAACATCACAATCCGCTACTCGACGGTTCACGATGTCGGCGGAGACGGCATTGTCATCCACGTCACAAAGAACGCCGTGATTGAGCACTCCGTCGCCTATCGCATCGGCCTTACCAAGGTGACCCGCGTTGGAACGCCCAGCGCCATCTGGAACTGGGATTGCGATCACTGCATTGTGCAATACAACGAGGCTTATGACACCCACACGCCGGACAACCTGCATGACGCCGGCGCCTACGACAGCGACTTCTACAATAACGATGTCACGATTCAATACAATTACGGCCATGACGCGGACGGCTACTGTGTGGCGGTTTTTGGGGCAGTGGCGAAAGACACCAACGTCAACACCATCGTCCGCTACAACATCTGCTCCAATAATGGCCGCCGTGCTTCACTTTCCCACCAGGGCGATTTTTTCCTCTCCAGCTGGAAAGGCGGCTCCATTCGCCACGCCCTCATCTACAACAATACTTCCTACTGGAACCCAGCCAAGCCGGCCGCTGCACTTCTTGCCAAGGCTGAGTTTGACCCGGCCGAACCCGATGGCTTCTTCAACAACATCATTTACTCATCCGTTCCAGGCATGGAGGACTACGAGCCCATGGCCGCGGACGTTTTCAAAATGGACCACAATATCTTCTGGCATACAGGAACGGAAACGCCTCAGTGGCGGAAAAATGGCACCCATTTTCCCTCATTGGCGGCGTGGCAGCAAGCCACAGGCCAGGACCTGCATTCGCAATTCGCTGACCCGCTGCTGGCAGAGCCGACGTTTCACTCCGCAGCTCGCCCGGTCCTTCAGTTCACCTTGCTGCCAGGTTCGCCCGCGCAAGGGCAAGGCTTGAGGATGGCCGATATGGGCAAGCAGGACTTTTTTGGCCATTCCCTTCCGCTGACGGGGCCGGTGGACATCGGTGCGGATCAGTCTGCAACGCCCGGATCTTCCATGATGGGAAGCGGAGAGCAGGCCCCTCATTTCAATTTGCAGGATGCACGAGGCGGGCGTCTCAATCTTCAAGGCCTTCTGAGTAACCATCGAGCCGTTGTGCTCTCCTTTGTGAGTGCGAACTCTCTTTTGCATTCGGCGCTCCGGCCCAGCCCGTCGGATTCGCAGATCGTGGTTCTGAAAAGTATGGACCGGCAGTACCGTGCCGGGGGAATCGCGGTTGCCATCGTGGGCGCTACCGATGCGCGTTCGTCCGGGATGGGAAGCCGTCGCCAACTGCTCAATGCAACCTTTGACTGGCAGTTGGCAGGCGTCCCTGTGCTTGGCGACTTCGAAGGGCGCGCTGCGCGGCAATATTCCGTGGTCAATCTGCCGACAACCTTCCTGATTGGCGAGAACGGCGAGATTCTTCGCAGGTGGAATCGCTATGTTGCGCCCGGCCCCCTGTCATTCGCCCTTCAGAAAACGGCCGGACCGTTCCATCATCAGTAGAGTCTGATGATGCCTGTTGGTGGCCCGGGTAGCCGGCGGAATCCGGTGCCAAAAACTTTTCACACCAATCGGGTTGGAACCTGCATGGGATGCTTGTAAACTGGGCCGGAACAGATGAATCTCACAGGAACTTTCCAGAGCCCTCATGAGGAACTCAGACGAGGAGACAGGGATGAGAAGAAGATTCACGCGACGGCATTTCCTGCAGTCGGCAGGGGCGGCAGCGAGCATCGGAGCAGGGTTGGGGTTGCCGGCACAGGCGCAAAAGAACAGTACGGTGGGAGGGAGTTCTGCGGCGGAGACCCCGATGCGGACGGAACCGCCCGCTACGCCGGTTGCTTCTGCGGCTTCCGGTGTTCCCTTTGCCTTTCCTACGGTCCTGTACGGCGCCGCTTATTACCACGAATACGAACCCTTGGATCATGACCGGCTTGACCAGGATGTGAAGCTCATGACGGAAGCCGGCTTGAGCGTGGTTCGCATGGGCGAATCCACGTGGAGCCTGTGGGAGCCGGAAGAAGGCCGCTTCGAATACGAGTGGATGGACCGGGTTGTGGAGGCCATGGGCAAAGCTGGAATCAAGGTCATGATGGGCACGCCCACCTATTCCATTCCCACCTGGCTCTACCATCAGCATCCGGAGGTGCTGGTGCGCCCGCTGGGTGGCGCAAAGACGTTTTATGGAATGCGGCAGAATATGGACATCGAGAATGCCACCTTCCGTTTCTACGCCCGGAGAGTGATCAAAAACCTGGTGGCCCATTACCGCGACAATCCAAACGTCATCGGCTGGCAGATCGACAACGAGACCGCCTCCTATGGAGCATCAAACCGCGACGTCTTTATTGGCTTTGTGAACCACCTCAAGCAAAAGTTTGGGACCACTGAAAACCTCAACAGGGCCTGGTTTATGAATTACTGGGGAGAAGACGTGAATGGCTGGGAAAACATGCCCACCCGCGACAGCGCGCAGAGCACCGGCTACAAGCTGGAATGGTCACGATGGCAGCAGATGCGCGTAACCGATTACCTTGCCTGGCAGGCCGCGATCGTCAGAGAGTTTCGCGGACCGAACCAGTTTGTGACCACCGATTTTGCCGGCGCGATGCACCACGATGTGAATGAAGAAGCGGTTGCCTCCTCTCTCGATATCCCGGCGGTCAATGTTTATCACGCGACACAGGACCGCTTCGACGGATCGCAGCAGTCGCTGGCTGAAGATTTCACCCGCTCGCTCCAGCATGGCAATTTCCTGGTGACAGAGACCAACGCTCAAACCATCGGATGGAACTCGGCGTTTCAGTTTCCGCCCTATGACGGGCAGATGCGGCAGGACGTTTACACCCACATCTCGAACGGCGCCGACATGGTGGAATACTGGCACTGGGCATCGATCCCGGCGAATCAGGAGACCTACTGGAAGGGCGTGCTTTCTCACGATTTCGAGCCGAATCGTGCTTATAAAGAAGTGTCGCAGACCGCCCATGAGCTGCAAAAAATCGGACCCCGGCTGGTGGGTTTGAAAATCAAGAACTCCGTGGCGATTTTGTGGAGCAGGGACTCATTGAACGCGATCAACGATATGCCCTTCACCTGGGGCGGTCCCCAGTGGTCTCAGGGAGGTCCAAAAGCGGACTATGTTTCGCTGGTCCGCCAGTTTCACCAGGCACTCTACAGGCTGAATGTCGGGACAGACTTCGCTTTCCCCGAGACTGCGGATTTTTCGCAGTACAAGCTTCTCATCGTCCCCGCTCTGTATATTGCAGACGACGCACTGCTGCAGAAGATCTCTGACTATGTCAAGAAGGGCGGCCATGCCGTGATGACCTTCAAGAGCGGCTTTGCCAATGAGAATTGCGCCGTGCGCTGGGTTCGGGCGCCGGGTCCTTTGCGTGAGGCGGCCGGATTCAGCTATCAGGAGTTCTCCAACCTGGATCATCCCATGGCGTTGAAAGGCGACCCGTTCCACGCCGGCGAGAATAACAAGGTGATGCACTGGGCCGAGTTCCTGATGCTGGAGCACGCGAAGGCGGTAGCGTACTATGACCATCCTTTCTTCGGACGCTGGCCGGCCATCACTCGAAACCGGTATGGGGCGGGCACTCTGCTTTACGAAGGGACGTACCTTTCCGACGGCCTGCAGCGGGAAGTCCTGCTCGGCAGCCTGCGGCAAATCGGAGCGACAGGCGCTGAGCAGGAGCTTCCGTCCGCAATCCACGTCCGGCATGGGACCAACCGTTTCGGCAAGTCGCTTGGTTTTTACTTTAACTATTCGAGTGAGCCGGTTTCATTTGTTTATTCAGGCTCTTCCGGAAAAGACCTGCTGACGGATGGCGGCCTGGCAACCGGCCACCCCGTAACGCTCAAGCCGTGGGACCTGATGATTATTGAAGGGTCGTGATGAGCACGGAGTTCAAAGGTAGCTTTTTTCAGACCGCTTGAGATTGCGGATTCAAACGGTTTTACTGAACTGCCAGGGATCGGATTGATTCGATATGCAGATGGGAGAGAATGGGCAGTCAGCTCCCAAGGGGGATCAAAATGGCCAACAAGAGCGTCATTAGAATTCTTATCGTCGCAGCTTCCTGCGTCGTGACTGGTTTCGTCATGTTGGGTTCAACCAGCTCCGGCCAGACGGCCAAGCCAACCATGGATCATTCCCTTTACGCCCACGTCGTGCAGGTGGGCTGGGTGGTGAAGGACCTGGATTCGGTGGTGAATTACTGGCAAATGCTGGGACTCAGGAACATTCGTCGTGCCGGTGTGATGGACTTCCCTGACGTAACTTATCGCGGCAAAAAGACGCCGCTGAAAATGAAAATGGCCTTTGGTGACATTGGCGGCGTTCAGATCGAGTGGATCCAGCCGGTCGAGGGCCATAGCGTCTATAACGATTTCCTTTCCGCGCACGGTGATGGCGTGCACCACCTCGCCTACCAGATGCCGAGCCCTGCCGTTATGGACCAGCAGATTCGATATTTCAAGAGCCGGGGCGTGAGCGTGGTGCAGTCCGGAACCTGGAAGGGGCAGAAGGGAGTCGGAAGATTCGCCTACCTGAAAACGGCGCCCGGGGGCGGAGGCCTCACTCTCGAACTGACCTACAATCCCGACTCGCAGCGCGGCGGCGAAACTGCCCGCGCCAACGAATACCCTTTCAACCAGATCAATCATTTTGGTTTCGTGGTTCCTGACGTGCGCAAGGTCAGCGCGTTCTGGCAGCACGTCGGGTTCGGCCCCCTTCAGATCGTGCACAACGTCAGCCTGGACCGGATGTACGGCGGCAAGCCGGGGAAGTTTGAAATGGACCTCGGATGGAACCGGGCAGGAGATCTTCCCCTCGAGTGGATCCAGTCCACCGTGGGTCCGAACGATTACCTCGAATATCGGAAAGAGCACGGCGACGGCCTCCATCACCTGGGATTTAGCGTGAAGGATATGGACGCAGCCATCGCGCACTTCAAGGCCAGGGGCGTAAACGTCACCATGAGCGGCGGATGGGATGTCCATGGTAGTAAGGGCCGCTTTGCTTATCTCGACACGGACCCGCACGGCGGGCTTACGGTCGAGCTGATTTGGAACCAGCCGCGCTCGAAATAGTGAGTGATGGGCCGATTGTGAGGCGCCGCCCCCATTTGTTTTTCCAAGGGCGGGGCGATATGCTGGGTGGCATTCCAAGACTTGAAAACGCCGGCCGCGAGAAAAATGCCGCCGCCTGATGACGGTGCTGCGGCTTGCGGCTGATGGCCATGAGGAGAGACGCGATGAAATCCAGGAAACTGAAGTTGGTGTTGCCTGCGCTGTTGGCGGCGGCGCTGGCTGTTGTGCTGCTGAATGCCGCCTGCCAAAGCAGGGGTCCGCAGCAGGGAGCGGAAACCGCCGAGGCGCCGGCCGGCGATCTGGCAGGATTTGCCGCCGTCGAGCCCATTGATACGCACGTGCACGTTTACAAAGACGATCCGCAGTTTGCCGCCATGGTGAAGCGCCTGGACCTGCGCCTCCTGAATATCACGCTGATTGACGACCGCGATCCTTACTTCAAAGCCCTGGAGCCGCAGCGCAGCGACGTGCTGAAAGTTCGGAAGTTGACGGATGGGCGCGCCGCCTTCTGCACCACCTTCAATCCCTACGGATTTGAGAAGCAGGGCTTCAAGAAGGAAGCCATCAGCCAGTTGAACCACGATTTTGCCAACGGCGCTGTGGCCGTGAAGATTTATAAAGTGATGGGCATGGAGATGAAAAACAGGGCAGGGAAGTACGTGATGCCCGACGATCCGGCGTTTGAGCCCGTCTATCAGGACATCGCCGCGCACCACATTACCGTGGTGGCCCACATTGCCGAACCCGATTCCTGCTGGAAGGCGCCCGATCCTGACAGCCCGGACTACAACTACTACAAGCAGCACCCGGAGGAATACGCCTACCGGCATCCGGAGTGGCCCTCCAAGGACACCATCCTGGCGGCGCGCGACCACCTGCTGGCGGAGAATCCCAAGCTGCGCGTGGTGGGCGCGCACCTGGGCAGCATGGAAACCGACGTGGACCAGATCGCCCGGCGATTTGACCGCTATCCGAACTTTGCCGTCGACACCGCCGCGCGCGTGCAATACCTGATGATGCAGCCGCGCGAGAAGGTGAGGGCTTTCCTCATCAAATACCAGGACCGGGTGGTTTATGGCACCGACAATGAACTGTTTGCCGGCGGCGACCCCAAGGCTGCAATCCAGGAATGGCAGGAACGATACCTGCGCGACTGGAAATACTTTGCCACCGATGAATGGGTGGACTATCGCGGAAAGAAGTACCAGGGACTGAAACTGCCCGAACCCGTGCTGCACAAGATCTTCCACGACAACGCCGTCGATTGGTTTCCGGGGATTGTGTCGGGAACGTAAAGAAGGAATCAGTAGGTGGTAGGTAGTCGGTGGCATGTAGAAGGAAAAAGCAGCAGGATGAAGGATGAGGTTTGAAAAGACCCGGCGCCACAGGTCCGCTTGATTTCTGCACTGCGCCGTCAGACGCTTGCCCCGGTCGGCGGCGGGTGTAAACTTGTGACCATGGAAAAAATCCAAATTCACCAGCAGGGCTTTGCGGGAATGGTCTGGATCGCCGCCTGGCTTTTTACCATCGGCTTTCTGCACCTGCCGTTCTGGAATGGCGTCTTTGCGGTTGTGCTGTGGCCCTACTACCTGGGTCTGGCCTTTGGCAAATGACGGCGGCGCGCGATTCTTCGCACACATCGCAAACACCGCGATAGATGCGCCACCCATCCTGTCTTAAACAAGTGACGCCCTTATGCGCGAAAGCAGGACACCAGATGATCATTCACCATCCCCACGGCCTGCATGAACGAATAGCAGATTGTTGTCCCGACAAAGTTGAACCCGCGCTTCTTCAGGTCGCGGCTCATGGCGTCTGATTCGGCGGTGTGGGCCGGAACGTCACGCAATGAGCGGCGGCGCCTGCGGATGGGCGAGCCGCCCACAAACTGCCAGATGTAGCGGTCAAAGCTTCCGAACTCGCCGCGCACCCTGAGAAAGGCTTTTGCGTTCCCGACGGCAGCGCGGATTTTCAGCCGGTTGCGCACGATGCCTGCGTCCGCCATGAGCCGGGCAAAATCCTTTTCGCCGAAGCGCGCGATTCTCTCCACGTTCCAGCCGGCGAATGCGCGCCGGTAATTTTCGCGCTTGCGCAGAATGGTGATCCAGCTCAATCCGGCCTGCGCGCCTTCCAGGACAATCATTTCAAAAAGGTGACGATCGTCGTGCGAGGGCACGCCCCATTCCTTGTCGTGATAGGCAATGTAAAGCGGGTCGTCGCCGGGCCAGGGGCAGCGTTTTGGAGTTCGAGCCATAGCCCTATAGTTTTAGCCGAAAACGGTGCGATGTAAAAGTCGCCGGCCCGTTGCGCGCACGCCGCCAGCACCGCGATGGATGCGCCGGCCGCCGAAAATAAATGCAGAGATTCTTCGCTGCGATCAGGATGACACGAACAAAAGCCTCTTATCACCAACCCGTTAAAACGTCACGTCCAGCGTGACGCCCTCAATGGTCTTGTCGAGCGCATCGGCGGCCTGCTGGCGCTGCGTTTTGAGCGCGGCAAGCTGGCTGCGCAAGCTCGACAGACGGTCTTCCTGCGTGTTCAGTTCGCGCACATAGCGGCTGAGAAGTTGCTTCTCCTCCGTGCCGCCCTTCAGTGCCTTCATATTTTCACGGATGCGGTCCTGGTCCTTGGAGATATTTGCAACGTCCTGCTGGCGCGATTGGATCTTGTTGTCGAGCGCGGCCACGGCATTTTTCTGGTCCAGGATTTTGCGGAACGCCGCTTCCATTTCAGGCGTCAGGCGCTGCTGCCGTGCCAGCAGTTCAACCTGATTCTCCGTGAGGTTGGAGAGAACGATCTGGCTGACCTGGGGGTGCGTTTCTTCCACTTCGAGTTTGCTGCTCTCCTTTGGTTTCACACTGACCTTGAATCGGTAGTAGGACGACGTGGTCTCGTCGGGTTTCAAGTTCTTTGCAAGCTCCCAACCCTGGCGCACCGGATGTTCGATGATGACTGTGCGCGGTTTGGTGTCGCTGTCGCTGACGCGGTAGGTTTCCGTCCGGCGCAGCTCGCGCATGGTGATCATCAGTCCTTTGGCGATGCGGATGCGGGTTACCTGTTGAGGCGGCGAGCTTTCTTTGGTCGAAACCTGGACGGCGGGATCGGCGGCGTAGGAAACCAGCCGCTTCTGGCCCGCGCTGATGGTGTCAAACAATCCCTCGCCCGCAAATGTGCCATCGTCCACCACGTTAAACGTGCCGGCATCGAGGGCGAGCCCGCTGGAATTGGTCAGCCAAAGCGCGCGCAACGGCACAGATTCGCCGGCGTTCCACAACGTCACCTTTTCGACGTCCAGCTTTGCCTGCAGAATCGGCACCAGCGCCGACTGGTTCCTGCCAATCGTCACCTTGTTCTTGATGTCGTACTCGAAAAGTTCGCTCAGTTGGCGGCCCGTGGCCTGCGGTTCGACACGTGAAAGGATATCTGCCATGGACTCCAACGGGGCCCGGGAGCCGCCACCACCTCCGCCCGTGACTTCCACCCTGGTCCTCACGTTCGGAGCAGCGGCAGGCGGCCCGGCTGTGACTCCGCCGATGATGCCCCCGACAACTCCTCCACCCACACCAGCGCCGTAGCCTGGCCCGGTTGCTTTTTTCATCTCCATCAGCGCGACTTCGTGCGTTTGAGGAGTGAGCAACGCCGAGTGTGGCAGCGGCACCACCGGCCGGCGAACGTAATAAGGAGTGGAGAGGTTCTGCACAAACGACTGCGGCGCCCCGGAGACGAGCGCAAGCTGGACGTTTTTCCAGTCTTCGCCCAGCGTGTTGTCCACCACGGCCCAGCCCTGGATGAGCGGTTTCTCGTTTGCACCCGACGACAGCAGAATGCGGTAGGTGCTTTTCCACACAGGCACTTCGCTGATGTAGCTGACGCGGACCGTGCGGTCGCCGGTGCCGTTGTCGGTGATGGTCATGCGGCGCACGTCCTCGGCACGCTCGGAGCCGATGAGCTTGAGATACTGCGCCACGTCTCCGCGCAGCTCGCCATCGGCCATGCGCACGGAAACGCCCGGCCCCAGTTCAAAGCTGCGCAGGTCGCCGGCGTCAGTGATGACGGAAACCAGCAGCAGCCTGTCTGTGTCGCCGAGAGCGCTGACGGGTTTTCGGTAGGTTTCCACGCTCAGCAGCTTGCCCGTGACCCGCGTTGTGCCGCTCTGGATTTCGACTGGTGTGCCGCGCAGCGCATTCAGAAACTGCTGGCGAGTGGTCTGCTGGTTGATCGGGAGGTGCAGCGCCCGCAGCCGCTCGCTGAGCGGCGCAATGGAGTTGAACCGGATGCTGGTGATGTGCCCGCCGCCCAGGTCCGTGGCGGTCAGCGAGGCCAGGGCGTCATTCAACTGGCCGGTGGTGAAATCAATGTGGAGTTCCCGGGAACCCTTCACCTGAGTGGAATGTTCAAAATAGCCAATACCGTTTTTGTAAAGGATGACCCGGCGCAGCGGTAAAGCGGCTGCGGATGAGTTGGCCGCCGGCTCGGGCGGGCCCGGCTTGCGGGTCTGGGCGGGTGCTGAAACGACGAGACAAAGACTTGCAAACAGGCTTGCAGCGATCAGCTTGCGCATGTCCCCTCCTGGCAGACTGAGATGCCTTGCTACAGCTGAGATGCTGTTTCCCCACACCGCGGCGAAGACTACAGGCACGAACGTTCGAATCCCTACACCTGTTATTGACACCGGAAGATGTGTGAATGTTCCGGAATAGTTGTGAATGGGAGAGTGTAAGCGAAAAGCGTGCCTTGCTGCCAACCCATGCCGCAGGTGGCGCATCATAGGAGGGCACCCATTGGACAGCCGGCGTTCCGAGTGATGTGATTGCCGGCCGGCGGTGGATGTTAGCACGCGGCGGTTTCGTTGCTTTTCCTGACCGGCAGCTTCAACAAGCCTGTTACATCAACAAGTGGAGTTCCAATGAATTCAAAGTGGTTGAAGTTGATTCCGGGAGTCCTGATCCTTTCCCTTTTATTCTCAATTCCGATATGCGCTCAGAGTTCCGGCGCCACGCTTTCCGGCGCGGTCACTGATTCATCAGGATCGCCCGTTGCCAACACCAAAATTACCGTCAGCAACGTTTTTACCGGCCAGACGGTGGAGACGCAGACCGATGCCTCCGGCCACTACAGCGTGTCCAGACTTGGGCCTGGCAGTTATGAGGTCACCGCTCTGGCGGAAGGAATTCCCTCCAGCAAGTCGCGCCTGACGCTCGCTGCCGGGGCAACGAAGACCCTCAACCTGCAACTGGAAGGCTCTTCCAGCAACAGCACGGCACAGAGCGGCGGAACGGAGCCGTCGCTTTCAAGCCTGGGTTTCCCCTCGAGCGAGGTGCAGGGCAACGCAAAGGAGCAGGCGCGGCTGAACAGGCGTACGCGAATGCTGCAAATCCATCAGAAGCTGGGCATGGCCACAGTTGCGGTGATGGTGGCGGCGCTCATTGCATCCGGCGGGGCCAATGGTGAGCACGGAACGCCGGGCAGCTCAACCGGGCGCAACGTCCACATGGCGCTGGGAGCAACCACTGCCGGGCTTTATGCCGCGACGGCCTATTTCGCCCTGGCGGCGCCGCGAATGCCGGGGGTGCAGGTGCGCGGGCCCATCCGTCTGCACA
>JBAUWE010000179.1:0-1686 GCA_049583595.1 Terriglobia bacterium
ACCCGCGATTTATTGGGCGTGCACATCATTGGAGACGGCGCCAGCGACCTGGTGCACATCGGGCAGGCGGTTCTGGCCTTCGGAGGAAAAGTCGATTACTTTGTGAACACCGTCTTTAACTACCCGACGCTGGCAGAATGCTATAAGAACGCCGCCTTTGACGGCATCAACCGGCTGCGCTCGTAGTCCTGCTTTCTGTGCTTTTTCTGAGTCCACCACCGCCGGTTGATGTGCGGCAAAGGCCTGAGCCGGAGTGGCCGGAGCGATCTTGCTGAGCGGAATACTTCCTTGATGAATGGCCTGCGAAATTACCTGTGGCGGCTGAAGCAGCGCAACAAGCTGATCTGCTACTGGCTTGTGCGGCTGTCGAGCAGAGCGTCCTCATTCACTTTTCGCGGAAAGCCCTACCGCTACTTCCGGCATCGCTATAACGCCACGTGGAGAAACGAAAGGGCAGTGGAGATTCCCATTGCCCGCGGTTTCCTTGTTGGCATCCCATCAGAAAAGGTGCTGGAAATCGGCGATGTAATGTCCAATTACGGACCGGTTTCGCACCAGGTCGTTGACAAGTACGAGAAGCGTGAGGGCGTGATCAACGCAGACGTTTGCGATTTCAAGCCCGGCAGGAAATACGATCTCATCCTCAGCATCTCAACCCTTGAGCACGTGGGATGGGACGAGGAGCCGAAAGACGAGTCAAAAGTGCTGCGGGCGTTTGAAAACCTCCGCAGCCTGCTGGCGCCGGGGGGAAGGCTGGTGGTGACCATCCCGCTAGGCTACAATCCGCCCCTCGACAGAATGATGGAGGAGGGCCGCATCAGCTTTTCCCATCGCGGCTACTTGAAGCGCCAGCCGCGCCGCAACATCTGGAGAGAAGTTGGCGCCGGGGAAGTCCGGCATCCCGGTTATGACCGGCAGGCTTATGCCGCTCACGAACTGCTCGTTGGCATCATCGAGAATCGCTAAATCAAAATCCCGATCGGGACTGCCTGACCGGCCGCCACGTGCGTCATTTTCGGGACGCGGTCCCGGAATCCCGCCACGGAACTTCCGGGACCGCCATCCGCACTATTTCGTCGAACCCGACTTGGCTGCCTTTGAATGCGAAAAATACAGATCTTCTTTCCAGCCACTGGGGCTGATCTCAGTGATGGCGTGATCGTTCGAGGCCACCGTGTTGTAGTCTACCTGTGTCTGATCGTTCTTTCTGGCTTCGTTGACCAGCTTGACAGGCGCCTGGCCTACCAGCTTTCCATCCTTGCTATAAAACTTCACCGCAGGTGACTTCTTGTTGTTCACAACATCGATCTTGTAATCGCCGGGTTTCAGTTTCAGGTTCTTGCCAACCATTGCAGGATATAGCACGTCGATCTTTTTCGTCTTGCCAAACGCCATTCCTCCAAATAAAAAGACAACACTCAGCACCGATATGATCGTTGTATGTATTTTGCTAAGCATAAGATGAACTTTCCTCCTACCGCTGATTTTGGATCACATATCATATGAGACCTTAAACCCACGGAGAGGTTGCCCAGTTGAGGGAAAGGCGGAAAATGTGTTCAATTTTGAAACATTTTCGCCTACCTGGCCCCAATTCAGACTGACTTTCATTCATTCCAGGCGGGTTAGCAAAGAGGCGAAAACCCGGGAGAGACAATTCAGGCGAAATGCCGTGCCGCTCAGGGC
>JBAUWE010000180.1:0-7193 GCA_049583595.1 Terriglobia bacterium
CCACGGCCAGCGCCGGATCGGACCCGGTCCGCGCGCCGAAGATCAGTTCGTAAGCCGCGTAGTCCTGGCGGAAAAAGCTTTCCAGGCACTCTTCCAGCAGGGGCTCCATGCCGTGCAAGGGCTTCAGGACCGTCACCGGCGGCAGGGCCGCCTTCCCTTCCCTTAAGTCGGGATTCTGCCGGGTGGTCACCCGGAAGCGCACAGAGGCAACCACCACCAGAGCAAGATAAACGCTGGCAGCCAGGAGTCCCGTTCCGGCGACGATGAATAAGATGTGTTCAAGCATCAGGCACACAAAGAAGCCGCGCGCCCCATATCATAAAGGCAGCAGCAGGAATCGGCCAGAATATAAGGGTTGATCTCTCCACAAGACCGGAAGGGCGGTGATCAATCTTTGGTGGGTGCAGGGATCAGACGGCCTTTGCGGACGTAGAATTTCGAACCCCGCCACTCGATCCGCCGCTTGGAAAAACTGACGGCGAGGATCAAGAAGGCCAGAGCATCCCAGGCAGGCACCAGCCACAGCCTTTTTCTGAGCAGCGGGTCCTTCAGGCCCCACACGCCCACTGTCCAAGCCACGGCCAGCCGAAGCACCAGATAGGCTCCCAGGAAACCTGTCGTTCCCTCCCAGGTGTTCTGCACCAAAGTCGCGGCTACGACCCAGGGGAGCGCCTGAGTCAGCAAGCGGCCCAACTGGCCCCACGGGCGCGAATGCCTTACACCCACAGCCCAGCGAAGCTGGTGCTTGACGGCCTCCAGCGCTCCCTGCGACGGAGAAAGCGTTGCCACGGTGTAAGGAATCAATTCGACGTCGTACCCCTTGCCCACAATCCGCCGGCCCAGTTCAAAATCGTCAGAGAAACAGTCCGCAATAGCCTCGAACCCGCCAATATCCTTCAGCCGTTCAACGGTTACAGCAATGGTTGCCCCCAGGGCGAATTTTACGCCTTCCAGTTGCCGCGCCACGATGACCCCGGCCAGGAAGTCGGAGGTCAGGCCGACGGCCTCTATTTCAGAACCCAGCCTGGCTTCCGGCTGCATGTGGTACATGCAGGTAACGGCGCCGACCTTCGGATTCCGGAAGGGGCTGACAACAGCGCGCAGGTAATCGGGCTGAACGCGAATATCGCTGTCGCTGATCACCAGGATGGGGTGGCGCGCCTCGCGCGACAGCCGGCACAGTTTGCGCACCTTGCTGTTCCAGCCCTCGCACGGCGAACCGATGAGCAGCCGGATGCTGCGCCCGGGATAATCCTCCATCAGCTTCCGGATGACAGGAATGACGGGATCGTCAGCGTCCGTGACGCCGAACAGTATTTCATACTCGGGGTAATCGAGATTGCAGAAACTGGCAAAGTTCTCGTACGCTTCGCGGTCGAGGCCTCTGACGGGTTTCAGGATGCTGACCGGGGGAGTGAAACCAGGATCAGGTTCGGGACGCCGGCGAAAATAGCGCCAGGCGCTGAACAGCACGGCCAGATAATAAAGCAGCGAGATGATGGCGCCGACTGAAACAAACCACTCGATCAGGTGCAGGTGTGAATGCATAGCCTTCGTCCTCTTTGGGTCAGATGCAGACCAGAGCCACTCCGATACAAACGATGATGACGCCGATCCATCTCTCCCGGTTCACATGCTCACCCAGCAGGAATTGGGCTCCCAGGGCTCCCACCGCGTAACTCGCAGCCGTGGCAGGAACCACCAGGCTCACGTTCTCCCAGGAAAGAAGCGCCAGCAGTGAAAAGAACGCCACGGCCATCAGGCCGATCCCGATCCACAGCCACTTCACTCGAACGCCCCGGCCGAGGAATCGCAAAACACTCATCGGGGTAAAGCGTTTGATTTCTCCAACCGTCTTCATGGCGCGGGACAGGGAAAGATCGCCAAGCTGTCCCGCCACCACAACAATCGAAATAAAAAGAGCCGTCCGGGCCGTCATGGGCTTTGCTTTGTGCTGGGATGCGTCCCGCCCACCACGAAAACCCCCACGCAGATCAGGCTAACGCCCATCCAGCGGGTGGTGGGGACGTGCTCCCCCAGGAAGAAGTATCCCATCAGGGCCACCAGAACATAACCAATAGCCGAGGCGGGTGAAACGTAACTGAAGTCCGCCCAGGATAGCACGAGCATGTAGCTTACCAGGAAGAGCATCAGTAGTCCGATGGCCAGCCAGAGGGTTCCGTTGCCAAAGGCCCTTGCAAAATAGGCGATGGCGGCCCCGGGGGCCCAGCTATGGAGTTCGCCGGCCTGCTTCATGCCCTGACTGAGCAAAACGTCACCGGACGATCCGAAGGTGACCATCAGCGCCAGCAACACAAAAGTCTTGCCACGCTGGCTATTGGATTCAGACATGTACTTCCATAGCCCAAAAGCTCAGGGATTGGATGGCGGCCCGGAAGCCACGTCAATGGCCGGAACGCTGATTCTGACCGTCTTTTGCGGGCCTTTACGGGCAAACCTGAGCCGTTCGCTCCGCAGCCGGAGAAACTCCACCGCCTCCGTGTAAAGCCGCTTGCGCTCGTCCTTTTCCCACAGGGACTTCCGCAGGATGCGCCACACCACGCGCGGGCGGAAGTAGTATTCATCGTAAAAGCGGTTAACCGCGTCCATCATCTGGGAGGTTGAAAGGTCCGGATACTCGATGTGAGGCAGTTGGTGGCCACTGGTATCCGACATGGGAAGATTCACCAGTTGTCCCGCCTCGAGCAACTGGTTGTACATCTCGGTGCCCGGATAACCATGGGCGATGGACACCTGGATGGTTTCCGTATCCAGTTCCTTGGCGAAATCGATGGTGCGCTGGATGGTTTCCGGCGTCTCGCCCGGCAAGCCGATGATGAAGTCGCCGTGGATGGCGATCCCGACCTTTTTGCAGTTCTTCGCGAACCTGCGGGCCATTTCAGTCGTGGCGCCCTTCTTGATGTTCTTCAGAATCTGGTCGTCGCCTGACTCGAAGCCCACAATAAACAGGCGGGCGCCGCCGTCCGCCATGGCCTTCAGCGTTTCGTAGTCCGTGTGGTCGCGCGCCGTGCAGGACCAGCGGAACCCCAACGGCTTGAACTTCTTTGAAAGCTCAATCACGCGGTCCTTGCGGATGTTGAAAGTGTCATCGTCGAAAAAGAATTCCTTGGCCTGCGGAAACAGCTTCTGCGCCTGCCGGATTTCACTGACCACATTATCCACGGAACGGGTGCGCCAGGCGTGGCCGGAAAGGGTCTGCGGCCACAGGCAGAAGGTGCAAAGCGCGGGACATCCGCGGGAGGTATAAAGCGAAACGAAGGGATGGAGCAAAAACGGAACGTTGTAATTCTCAATCGTCAGGTTACGCTTGTAAACCTCCGTGGCAAACGGCAGGCGGTCCAGATCTTCCGTCTGCAGCTGCTCGCGCGGAGGGTTGTGGACAATTTTGCCGTCCTTTCGATAGCTGGCGCCCAGAATCTCACTGAGGGGTTTGCCTTGCGCGAATTCAACCACTGCATAGTCAAATTCGCCGCGCACGATGAAATCGATGTCCTCGCTGGCCATCAAACTCTGGTCAGGCTGGATCTGCACCGGCGGGCCGACAAAACAAACTTTCAATCCGGGATTGGCTTCCTTCATCTTGCGCACCAGCTTCAGGTCAATCTCAAAGCCCACGGCGGAGGTGAAAAGGACCAGGAATTCGTAGTCCTTGGCTATTTCCACGGTCTGCTGGGGAGTGACCTTGTGCGGGGGAGCATCCAGCAGACGGCTGCCGGGCAACATCCCCGCCGGGTAGGTCAACCACACGGGATACCAGTAGGACTCAATCTCCCGGGTGGCCGGCCACCTGGAACTGGCGCCACCGTCAAATTTCTCGAAACTCGGAGGATTCAGCAATAACGTCTTTAAAACAGAACCCATACAAACTCCCTTCTATCGATCACCACTGGGTGCAACGACGCGTCGCCTCGCTCCCGCCCGTAGCGGCTATTGTACCCGAAAGATATAACTGCTTTCGAATTTACTCGCTTCGAAACGGGGAACTCATCCTGAACCGTCCCCTTTAAGATTCTAACGCCTTCGACCCGAACCGGCCACCTGCTTTTGCACCCCGCCGTCCCCTGAGGCGGTCTCTCTGGCCGCTAATTGGCGTCCAGGCGCTTCAGAGCGTCCCGGGCCGCTTGATTGTCCGGGCTCAGCTTGAGAGCGGAACGGTATTGACTGATCGCCTGCGCCGCCTTCCCCTGGATTTCATAAATCTGTCCCAGCCAGTCATAAGCCGCCGCATGCGGCGGAAAATCGTCGCGCCGCGGAGTGCCGGCCAGGTAAGCCTTTAGGTCCTGCTCAGCCTTTGGGAGATCCTGGTGCTTCATGATGCTGGCGACTGCGCTGTAATAATTCAGGCGCGGATCATTCGGCACAATCAAGGACACCGCCCGGACAGCAGCCTCCACTTCCGCCGGCCGCTGGTCAGCTTCATAGAAGTCCGCAATCTGAAAGTAGGCTTCGGCCTGCCGCGGTCTGGCTTCCAGGACTTTGCGGTACTCCTTTGCAGCAAGCTCCGGCTTGTTCAAATCGCGCCAATAGATGGCACGGGCCAGATCGCCTTCGGTGCTGTCACGCGACGCAATGGCTTGCACCTGTTCCCAGGCCTTGTCCCTGCTGCCACCCAGAATCCAGGGAGCCTGAAGATAAAACTCCATCAAATCGCGGCGGGCGGCCAGATTGTCCGGATCCAGTTGGACGGCCGTTTGATATTCCAGCCTCGCCTTTCGGGCCAGCAAGAAGCTGCGGGTTGCATCCGCCCTCATGCCGTAGGCGCGCGCCAGCCAGAAGTGTGATTCCGAACAGTCGGGTGACAAATGAGCCGCCCGCTCGGCAAAAGTGACCGCCTTCCCGTAATCGCCCAGGTCCAGGAAGGAACGCGCCAGCCACAGGGTGGCCTGGGCATCCCCGGGGTTCCTCGCAACCTTCTGCTGGAGGACGGAGACCACCTCGCCGTACTTTCCTGCATCCAGGTCACTGGCGACCGTGGGCCGCGCAGGGCAAGGGCTGGGCTGGGCAGGGCCCGAAGCCCAGATTGGAGCGCCCAGGGCGAAAACAGAAAGTGCCGTCGCAATAATCTGTATTTTCAAAAATTTCATAAGCTAAGGAGTTTATTCGAAATAGCTAGGGAGCAACTTGAGGCAGGCCTCCGTTGTGGGAGCGATCCATCAACTTAGTATTTTAACAAAAACCCTTACAAAACGTATAGAGGGTAATTCCAACACGCGGTACAACCCTCAAGTAAATATGATGCATCGTTTGGGAGGATAGCTACATCAATAATAAGTCGAGCGCCATAGCTGCGCGACGCGGCGCCCTTCCCTCTCCGGGGGCGATGGCTAAGCCTCCGCTTATCTTGACGGTACGGAAGGACCATGAGAGGATTATCTTTACTGGGCCTGTATCAGGAAAGGATGATGATAAAACAATGAACGTGGTTCCTCACGTTGAGAACTCTGTTTGCACTGAGCCGGGAACGTTGCTGCTCCTCCGGCCCCGGGGCTTTTGTGCGGGTGTCATCCGTGCCATCGATGTTGTTCGCATGGTTCTGGAAAAGCTGGGACCTCCGGTGTATGTGCGGCGGGAGATTGTCCACAACCGTTATGTTGTGGATGAGCTGGCCAGCCAGGGCGCAGTGTTTGTCGAAAATCTTGAAGAGGTGCCAACCGGAGCGGCGGTTATTTTTAGTGCTCACGGAGTTTCCCCCGCCGTCCGCGAGGAGGCACGCGCACGGCAGCTCGGCATTATCGATGCCACCTGCCCGCTGGTGACCAAGGTTCACCTGGAAGTGATCCGGTACGCCCGCGAAAACTACACCATTGTCCTGATCGGCCATCGTGATCATGATGAGATGATTGGCACCCTGGGAGAAGCCCCGGAATCCATCCATCTGATTTCCTCCGTAGAGGACGTGGAGGCCATGGACCCAGCCGATCCCAACCGTATCGTTTACCTCACGCAGACCACCTTAAGCCTTGATGACACAGCAGAAATCGTCGAGCGGCTGAAACAACGCTTCCCGGCCATTATCGGGCCGCCGGGACAGGACATTTGTTATGCCACCCAGAATCGGCAAATGGCCGTCAAGGCCATCGCCCCCAAGGCTGATGGAATCCTGGTGGTGGGGGCCAAAAACAGTTCAAATTCAAACCGGCTGGTGGAAGTTGCCCGGCGAGGGGGGACGGCAGCCTACCTGATCGGCAACGCTGATGATATCCTTCCTGAATGGGTCAACGGCCACCGGCGTATTGGTGTCACCGCGGGTGCGTCAACGCCCGAGGTTCTGGTCCGACAGGTTGTGGATCGCCTGAAGGAATGGGGCTTTACGCGAGTGGAGGAAGTCGAGTGGATCGAAGAAGACGTCCGCTTTGCTCTGCCTGCGGAATTAAAGGTTTAAAGGCGCGTAGCGAGTACGCGGGGGGTTCATGACACAGGAAGCGGGAATTGAGCTCGAACCGTTCAAAAACGGGCGTGCGGTTGGGGCGGTAGATGCTGACCTCGATCAGCGTGTTCAGCGGGCTATCGGCCGGGCGACCGAGCATCTACTTTCCTTACAGTCTCAGGAGGGCAACTGGGTCGGCGAACTGCAGGCCGATTCCACGCTGGAGTCCGACTATGTTTTTTTCCTCCACGTGGTCGGACAACTTGATTCCGAGCGCGTAGGGAAACTGGCCAATTACATCCGCCGCCGGCAGCTCCCGGATGGAGGGTGGAATATCTACCAGGGCGGCCCGTCCGAGCTGAATGCAACCGTCAAGGCTTACGTCGCATTGAAGCTGGCCGGCGATTCTCCAGAAGACCCCCACATGGCGGATGCCCGCCTCAGAATCCACGATCTCGGCGGCCTGGAACAGACCAATTCTTACACGCGATTTTACCTGGCGCTGGGTGGCGCCGTGAAATGGAAGCACGTGCCGGCGATCCCACCGGAGTTAATGCTTCCGCCCAAATGGTTTTTCTTCAACCTTTACTCCCTCTCTTCGTGGACCCGCGCCATTGTGGTGCCGCTCACCGTCCTGTATGCGCTGCGGCCGCAATGGCCGGTGCCGGAGCACGCCCGCGTGGATGAGCTTTTCCGCGATCCTTCGGGACACATCCCTGCCTTTGACTGGGACAGCAAAATCGTCAGTTGGCGGAACCTGTTTCTGGCCATTGACCGATTGTTTAAGCTGCACGAATCCCTGCCC
>JBAUWE010000181.1:0-2066 GCA_049583595.1 Terriglobia bacterium
CGTGCCGTCATTCACGAACTGGTTGTAGGCGTCGGTAAACGTCGTTAAATAGGGATCTGCAGCCACATACACGTTTTGGGTAATGCCCGGGGCCATGGCCCCGCTCCATTCCACGTCGAGCAGCGTCTCGACCATTCCGTTTGTCAAACCCTCGTCACCGTCCACGGGAATCACGTTAATCGTATGACCCGGCAACCCGTAGGCATTCCAGAATGTGCTGGCGGAATTGTCGGATGCAAAGCCCGAACTGTCCGCGGTAATGATGGCGACGGAAACACCTGCGCCGTTGTTCGAGTTGGTAATATCGGGCCAATCGTAAGCCGTGGAAATCTGCGAAGGATTAAAATAGGCGGATGAGGAAGTGGCCGGCGGCGGAGCAACGTCGGGGCCGGTGGCGCCGGAGCGTGCCGCCAGCGTCTTGAAGCGGGAGTGCGGGCGCATCACCTGTGAGTTATCGAGCCCCAGCACACTCAGCACGGTACCGGTCAGCGTACGCGGAATTTGCGGGCGGTCCTGCGTGCCCAGGAAGCTGCGTCCGTTCAGCTTGTAGTCATTGATGCTTATCGCAAATGCGCGCTCGAAGGCGGCCGTGCTGGCCTCCGTATGGATCAGCGTACGGTTGGGCGAGACGTCCAGCACCCGGATACCGTTCTGTTGCAGGAACGTCTTCACCGCATCGACCTGGGCCTGCGTCGGCCCGTACAACTCCGTGAACCGGGCAGGCGTCAGGAAACTGTGGTATTTCGGATTGCCCGGATTCTGCACCTCTGCGAGAAACCGCTTCAACTTCTGCACATTGCGCAGCTTCAGGCCGATGGTCAGCTTCATCGTGGCCGTTTGCGCATGGGGACCCAGCTTCTCGGCCCTGGAGAGCAGCGCCAGGTTGCTTTGCGGTGCCATTCTGACCAGGGTGCTCGACGCATCGCCCTGACCGGCATTCGCAATACCCCACGAGGTCAAACCCGCGGGCTTGGAGCGTCCCGTGTTCGGCGAATGTGCCGGTGAGGCATAGGCGGCTGAAACAAAAGCGATAATCCCCACTGCCGCGAAGGCGGCGATAGAAGTTATGGCGGAAAGAGGCTTGAATTGACGGCTCATTGTGTGCTCCTGAAATACCTGATTTATCAAAAAGCGACAACAAGACTCCCCCCAGGTCGCCCTGCAAACGCTTCGGTGCAAGTATCTCAGAGAGAAACGCCGGTTTTTGGGCGGGTTGGTGTCATGGCGGAAAACCGCCAACACGGGCCCCGCACGCCCGTCTTGTTACCGCTACCGTTTCGAACCGGGTTTTTCGCCCGCCGCCTCCGACAGGCGCAAAGCCGCAAGCCAACCCACCTGAAACCGTGTGCGGGCATTCAAGACCTGCATCAACTCCGCTATCCGGCGTTCGAAGGTGCGCTTGGAAATGCTCAAGTCATAGGCAATGGTCTTGTCGTTCAACCCAGCAGCCATCAGGGAGATCAAGTCCCTGGTTTCTTCGCTCAGCTCATGGTCTGGCGCGCTGACTTGCGGCTCGTTGGTCTTGGTAAAGGAAATAGGCGCCGCGCGCTCCCAAAGCATTTCGAACAGTTCATACAGCGCATCGAGCAGGGACGAAGACCGAACCAGCAGTGCCGGGCTGTCCAATTCTCCCAGTTTCAACGGAATGAGCGCGAGCCGATGATCGGCCAGAACCAGTTTCAACGGCAAATCCGGAATAACCCTGACTTCTTCACCCGCTTTCATATCGGAGCGGATACTTGCGGCGAATTCCGGAATCCCCATCAGCTTCGCCTCGATGACGGTACGGTATTGCACGCCTCTATGCAACGCCTCCCTCTGTGCCGGATGGTCCTCTTCGGCCGGTTTGTCCAATTGCGAAACACGCATGGGCGCCCGCATCAGCGTAATGAATTCGCTCTGTACCGTGCTATCCATCTGCTCCAGGATCTGGCGCTCAACCTCGCGGCTCGTAATCAATTCGACCATTTGCTTATGTTCGTCGCGGCGTTGCGCGACATCAACCTGCTCCTGGAGTTGCTGGATGACGTGTTGTGTCTCCAGCAGTGATTTCTGCTGCTGTAGAA
>JBAUWE010000182.1:0-5740 GCA_049583595.1 Terriglobia bacterium
TATTAACACTGGGGTTCTGGCCGGACTGCAAGGGTGTGCCGTCCCAGATGGGCAAGGCAACGACGGAGTCCGAGCTTTGAGAGGGGACGTTGGCGCCCGCATTCAGGTAAGGGTTGTTCGGACCGGCAGTGATGCTGAGGTCCGTCATGATGGCAGGCGGCGGGCCCGCGCAAGGGTTGCTGATGCCCCCCATACGGTCCTGGCCGCAGTTGCTGGAAAAGCTGTTGCCCGACTGATGGATGAGGCAGTCCACACCCTGCCGGGTTGGGCCCACCATGTTGCCGGCCGTGGATGCAAGCGTAATGTTGTTGCTGCCGCAGACAATCGGATTGTTGTTGCAGCATTCGATGTTGGTCCGGTAAACGGCCGCGCTGCCCACTCCTCCGCCGCCGGTAGAGGTCCCGGCGCATGCGGGACATTCCGTAGCAAACTGGGTGGTGTTGGGAATATACGCGGCATAGTACTGGCCCGGAGCGGCCGCGCCACCCGGCGAACCCGGCTTCAGCGTAAAAGCCTCTCCGATCGGTCCACTTGGAGCCTGGACTGCGCCGCGCGCCAGGGTAGACGAAAGGCCACCCGACTGCGGAATGACAAATCCTCCAATACCAGCGGGACAACCATTTGCCGTGGAGCCACCATTGTTCCCGGGGTCGCAATTCGGCACCAGCCAGGGCTTCACGCATCTTGATCCCACCTGCGGTCCTGATCCGTTCGAGGAATAGGCTTCCGCCACGGCCTTGGCGGAAACATTAGCAGTGTTGATGCCAAAGATCTTGACGAAGAATGTCGGCATGGGATTGTTGTGGGACGAATCCCGCGAGGCGATGACCTGGACTTGCGGATCGTTGACGCTGGTGGACGGAAAGGTGATGTCCGCGTCCCCGATGGCGGGAGACAACCCGGCCACAAGATTCTGATTTCCGATAGCTTCAGCCTGCTGCCTCGCAGCGGCCTGGCAGGCCGAGCTGATGGAACCGCTGCCTCCGTTGGTACAAGTATAATCGCCGGCAAGATACTGAGCCCCTGCCAAAGCCGCTGCATCAGCGGCGCGTTGGGCCTGGCTTCGTCCTACGTAAAGAGATGCAAGATCAATACCGAGTCCAGCCATTCCAAGAACAAAAACCATTGAAACGGCAATGATCAGGATGCTGACTCCCCGATCATCATGGCGACTACTTCTGGCGTGATTTTTCGACGTCATGGTTTGCTCCCCCCTGCTGTTTTCCCTCAACAGTTGCCCCTGTCGCGCGGCGCAACGCGTCGGTGCAACCCTCGGTCAAGCGCGTCAAAATTTAAATGCCCTGAATCCCCAGTCTGGACCCCGCTTTCGGTACCCCTGCCCGTCCGCGTGCTGTGGGTGAACCGATCATGCACCAAACTGTCTGGATCGCACAAGACCACACTTAACTAATGTAAAACTGGCCAAGAAAAAGTGCGTCATTAACTCATTGGTCATAAGGGCCTTCCAATCGACGCCCGGCGCACGAGGTCGCGTTCTTCATCGTCAAGGCCACGGCCCTTGCGGCGTCCTGCGTCGTAACCTTCTGGCCCATACCACAGCAACCATGGTTCCAAAGAGCAGCCTCAGACGAACTCGCCTGTCCGCACTACTCCTTATTTCATCTATCTGGAAATAGATCTTGTGTCTTGAGGCTTCCAGGTTGAAACACACCCCAGGTCTGCCTGATCAAGGCTTCCCCATACGAGCGCCAAAAAGCTTCATAACTTATTGTTTTACAATATGTTACAGAAATCCAACCTATCCCGGAACTGGAGCATATGGAAAGCTGCGAAGGAGAGCGCAGGGATGAGAATAAGACGCGCGGGTCCGGCGGCAGGAAATGGGGCGCTGGAAGGCGTTTTGATAATTAAAAGTCCTGCAAAAATGGCGTCAAATCGCGGCGAGAATCAGTGCAGTCCTGCGGGTTTGCCATGGAAAACCGGGCGCCCTAGCGCAGAGGGTTACGTTCGAACTGAAAACAAATGCATGCAAAACATTTCACATTAACTGATTTATAAACCTTCCCTGCCGGCTGGTAGTGACGGACCCGTTCCCTGCCCTTTCAACGGCAGCTACTCCGGATTTCCGGGCCGCAAAGCTCCTGCGATCCAGGAAGCAATCCCCCATTCGATCAGCCCGGCAATCAATCCGACAACAATGACCTCAACTGCCAGAAACCTGAGAAGGTAAATCAAGGGATGGCTCTGGGCACTGCTATAAAAATGGGTCTTCATGAAAGGAAAGGCCGCGCTCATCAACACCGCCACAAAAATCCAGGAACGCCAGGCCCATCCAAGCACCAGGGCGGGAATCAGGAGCTTGCGGGGCGAGGAAAGACCTGCCAGGTTTCCAACGCCGCCGAGGAACAATCCGCAAAGCAGGAAGGCGACCGTCGAGCTCCACGCCGAGGAAACAACCGGGGCCATGCCCATGGCCTCCGACCAGAAGCGGATGACCACCAGCGCCCCCAGTACGGCTCCGGGGCCCACGGTAACCGGCCATCGCCAGAGAACCAGCATGGCGGCCATCAGGACCAGTACGACAATGGCAACGGGAACAATCTCCACCAGATGCTCATGAGCGTGGCGGGCCAGATGCCCCCAGTTTCCCCAGTCCTGCGGCTCGGCAAAATGGCTCCTCTCCAGATGCAGCCCGCCGGAGATGAGGGTGAACAAGATCACCCAGCCCTGTGTCCAGGCGGCCAGCAGAACCCCGGGCAGAATAATCTGCCAGGATTTGCGCACACCGCGCAGCGGGGCCACGGCTCCCATGTAAATGGCCACCAGGTAGACGGCCCCGGTGCTGGAGAAATACTGAGTCAGCTGGTGCGACATCCCCAGGAGTTCCAACACGAATCGAACCGAGATCAGCAGGGCGATGAACGCGAACGGGCCCGCCAGCCAGGGACGGTAACGGAGCCTGGACGGGTTTTGTGCGGCAACGTCGGCCATGGGAAACCTCCTTCAAGTCCGGAACAGGTTTGATGGGTCCTCAGGCTAATAGCGTGTTGCGGACATTCTAACCCCAAACGCCGAAAAGTCGATGCGAGAAATCAATGGGACAGGCTGGAGAGGAACTTCTTCACCGCCTGCTCGTAAAGCTCGTGTCCGGAGGTAAATCCTTCACCGTGGCGGCGGCCGGGGACCACGAGGATGGCTTTCTGCGGGCTGGTTGAATGGGAATAGAGCTCACTCGCCACCGCAGGCGTGATGCGCCGGTCGCCCTCGACGGCGATGAAGAGGATGGGCCGGGGGTTGATGCGATCGACGGCTTTCCTCAGGTCAAAATCCGAAGGCCAGAAGCCGCCGCGCCAGGCGGCCCAGTAAAGGGCTTCATCCACAATCGGGAAAGCGGGAAGATGGAAAAACATGCGGGCATGGTGCACGATGGTGTGCCGGAAGGATAGGAAGGAACTGTCAGAGATTACCCCGGCGACGTCGGGCGAGTCAGAGGCGGCCATCAGTGACGCTGAAGCGCCCATCGAAATGCCCCACAGGACAATGGGCCGCGCGGCCTTCTCACGCTCCAGCGTGTAATGGACCGCCGCAATGGCGTCAAGCCGCTCCTGGTATCCCAGCGTCCCTATCTTTCCGCCGCTCTCGCCCGAGTGGCGAAAATCAAAGAGCAGGCCGTTGTAACCCAGGCTGTGGCCCAAAACCTCCATGGGAAGCATTTCAATCCGGGTGCGGTTGAGCCCATGGCAGTAAACGATGGTGCCGCGGGCATCAGGCCCGCCCGGAACGTACCAGCCCTTCAGCAGAATGCCGTCCGGGGAATGGAACTCGATGGACTGATATTGAAGGCCGTAGGACTGCGGCGTCTTGCCGTCATTCCGGTCGTGAAAGTGGAACCTTCTGGTGGTGATGATGTTCGCCATAAACCACGGCACCACGACAAGGAAGAAGAGAGCCACCAGCGCCAGGAGAACCAGAATGATGTTTCGAATGATTCGACGTTTGGACACTGTTACCTTCATTTCTGCCGGTCCATGGTCCGGCTGGCTGGTTCATTCCCTCACGATCGCGGGTCCCGTGACGCCGTTCGGGGTTCAACAATATGGGTGGCGAGCAGTATAGCCACGACGCCCGTCATCACTGCGCACAGGGTCGTCACCGCAAGATAGCCGTGGCGTTCGTAAATGGCCCCGCCGGCCAGGACCACCAGCCCGATTCCCATCTGTGAAAAGACGTTGCGGAGAGCAATGAAAGAACCACGCTCGGCCGTCGGAACCAGTCCCGTCATCAGCGCGGCCAGCGGCCCCTGGCGGGAAGCGGCGCCCAGGCTGGTGAGAGCGAAGACAATCAGCAGGCCGGCGCCCCACGGAAAAAATGGAACCAGCGCCACCGAAAACGCCAGCAGCAGGTTGCCTGCAATGGACACCGGCCGCTTTCCCCAGCGGTCTGAGAGGATGCCGGCCACGGGAGCGGCGACCAGCGCCACCAGTCCTCCCAGCATAAAGACCCAGCCAATGGTCCGGGTGGTAACGCCGAACGACGAATTCAGCCACTGGCCAATGTAATAGAGGAAGCCATAAAGCCCGCCCGAGACCAGGAAGGCAATCACCAGGCCGGCCCGGGTGTCGCGGCGGCGGAAGAACGACCGGCAGGCCCGGGACGTGGCCCTCCACTTTTCCAGGGTGGGAGTGGCTTCCCGCCGGTCGCGCGGGAGCCGCAGTGAAAACAAGGCGACGAAGACGGCCAGCACCGCAAAGAAATAAAACGTGTTGCGCCACCCCAGACGGTCCGCCACCTGGGCGGCCAGGGGCACTCCCAGAATGGGTGCGGCAAAGTAAGCGGTCGAGATCCAGCTGAGAGCGCGGCCCCGGATGGCATAATCAAAATAGTCGCCGGCAAATGCGATGGAACAGGTTGAAATGGCCCCGGCGCCGAGACCGGTGAAACCGCGGGCCACCGTCAGGTCCAGGAAGCTCCCGGCATGCGCGGACATCCACGACGCGCAACCAAACACGACAGCCCCGGCAACCAGGAAAGGCTTGCGGCCATAGTGGTCGGAAAAAATCCCCGACACCAGCGAAGCCAGGGCCGCCGCCGCGGAATAGAAAACGGCCAGGAATCCTGCCTGTTCAACGGTGATGTGGAGGGAATCGATCAGCAGAGGAAGCAGCGCGGGAATGGTCTGGTTGTCCGCCAGCCCCAGAAACAGCAGAAAAAAAAGAATGCTGATGATCAGAAAGTTCACCCGTCGTCCTCGCAAAGTGGTAACCGACAGGCTCTCAGGCCTTCAGGAGTGTCAAGGTGTTCTTTTTTCCGGAGCCTTCACGCCGCCCCGCCCCGGGGGACTCTTCCAGCCTGCTCTATTCGAAATGGTGGAGATCCAGGTGGGTCGCAGCCTTGTCGGTCATGTCAACGACAGCGGCAGCGCCGATTCCAACGGCCACAACGATGGCGTCCGAAATCTCTTCCTTGGTGGCTCCCAGTTGCAGAGCCTTCTTGATGTGCCCCCTGGCGCAACCTTCACACTTGGCCACCAGCGAGCACCCAATGGCGATCAACTCCTTGGTTTTGGAGTCGAGTGTGGTGGTGGTGTAATAGGTCTCCTTATAGAAATTCTTATAGATGTTGCGAAAGCGGGGCTCAATCATGCTCATTGAGCTGGGAGTCGTTTTCATTTTGTCGGAGTCACGTTTAGCCATCAACTTTCCTCGGACATTTGGATTTGGGGGCGAGGGAACCAGCGCCCTGACCGATCAGCCGTTTGCATTCACCATGGGCTGAAACG
>JBAUWE010000183.1:0-3271 GCA_049583595.1 Terriglobia bacterium
CCTACAACCTGCCGCCTTCCGGCCTTCGCCCACTTCCTACTTCCTATTTCCTATTTCCCACTCCCTGCTGCCTTCCCACCTGCCACCAGCTTTGGGGCCGTGAAGGCCTGTAGCCACAACAGGTTGACCGGGGCCTTGCCCGCTCTAAAATCTTACTTGACAGTCATATGATTGGGGGGTATTGATTAGATACTAAGCAAGTGGAGGGGGTACATGTCGATCTGTGGAGGACATTATGCCACCCTTAGTGTGTACCCTTGAACGCGTCTCCCCAAAAGCCCATTTGGTCCCTCAGCAAAGAGTTCTTTTGGTCGATCAGGAAGCGCCCGACCGCGAACGCTATGCTCAGCACCTGCGTGACCGGGGACTTCGTGTCCGTGCCTGCTCATCCTATCAAGAAGCCGAGCAATGTTTGGAAGGTGAGAGGTACGACCTGGTGATCGTCGACCAGGGAGGCCCGGCGTTTGAAGGCAAAGTCGTCGCGGCACGCTCGATGATGAAGGACCGCAGGGTTCCGGTGCTCGTTACCACCCGGCACCACCATATGGCCGCCTATATGGAGGCGATGCAGCTGGGAGCCGCTGATTACCTGGAGAAACCAATCCCCGTCCACGAATTCCTTTGGAGGATTGGAACCCACTTGCCGTCGGGTTGGGGGAAAACCCAGCGGGCAAGTTAGCGCGACAGGGGCTGAAGCCTACAAAATAGTCGATCCTTTGTGGCACGAGTGAACTCGCGCCCTTTCGCAATACGACACGAACCCCATCACGGGAGAAAGGGCTCGATTCATCCGTGCCGCTTAGGCGCGCAACGGAACTCGCGTTGGCCGCCGCAGGTGGTGACGGCGCCGCCATCGTCTGCCATCCCCGGCGCGCGCCAGGGGCCGAAGCCTACGAAATAGCCGATCCTTGCGGCACGAGTGAACGCCTTCTCGAAGCGGGAAGTGCGAACCTCCGGGGTCGAGGTCGGAGGTCCGCTTCCACGACTGAAGGCAAAGGCCGCAACCTCGGCGGCCTGCGATGCCAGCTCAGTTTCTAACTCGTAATTGGTAATTGTTGGCCCTGCCGGTTGCCGCCTGCCCGCTATTTCCCTATTTCCTACTCCCCACTTCCTACTTCCGGGCTTCTTCCGCCTCTTTCATCCTTCATGCTTCATGCTTTTTAATCAGAGCCTCGCTTGCGAGCCTACAAACCCTCAAAGGCCTCCCAAATGGGACGTATGGGATTTTTACAGGCAAAGTATGAAAATTATTAAGTCTATTATTTTGTTATAGTTACAATGAGTTTTGAGCCGGAATAATTCGCTCTCAAAAAAAGGTGTCCAATTCTGACACAGCGGGTAAAAATTACACCGTTATCGGAAATTCACAAATCGCACGCACGCCGGGGAACTTACGGTCGCCGTTTCGCCGGTCGCGGTCAGCCGCCCGGCCCTGCGGTCAACAGCAAAGACCACCACGGTGTCCGACTCCTGGTTGGCCGCCAGAAGGTAGGCGCCCGTGGGGTCAATGGCGAAGTGGCGCGGACACTTGCCGCCGCTCGGCGCCCGCTCGACCGGAACCAGCGTTCCCTTCTTCGGATCGGCCGCAAACACGGCGATGCTGTCATGTCCGCGGTTCGAGCCGTAGACAAATTTCCCCGACGGACTCACGGCAACTTCGGCGCAATCGCTCTGCACCTTGCAACCTTTCGGCAGCGTCGAGATGGTCTGCAGCTTGCGCAGGATTCCACGTCGGGCATCGTAGGCAAACGTCGTGATGTTCGACTTCATCTCTCCGATGACGTAAACAAACCGCCCGTTGCGCGCAAAGGCAATGTGCCGCGGCCCGGAACCGGGATTGACCGTGGCATAAGAGGGATGATTCGGCAAAAGCACGCCTGCCTTCTCTCCAAAGCGATAGACGAACACCTTGTCGAGTCCCAGGTCGGCCGCGAGGGCGAAGCGGTTGTCGGGCGACACGTTGATGGAATGAGCGTGCGGACCTTCCTGCCGCTCGGGATTCACACTGGAGCCGGAGTACCGGGCGAACGCCGTCACCTTGCCGAGGCGGCCGTTCTTGCGCACCTCGATCACCTCCACGCTGCCGCTGCCGTAGTTGGCCACCATCGCGTAGCGGCCCGTCTTGTCGAGCGCCACATAGCACGGAACGGTGCCGCCTGAAGCAACTTCATTCAGGAAGCGGAGTTTCCCCGTCTTCCGGTCGATGGCAAACGCTTTGACGGAGCCGCACTTCCGGCCCTCGTGCCGGGTGACTTCTTTGGTGGCATAGAGGAACCGGCCGTCCGCGCTGGCCGTGACAAACGTGGGATTCACCGCCTCGGTGCCCAGTCCCATTGATGTCAGCCGGCCGGCGGCTGCGTCAAATCGAAAGGCGTGGATTCCCTTCCCTTTGGCCGTGTTGTAAGAGCCGACATAAACGAGAAACTCCTTCCCGGTATTGGACCGCCCGGCTGCTCTGGATCCGCGCACAGATGGAGATGACTTTGGCTTCATGGCAATGTCCCCCGAAGTGATGATGAACTGTCAGCGTTATATATACGGGATCGGCAGCCGCAGCGCAACCGTGTGCAAGCAATCGTATCGCTCACGCCACACTCAACAGGACGCTGAATGCTGCGCGATTGAAAGAACATTGGAGGAAGCTTCATCAGGCTGGCGTCTTGCCGCTGCCAACTCCCAGCCTGGCGAGCACCGGAGCGGGACAACCGTTCCACTTTTCCTGCGGCTCGTTGCCAACGTAAGGAAGTTCTCGAACTCCCGCCTGGCTTGTGAAGAATCCGCTGACCACAAGGTCGCGAAGCGTGTTGAAGAAGGCGACGGCGCTCGCATCCTCCGGCGCCGCCTTTTCCGGATAGGCAATGCGGTCAAGAATCTGTTTCCGCCGGGCGGTCGAGCAATCGGCAAAGTCGTGGTTGAACGACCGGTTGCACTGCATGTCGAGCCACGTCAGTCCGCCGCGAATCTGGTCGAGCAGAGTCCCGCGCTTCAGATCCAGCCAGCCGTCGATGAATTCCGGCACGCCGGCCTGCGTTGCCCCGACCGAACGTTCGTCGGCCGGAATGATCATGTCCGAAAGGATGCGAATCATTTTCCACTCATGATCGCTCAGCGCCTTCGGATGATCGCTTCCCTGCCCTTGCTCACCGGCTATCGCCTGGGGCGCTGCCTGCGCCACTCGAGACGCGAACGGCGCAACCGATACCAGAGCCACCGCGGGCATGGTTGTCATCAGCCTCAGAATGTCACGCCGCTCGAAGCGTACGGACTTGCC
>JBAUWE010000184.1:0-3748 GCA_049583595.1 Terriglobia bacterium
ACTTCTTTCTGCGACGCCAACTCGGTCAAGGTTATCTGGACCTCCTCCGGTTCTTTCTAAATCACCGCACCTATGCGCGCAGCGAACGCCCCGAGCGGGTGGGCAGAAGTCCGGCGGAGCTGCTGACTGGCAGAAGCCATCCGCATTGGCTGGAGCTCCTCGGCTTCGAGCGGTTCCGGCACTCTCCCGCCATCGCCTAAGCATCGGCAACCTTGCCGGCTCAATCGCTCCCCTCATGAAAATGAGGGCGGGCGTCCTTTTGCCTGTGTTACCCGAAAACCACTGTTTTTGAACCAGGCCGGTTGGGTGCAAATAGCCAAGTTCATCGACAGGCCCCGTCCGGTAATGTTGGCCGAGCCCAGTAGGGCCATTTTCAAGTCGGCAACGACAAGCTTTGGATGGAGCACCGCACCATCCAGGGCCGCGGAAAAAACGGTCAGGGTACCTGGAATGCTCACTCGGCCGGCGCAGGACCGACCGACAACGGCGGAAATTCCCCATCGGACGTTTCCTGCTGCCGGACGGAGGGATTGTAGCGCAGGCAGTTGGGAATGCAGGCGCATTCGAAGGCGATTTTCATCAAGGCGATTTTTCCCTCGTTCTTGAGCTGAAACAGCCTCGGAACCACCCGGTCGCGGAGACTTTCCGGGTCAATTGTGTTGACATAGATTCCGGTACCGCCTTCGAACCCTGCCGGTGTCGAGACTCGCCATTTGATCAGGATGTGCCACGGCATCCGCACATCGACATCGGGTGGCTTGTAGTACCACTCCTCATTACAGGGGATATCGGGTCCGGCGGCGGCATGACAGCCGTGTACCAAATCGGAGATGCCGCGCAACTCTTCCGCCGAGTGGTTCCACGGCTGGCTGCGCTCGCTCTTCGAAAAGATCTCTAGTGTCGGAAAGCGATGGCCAAAGCCGGCGAATGCGATGGCGTGGTCGTTTTCAGCCACAACCAGATTATGGTAGGCGGCGAAATTGACCGCCGCCTCATTGTAGATATTCGGATTATCCCGCACTCGGCGCAACGCCAGGTCGTTCTGCACGCCTCGCTCGTCAATCGCCACCAGCTGCTTGTGCAAATGATCGAATGAAGCGCCTGCTTGTTTCAGCCAGTTCTGGAATACCGCAACATATCGGATATAGCGGTTATTGGCATACAAATCACGCAAGGCGTCGACAGTGAATCGCACATACTGATAATGCTCTTCCGGGGTCAGGACTCCCGACGACGCCAGTTGATTATCATGGGTGGCACCATCGATGAAATGGCGCCGGGCGACGATTAATTCATGGCCACCGCCGAAGAATGCATTGGCTAGGTGCAAGCGCTCGTCAACGGATAGCCGATCGCCGCCGGTCTCATCGAGGCCGGCGGCCGTCAAACGCTGATCTACCACCTGCAGTACGTGATGACGGCCCGTTTCAGAGGCAAGATAATTGCACTTGTGCGCTTCGATATGCTCTGGCATCTGGTAGCCAAAGTTCTCTTGCCAATAGTTAAAGGAGACGATCTCGAACAGGTTTGGAATGCGGCGAAATTCGGCCACCGTGTCAAATAAGTTCTCGGCATGCAGATAGCGTATCGTGTTGACGCCATGGCTTGTTACGATCAGCCGCGCCTTCTCGGGAGGCGTCTCCAGATAGCGTCGGGCGCAGAACGAGCAGTAGGCGTCATGTTCGGCCGGATTGAGAGGCGCAGGATTGGGAACGCTCACTCCAAGCGGCCGATTGCCCCGGCCCGGAACGGTCCAGACTTCCGTGCCAGTGAAGGGGTTGACCTGCTTGATGGTTCCGTCGGCCATTCGTATGAGATAATTGGCTTCCGGAATGATAGGTGCCGACATCCCAGACGTACCTCGCTAATTCGTCAAAATAGACCCAATCGGTTTACTCTGATCCAGAAGCTGGCCCACCATCGGATCCGGCCGCGGGTGTCGCAATCGTTCGCTAATGACGGCTTCCGAGGTTGCTGCCCTTTTCACCATAGAAAGCGGAGCGAGCCCCGGTCGTCCCTGGTAACGTAGCCGCTTGCGTAGCAAGCTTCCTTTGCGGCAAACGCAATGTGGCTATTTGCGCCCAACCCCTCAAAACGGACAAGATTGCGCGTTGCGCGCTCTTTAGTAACCGTTTAGCCCCCTCCGCTGCCTTCCAACTAGCCGTTTTTGCAGGATATTTTTTGGCCCCGCAGTTCCGGAAGGAGCCCGGTGGGGGAGCCAGTTCCACGAACAATCAGTACCTTAGCGACTACGCTCAAGTTCATGCGGACGATTCCCGCTCTGTAACATTCTGAACTTGCAGGCGTTTAGGTGGCTAAACGCTTACGCTCTTTATCACTTTGATATTTCGACCGTTTCAAAAATAGCAAATAGGCTTGGTTTGTCGGTATCCATGCACGTCGGATGCGCTGTAAGCAATTGATATCATGGCACATGTAATATTAGCGCCGACTTATTTTTACCTTTTTGAGGGGTTGGGCGCAAAAAGCCCTCATGCGCCTGGCGCACCTGCTCACCACCTTGGCCCGCTTCTCCAAGGAGCTGGCCGCGTTATTCGCTGGGCTCGGGGTGCAGGCGGCGATCGGCTTCATCCGCAATACCCTAACCGGCCCTTGGCTCGATTCGCAGGACATCGCGCAGCGGCTGAACCGACCTTTTCGCTTACGCTTGATCTGAGCCCGCCTCGCCTGCGCTCGCCGCCACTTGCCACACAGGTGGCTTCAGCCTATTGCCCGACGCCCCGCAAGTGCCCAGTTTGCCGTCTTCTGAGCCTGGCGGATGGTCGCCGACGCCATTTTCCGTACGCCCCGGCACCGGCAATCCCCCGATTGGCCGCATGCCTCCTGTACCGAAAATGTTCGTGCGTCGGCGCTGGGGCGGCGGCCAGCGTATTGACGATATCGACGGCGCAACATCTTGTCGTTCAGAATGCCCAATCGGCCAGGATGAGCGCCGCATCAACCGCCAACGGAGAGAACCGCCATGCCAACGCAGAAAGTCGCACTAATCACTGGCGCCTACAAAGGCCTCGGTTTCGAAATCGCCCGCCAGCTTGCCCGGCAGGGCCTGCACGTCGTCATCGGCGCGCGCGATCTGGCGAAGGCGCGTGCGGCGGCGGACAAGATTGCCGCCGAGGGCGGCGCCGCCTCCGCCGTCGAACTCGACGTGAACGACGCCGCCGAGATCGAAGCCGTGGCAAAGCGTTTCGACACGCAGTTCGGCAAGATCGACGTACTGGTCAACAACGCCGGCGTGTTCCTTGACCAAGGCGTTGCGCCCAGCGCCTTGTCCGAGGAGACTTTGCGCCAGACCTTCGACGCCAACTTCTTCGGCCCCTTTGCCGTGACGCGGGCGTTTATCCCGCTGCTGAAGAAGAGCGAGGCGGGCCGCATCGTGAACGTGTCCAGCACGCTGGGATCGCTGACCGTCTCGGGCGACCCAAACTCGCCGTTCTACGGGGTCAACTCGCTGGCCTACCAGTCCTCCAAGGCAGCGCTGAATGCGCTCACCGTACTGTTCGCCAAAGCGTTGAACGGCACCGCGGTCAAAGTGAATTCCGCCTGCCCCGGCTGGGTGCGCACCGACATGGGTGGCGAGGCCGCGCCCCTGTCCGTGGAGCAGGGCGCCGACACCCCGGTATGGCTGGCCACGCTCGACAACGGCGGGCCGACCGGCGGCTTCTTCAATTCCCGTCAACCCGTGGCCTGGTGAGGTGACAGCGATGATCCTCGTGACAGGTGCGACCGG
>JBAUWE010000185.1:0-13074 GCA_049583595.1 Terriglobia bacterium
GGCGAGTGGCGGAGAGCGTCGGCCAGCGGCTCAAGCGCCTGGCACAGAGCGCCCAGGTGATCTGCGTGACCCACCTCGCGCAGATCGCCTGTTTTGCCGACCACCATTATTACGTGGAGAAATTTGAGCGCGGCGGCCGCTCACATACCAGCGTTCGCCATCTTTCGAATGAAAAGGAGCGCGCCGGTGAGCTGGCCCGAATGCTTTCCGGATCGCGGGTGACCGACGCCGTTTTGAAGCACGCTGCCACCATGCTCAAACAGGCGTCGGGTTAAATTGGAATTCGTTTCCTGTCTCATGGCAGAATAAAAACCCGGCAGAGGAACATCGCTGCTACCCAAAGTCAACTCCTCAAGATATACTGAACGAAGCGAGGCGTTTTTTCCTGATGAGTAGCAACATTTTCCCAATCCTGTCCGGCGGCGATCAGTGCGTTGAAAGCGCCAACGTCAAACCTGACCTTACACCCGGATACAGCTCCGAAGGCAAGCCTTTCTATATCGAGACCTTCGGCTGCCAGATGAACGTTCATGACTCCGAAAAGGTGGCGGGGGTGCTGATGGCGCGCGGTTATCGCCCCGTTTCAACTCCCGATGACGCCGAAATCATTTTTTACAACACCTGCAGCATTCGCGAAAAGGCGGCGCAAAAAGTCTTTTCGCGACTGGGAACGTTCCGCAAAAACCGCGCTGCGGGGCACAAGGTCATCGGAGTGCTGGGTTGCGTGGCCCAGCAGGAGGCGGAGCAGATCTTTGAACGGGCGCCGCACGTCAGTCTGGTTTGCGGTTCTGCCAGTTACCCCAGGCTTCCGGAGTTGCTGACGGAACTTGAAACGGGCCACCGCAGGGTTACGGGACTGGATCTCAGGACAGAAGACTGTTTTGAAACCGAAATGACACGGCGTGACAATCGCTTCCGCGCCTACATCACCATCATCGAAGGATGTGACAAGGCCTGCAGCTATTGCGTGGTTCCCATGACCCGCGGCCCGGAGCGCAGCCGGCCCTCCGACAAGGTCCTTGCGGAAAGCCGCCGTCTGGCCAGCGACGGCTTTACGGAAATTCAACTTCTCGGCCAGACCGTCAATTCTTATCGAGATCCTTCGCCGGCGCGGATGAGCTTTGCGGAATTGCTGTCGCGCGTGGCGGAAACGCCGGGGCTTCGGCGTGTGCGCTTCACCACATCGCATCCGCGCGATTTTACCCGGGAGATTGTGGAGGCCATTGACAGCCACCCCGTGCTGTGTGACCAGATCCACCTGCCCGTACAGACAGGGTCGGATTCGGTTCTGAAACGGATGCGGCGGACTTATACGCGCGAAGAGTATCTCGAAAAAATCGATTGCATCCGCAGCTCAAGGCGTGCTATTAGCATTTCGACGGACATCATCGTGGGTTTCTGCGGTGAGACGATGGACGACTTTGAACAGACCCTCAGTCTTCTCGGCGAAGTCGGCTACGATCAGGTCTTCGCCTTCAAGTATTCACCTCGCCCCAGAACTCCTGCAGGTCATCTTGAGGATTCCGTGCCCGATGAGGAAAAAGGGCGGCGGCTGATGATTCTTCAAACCCAGCAGCGGGAAATACAGATTCAACGAAATCAGGACTGCCTGGGGCGGCAATATGAAGTGCTGGTCGAAGGCTTCCACCCGCGGCTGGGACAGGCTGTGGGCAGGACCACCAGCAACAAGATTATCAACTTTCCCGGTGACCCCTCGTGGGCAGGGCAATACATGATGGTGCGAGTGACAGCGTCGGGACCGAACAGCCTGGTCGGCCAGCGCATCGTGAAAAATGCCGCCGATCACGCACAGTTCTGAATACTTTTCAGCCAGGAGCAGCCGGGCGCTAACCCGTAAGACTGCAGGAAGGATTTACCATGGAAGTCGAGGTTAAGATTCGCGGTCTGATGATGGATCCTGTCACCAACATGCCGATTGTTATCCTCAAGGACGTTGAGGGTGTGTCCGTACTCCCGATCTGGGTGGGAATTTACGAGGCCAACGCCATCGCGCTTGAAATCGAAAAGGTTACGACGCCCCGTCCCATGACCCACGATCTGCTGAAAAACCTTCTGCTCGGCCTGGAGACTCAGGTGAGAAAAGTGGTGGTCAACGAGCTCAAGGACGATACCTTCTACGCTCTCATCTGGCTCGAGAAGAATGGGGAATCCTTTTCTGTCGATTCCCGTCCCAGCGACGCCCTGGCGCTCGCTTTGCGCGTGGATTGCCCGATCTTCGTCGAGGATGAAGTTCTGAAAAGTTCCAAGGTGACCGGAGCCGGAAGTGACAAGGTCAGCAACGACGAACTGCGAAAGTGGCTGGAAAACCTTAACGATGAGGACATCGGTCGTTATAAGATGTAGCACCTGAAGGCAGTTCAGGCCGGCCTCCATAAGGGACGGCCCTTGATGATTCCAACCTGCCTCAAGCGGAGTCGAGGAGTGGCAAGAGTTATAGCCGTTGCCAACCAGAAGGGGGGGGTTGGCAAAACTACAACCGCAATCAACCTGGCTGCCGCACTGGCGATGCACAACCAGCGGACCCTTCTGATTGACCTGGACCCTCAAGCTAACAGCACATTAACCTTCGTCAATCCGGGCGATGTGGACGGCTCCATCTATGACATCCTGACCGGCAACAAGAAGAAGTTGGCAGAGGTGGTGAAGCCGACCCGGTGGATGAATCTGTCGCTGGTTCCATCGCGGATTGCACTGGCCAAGCTTGAAGGACAGCTCGTGGGCCAGTTTGACGCGCCGTTCCGCCTGAAGGACGCCATCGCCCTTTGCCAGAATGACTTTGACATGATTGTGATTGACACGCCGCCGGCCCTGGGCATCATTACGGTGAACGCGCTGGTGGCCGCTTCGTTTCTGATTGTTCCCATCCAGGCGTCCTATTACGCTCTGGAAGGCACCGACGACCTGCTGGAGACTTTGGAACGAATTCGCGCCCGGCCTAATCCCGAACTCCAGTTGCTGGGCGTCCTGATCACGCTCTACGATAAGCGCACCAATCTGGCGCGCGACATTCACAAGCAGGTGCGGGAAGTTTTCGGACCCAAGGTGTTCAATACGGTGATTGCCAGAAACGTCCGGCTGGAGGAAAGCCCGGCCTACAGGGAAACCATTTTCAGCTTTGCTCCGCAATCATCGGGCGCCGAGGAGTACGCCAGCCTGGCCAAGGAGGTACTGCAACGTGTCGGCTAGACGCGCAGGATTACCATTAGCGATCCAGATGCGCCACAACTCGCATTACGTGGAAGACATTATTTCACGGAGCGGGGCGGCGATCGGGCGAATGATCGCCCTCGAAGATATCCAGCCCTACGCTGACCAGCCGCGCAAGGAAAGAGGCGACCTGACGGGCCTCGCGGACTCGGTGCGACAGAAGGGAGTGCTGGAGCCCCTGCTGGTCCGCAAGCACCCGGAATCCGGCAAGTTCCTGATTATTTCCGGCGAGCGCCGCTATTTTGCAGCGCGCATGGCTGAACTTGCGGAAGTCCCGTGCATCGAGAAAAATGTTGACGACGGTGAAACCCTGGAACTGGCCCTGATTGAAAATATGCAGCGGAAAGACCTGACGCCCTTTGAAGAAGCGGACGGCGTCCAGGCGCTCGGCGACCGCTTCGGCCTGACCCACGAGGAGATCGCGGGGAAGATCGGGAAATCGCGTTCCTCGGTGACCGAGCTTTTGACCCTTCGCATCATCCCGGACGAGATCAAGGCCGTGTGCATTGAAAGCGGGGTCATTTCAAAATCGCAACTCCTGCAGGTGGCCCGCCAGCCGACCGAAGCGAAAATGCGAGAGGTGGTCCGGCGCTTTGCCGAAGGAACGCTGAGCCGCGACCAGGCCCGCCAGGAACGCAATCCCCAAAGCAAACCCCGCAACGGATCTTTCCGGTACATCCCCCCAAGCAGGGACTTCAAACTGATCCTGCAATTCAAGAAGGGCGACGTGAAGCGCGAGCAGGTGATCGCCACTCTGCGCCGTGTGCTGGAAGAGCTCGAAAACCAGGACTGACGGGATCCGGAAATGGTCCTGCCCGGTGCTTTACCCGCGGAGCAGAAAAGGCAATCGAGCCTCTGTGCCGTTGCCTGGATTCCGCCCATCTTCTTCCAGCGTGTTTTTCGCCCGTTTTGGATTGCGCCAGCGGAATCGCAACTCCAGCCGTTTTCGCCGCGGGCAAATGGAGCACGTTAAAATGGATGATTCTGGCCCTCTGGAGAATGACACGGGCGCCCGATTGTTTGTGTATGGCACGCTGCGCAAGGGATTCCGCGCCCACGTGTTGTTGCAAAGGTTTCGTCCCAGCCTCCTGGGTTCAGGGAGCGTCCCGGGCCGCCTCTACGACCTTGGGGCTTACCCCGGAGCGGTAGAAGGCGCGGGCGGTGCGGACCGCATTCATGGCGAGCTTTATTGGCTGCCACG
Organism: Terriglobia bacterium; assembly: GCA_049583595.1. Classification (GTDB taxonomy): domain Bacteria; phylum Acidobacteriota; class Terriglobia; order UBA7540; family UBA7540; genus SCRD01. The sequence goes on from JBAUWE010000185.1 coordinate 4,430, forward strand.
GGCCGATGTGGCCTTCAATGCCCTCGACAGCTTTGAGGGCTTTGACCCCGCGAAACCGGGATCGAATGAGTACGCGCGCAGGGAAACGACGGTGACGATGGCAGGCGGTGGCCGGATACGCGCCTGGATTTACTGGCTGTCTCGCGCTCACGCTTCCGGGCGCCGAATTCTCTCTGGCAACTACGCGCTGCATCGGAAATGATTGGCCGACATCTAAAAACTTTCAACCCTTCATCTTCTTGGAAAGGACAACAGGGAATGGACGACGTTTTGGACGTACTGGTGGTGGGCGCGGGGCCCACGGGGCTGGCCTGCGCGATTGAAGCCATCCGCGGCAACTTCAGCGTGCTGGTGGTGGAGAAGGGATGCCTGGTCAACTCGCTTTTCAGCTATCCGCCCGGGATGACGTTTTTTACCACGCGCGAGCGGCTGGAAATCGGCGACATTCCATTCACCAGCGTCAACGTCAAACCCACACGGGCCGAGGCGCTGGAATACTACCGCGGGGTTTCAGAACACTATCATGTCCCCATCCATTACCAGGAGCGTGTGGAGAACGTCGCCGGGTCCGACGGAAATTTTGAAGTCCACGCCGGCACAACGGACGGCGACCACAAACGCTACCGCACCCGCAAGGTGATTATCGCAACCGGCTACTACGATATTCCAAACCTGATGGGCATCCCGGGGGAGGACCTGCCGAAAGTTTCGCATTACTACGGCGAGGCGCATGCGTTCTACAAGAGACAAGTGGCCGTGATCGGTGGAGCCAACTCAGCGGCCATTGCGGCGCTTGACCTGTTCCGGCACGGAGCTGACGTCACCATGATCCACTGCGAGCTTGAACTGAGCCGGCACATCAAATACTGGATTCGCCCGGACATCGAAAACCGTATCAAGGAAGGTTCCGTCCGGGCTTACATGGAATCCCGCGTTAAAGAGATCACGCCGGACGCCGTGTGGATTGAAAACGCCCAGGGAGAGCGCATCCGCATTGAGAACGATTACGTGTACGCGCTCACCGGATACCATCCCGACTTCGATTTCCTGCGCCGCGTCGGCGTTGAAGTCGATCCCCGAACATCCCGTCCCAACTGCAGTACCAAAACCCGCCAGAGCAACGTTCCCGGAGTTTATCTTGCCGGCGTGGTAATTTCCGGCCGGCACACCAACGAGATCTTCATTGAAAACGGTCGCTTCCACGGCAAGCAGATCCTAACGGACATCCAGAAACATCTGGGCAAGCGCCCTCCGAAGCAGAATCCCGGCGGGCAACCCGAGTCTTTGGAGCAGGACTCCCAGTAGGTCATCTGCGACTCCGTTGATGAAGGTGATGTTGTCCTGTTGCGATGGCTTTTCTTTATTGCAAAGGGCATTCTTCATTGGTAAAGTCGTGGATAAGCAGAGAGCGGAGACTTCGAACAGGGCGTACTGCAACTTCATTGTGTGAGGTGGTTCCATGAAACGACGTGAGTTTCTTACCCGGGCCGCGAGCGGTGCTGGTGCCTTGTGGTTGGGATCGAAGGCTCTTTCAGGAGCCGCGCTTCCCGACGCCCCGCCAACAACTTTCAGCGCCTCGGACACCGTCACATTGGGCAAGACCGGCATCAAAACCAGCCGTCTGGCTTGTGGCACAGGCACGGTTGGTTATGGTGGACATTCACACCAGACCAGCCTCGGAGTGGAGGGCCTGGCCGACCTGCTGGTTCACGGATACGAACGCGGTTTGCGCTTTTTTGACGCCGCGGACTCCTACGGGTCGCATCCTGCCGTGGCCCGGGCGCTCAAGAGGCTGCCGCGTGAAAAGATTACCGTGCTCACCAAGTCAGACACGCGAGACCCGGAGGGCATGCGCCGTGACATTGACCGCTACCGGCGTGAGCTGCAAACCGACTATCTCGACGTCGTGCTGATGCATGACATGACATCGCCCGACTGGACCACCCGTTACCGCCGCACCATGGACGTGCTTTCCGAAGCCAAAGAAAAGGGACTCATTCGCTCGCACGGCTGCTCGTGCCACACTCTCGGGGCGCTGCGAGCTGCCGCTGCTTCACCTTGGGTGGAGGTGGACCTTGCGCGCATCAACCCCATCGGCTCCCACATGGACGCCGACCCGCCCACCGTGACGAGCGTTTTGCGTCAGATGAAAAAGTCAGGCAAGGGCGTCGTGGGAATGAAAATCCTCGGCCAGGGTGATATGCGAACCCGACAGGATGAAGCTCTTTCGTTCGCGCTTTCGCTGGGCGTACTGGACGCCATGACCATTGGCGCCGAAAACATGCCTCAGCAAACCGATCTCATCCGCCGCATTGCAAATGTCAGGGTATGAGAGCGGTTGCGTCAGTTGGCCGGATACATAGTCGTGCGAGTGTCGCCTGCCGCATCCTACCGTTCCGGGCGCGGACGCCTGCCGGCCGGGCTGAAAGTTGATTGTGATCCCAGTGCCACAAACGTCCGAGCTATTTCAAAGCCTGCACAGAACTACTCGAATCTGATTCCATCTCCCGTATGCTGTTAAGATAGCTTCGCGGATTCAGGAACCCACGGCGTTCCTCTGCACATCCGGGTTGCATTGGCCAGGATACTACCACCAGAACTTCAGGAGGCTTGAATGGATTACCGCACGTTGCCTAACACCGGCTTGAAAGTTTCGCGCGTTTCGTTTGGAACCATGACCTTTGGCTCGCAGACGGACGAAGACGTCGCGCGGCAAATGATCGACCTTTGCCTTGATGCCGGTATCAATTTCATCGACACCGCAAACATTTACAACAAAGGTCTCTCTGAAACCATTGTCGGAAAGCTCCTGAAGGGGAGGCGCGACAAAGTGGTCCTGGCCAGCAAAGTGCGCGGCAAGATGGGCGACGCACCGGATGAGTCCGGGCTCTCACGCGCGGCCATCCGGAAGGCCGTTGACGCCAGCCTGCAGCGCCTGCAGACGGATTACGTTGACCTTTACTATCTCCATCAGCCCGATTACGACGTGCCCATTGAAGAAACCCTTGCGGCGATGGACGAACTGGTGAAGGCAGGGAAGGTGCGTTACCCGGCAATTTCGAACTATGCGGCGTGGCAGGTAGCGGAAATCCACTGCATCTCACAGAAAAACGACTACCAGCCGCCTTTCATCTCGCAGCCCATGTACAACCTGCTGGCCCGCGCCATTGAAGATGAGTACCTGCCGTTCTGCCAGCGGTATGGCGTTGCTGTGGTTCCTTACAATCCTCTTGCGGGTGGATTGTTGACGGGCAAACAGTCGCGCGAGAGCAAGCCGATAACGGGCTCGCGCTTTGACGGAAACAGCATGTACCTGGACCGCTACTGGCAAGATGACCACTTTGCAGCCGTGGGAGAACTCCAGGGGGTCGCCCGCGACGCCGGCAAGACGCTTGTCGAACTGGCGCTCCAGTGGGTCCTGAGCCAGGAGCAGGTTGATTCCGTCATCCTCGGCGCTTCGAAGATTGAACAACTGGAACAAGACTTGAAGGCTTGCGCGGGACCCAAACTGCCAGGCGACGTGCTTGAGGGCTGCGATGCGGTCTGGGGCCGCCTGCGCGGCGTGACGCCCAAATACAACCGCTGAAGTGCATGGCCTGCGGGGGGTGGTTCAGGAACTTCGCGACGGGGTCATGCCGTCACCCATTTTGCCGGGCGGCTACTGCGGTCCAGCTTCGCCCGGCCTTGTTGCTCCAGCCGGTCCATATGGCCCTTGATGGGGAACATGGCGAGGAAGACGCCGTCGTCAGGCCAGTCGCCCACGGCGGCGGCCACCGTATCGATCAGTTGCTTCATCGTCATCCCTGAACGGTTCGTCTCCAGGCTGCGCAGGATCACTCGATCCACAAATTCCACCGTGCGGCGCGATTCCGCAAGAAATTCCTTCACCTCTTCTCCGCGCATCACCGGCCAGTGTCCCGAATAGAGAACGCTGATCGGCAAATGTTCAAAGTAGCGAATAGTGGAGAGGTAAGTGTCCAAGTGGTAGTAAGTGACGGGAATGGCCATGCCTCCCGTTGCCTTGGGACAGCCGCGTCCCTGCACGGCATCGCCCGCAAATAATGCTCCGAACGTTCGATCATAGAGCGCCAGGTGGCCGTTGGAATGCCCCGGAACGTGGAGCACTTCCAGCCACCAGTTCTCGCCCAAATGAATCCTTTCGCCGCCTGAAAAGCTCAGGTCCATCCGCCGGTGGCTACCCGCATCAGGCGACGGGTCCCCGTCGAAGCCGACTTCATGATCATCCTTCAGGAAGTTGTATCGCTGGCCGTACAACGTTGCGGGATTTTCCACCAGCTCGCGGTCCGCTTCGCCGCAACTGAGCATGGTGCCAGGAGATATCTTCTTGATGGAGTCATTGCCGCCCTGGTGGTCGAGGTCGGCGTGGGTGGTGACGGCAAGCGTCAACTGCTGCGGTTTCAGTTTCAGCTTGTCAAAGTAGGGGAAAATGGTTTCTTCGGGCGTGGAGGCAATCCCCGTATCCGCCAGCACCACGTTGTCACCGACAAAGAGGTACTGGAAAAGGTTTCGACCACCGTAGAGTGATCGAATCTGATAAACCTTCGGATAAAGTTCCATCTCTCGCTCCACCATTTGGATTCAGATTACCTCGACAGGATAACCCCGGCCGCCCAGGCGAAGATTTTATTCGCTCAGACGGCCACGGTCAATCGGGGAACTACCGGAGTTTGTCCTCATCCCTTTACTCCATCAGAAGATCCATCGCGGGCGGCTGGATCGGTGGCGGCAGGAAGTCGTGGGTCTTGATCATCCAGCGGCTCAGCAGTTCCCTCAAATGGAGCAATTCCGCCCTGTGCTTCGGATCTTTCGACAGGTTCTTCATCTCCCCAGGATCGTTCTCTAAATCGTAAAACTCCTCCTGCGGGCGAGGCGCCTTGAAATAACGCTGAACCAGATTCTGGGAGAGCTTTCCCTGGTGCTCCAGGTTCTCGATGGAATGCCAGCTGGGCGACCTCGCAATGTCGCTCAGCGGACGATAGGGAACCTCCGGAAGGTAATTCCTGATCAGCTTGTAGCGTGATGTCCGGACACACCGGATCAGGTCCAGGTGGGTATGGAAATTCCTTTCGGCGTAGTGGGCCTCGCGCGGCTGGAAACTCCTGCCCAGCAGGAGAGGCAGAAAGCTCCTGCCATCCATCGCCTTGGGTACCGGCACTCCCGCGGCCTGCAGCCAGGTTGGCGCCAGGTCCACCAGTGAAACCAGATCAGACGACGTCCGGCCCGGCCGGATCTTCCCTGGCCAGCGGGCAATCAGCGGGACGTGGAGCCCCGGCTCGTAGAGCGTCCCTTTGGCGCCGGGGAACGCCATCCCCTGATCGCTGGTAAAGATCACCAGAGTATTTTCAGCCAGCTCGTATTTTTCCAAAAGCTGCAGAATATTGCCGACTTTTACGTCCAGGCGCTCGATGGCCTCGTAGTAGTGGGAAACGTCCTTTCGCACTCCCGGCGTGTCCGGAAGAAAGCTTGGAACAACCACCGACTTTCGAGGGTTCTTTTCCGGATACCGTTCACCCGGCAGGTAGGGGCGGTGTGGATCGTGATAGCCAATGTGCAGAAAGAATGGCCGGTCTTTCGGCCGCGCCTCAAAGAATGTGCGAATGGGCTTGTGCAGCCCCTTGAAGTCCCACCGGCTCCAGAACCCGGTTCCCTGGTGAACCTTCTTGAAGGCGCCCGTATAATAATTCACGCTTTTCAGATATTCCAGGATGGTCTTCTGCGCAGCCGGCATGGGCGACCGAAAGCGGGAGGTCCCGGTCTCATGCGGAGACTGACCCGTCAGAATGGCCGAGCGGCTGGGGCTGCAGGAAGGTGAGGGCGCAAACCCGTGTGTGAAACGCAGCCCTTCCTGAGCCAGGCGGTCAATGTTCGGCGTGTGGACCGCAGGGTTCCCGTCGCAACTCGCGCCTGAATAGCTCTGGTCGTCGGAAATCAGGAATACAAAGTTGGGGCGAGACTTTCTGCCGGCCGCTTCCGCGCCGGGCAGGGAAACGGCTGGTTTGGATGTAGCTGCAACCCCCGCCACACCCAGTCCCGCACTTAGATTCCTGATAAATTTCCGACGATCCATCTTGCCTCCCATTCATTGTTCAGTGGCGTCAGGGCCACAAAGAGCGTCCAGGACAAGGAAGGGAAGCCCGGGACAACCCGAGTAAAGCCGTGCACGCTGGCGGACCCTGTGTTCATTGCATTCGAACTCAAACTATCAACTTATGACACCAGGGAAAAAGATGAAAGTGCTTTATTCAGAAAGATGGTTCCTACTGCGTTCTAAAGCCATATTCAAGACCCTTCCCACCATGCGAAAACCCGCCTCCATTCCAGAACTTGAAAAACTTGCGTCTATGTCTTGACAAGAATCAAACAGTTGTTGCATATAGATGTTTCATACAGATGTTTTCATCGACGAGGGGTCTTCAATTTGGAAACAACCACCACTCCAAGCGATTTGGTGACGAGAGAAAGGCTGCTCGAAGCAGCAGAAGAGCTTTTCATTGACCGCGGCTACAACCACGTCACAGTTCGCGATATTTGCAGGGCTGCGGGAGCTAATGTGGCCGCGGTGAACTATTACTTTCGGGACAAGCTCGGCCTGTACCAGGTCGTCCTCATGAAGGTCATTGCCTGCATGCATGAGGTCTCCAAGTCAGCTCACGAGGCAAAGGCTGATGTATCGGCCGAGGAGAGATTCAGGCACTACGTTCGAACTTTTATGGGGCATGCCCTGAGCAATGGGCACGTGTGCCGCGCGGGCAGGTTAATGGCTCGCGAAATGGCTGACCCGAGCCCTGCCTTTGATCTCATTATCGAGAAGGCAATTCGACCGAATTCCGCCCGGGTAGCGGCGCTGGTCAGCGAGCTGACCGGCCTGCCACCGGCCGATCCGAGAGTCGGCATTTGTGTCGGATGCATCCAGACCCAAATTACAGGATTTACAGGTCCAGTGGCGGCGCGCATGGTGCCCGGCGGCCGTTTTACAGGAGAAATCTTTGATTTCCTGGCAGATCAGGTGGTGGAGTTCTCCTTGGCCGGGATGCGGGCTGTCGCCCGAAAGAACAATGGACGTGCTGCCAGGAAATGCAGGGAAGCGTCGGAGCGTGCATAATCCCCATGCCCAATTCTGATCTCTCGTCTCTTAAAATTCGCGATTCGGCGCGTTCCAAAGGTGCGGGCGGTAAGATTCTGAGGATTTTTGCAGCCGCGCTCGGAGTTCTGGTTCTGCTGGTTGGAGGCATTTTGGCCTTCCGGACACAGACTCCGGCTGTGGAAGTTGCCAGCGCGCTTCCGGCAAACGACCCGCAGGCGCAAACTTTACTCAACGCCAGTGGCTATGTGACGCCCCGGCGGCGTTCAACTGTTGCCGCCAAGATTACGGGGCGTGTCACCGGAGTGTTTTTCGATGAAGGCATGCAGGTGAAGAAAGGGCAGCTCCTCGCCACTCTCGACGATTCAGATGCCAAACGCGCATTCAACGCCGCCGCCGCCGATCTCAATGCCTCTCGCGCTGCCATCGCTGACTTTAAGGTTCAGCTGAAAAACGCGGAAATCAATTTGCACCGCACAAAAGAGCTTGTTGCTGAGAACGTTCAGAGCCAGGAGTCGCTCGACACCGCCCGCACGAACGCTGAGAGTCTGCAAGCCAAAATTCTTCTGGCCAACAGTCAGGTGGCCGCCTCCGAAGCCCGCGTCATGGAAGCCCAGCAGGGAGTGGAGAATTGCATCATCCGCGCGCCATTCAGCGGCGTCGTTGTTTCAAAGGATGCCCAGGTGGGAGAAATGGTCTCGCCGATTTCTGCGGGCGGCGGCTTCACTCGCACCGGCATTGCCACCATCGTGGACATGAACTCAAACGAAATCGAAGTGGACGTCAACGAGGCTTATATCGCCAGGGTCAAGCGTGGGCAGAAAGTTATGGCCACCCTCGACGCCTATCCTGACTGGCACATTCCCTCCCATGTCCGCACCATTATTCCGACTGCCGACCGCGATAAGGGCACAGTCAAGGTGCGCATTTCGTTCGACAAACTGGATCCCAGAATTCTCCCGGACATGGGGGTGAAGGTCGCCTTCCTGAGCCAGAGCGATTCCGCGAAAAAAGCCAAGTCTCAGGGGCCGGCTGCCCGGGCGATTATCCCTCAAGCCGCTGTGCGCGGGACGGGCGCCGGGTCCTACGTCTTTGCCGTGCGAGACGGGAGGATCGAGCGCCGGTCCGTTACCCTGGGACGAACGATACAGCAAGGGGTCCAGGTCATGGCGGGCGTTAACCCGGGCGACGAACTGGTGGTGCACGGCCCGGAAAAATTGAAAGATGGAATGAATGTTGAAATCCGGCAATAGGAGCGCGCGATGGCCAGCGTCAATAATAATGGCAATTCCAGTGCTCTGATTCAGGTTCGAGGTCTCAACAAGGCCTACCGAAGGGGCGGGGAAGAGATCCAGGTGCTGCAGGGTCTCAACCTCGACGTGGATCAGGGCGACTTTGTTGCTTTCATGGGGCCCAGCGGCTCCGGCAAGACGACCCTGCTGAATCTGCTGGGCGGGCTTGACGTTCCCACAGCTGGGACGGTTTCCGTGGCCGGTGATGAGATCACCCACATGTCTTCCAGCAAGCTCACTGAATGGCGGGC
>JBAUWE010000186.1:0-1558 GCA_049583595.1 Terriglobia bacterium
CCGCAACACTTCTTATACTTTTTGCCGCTGCCGCAAGGGCAGGGATCGTTTCTCCCCGGCTGTTTCCTGGCTGAGGCTTCCGCTTCCTGCGTTCGGATCCACTCCATCACGTTGGCGGGCGCCCTGCGCTGCTGGAGTTCCTCGGCCATAAACCTCATGTAGGGATCGATGTGGTGGAAAAATTTCTTGTATCCGGCGCAACGGTAATTAAGGCCCTCCTCGCCGTCAGGCGTGCGGATAAAGCGGTGCTTGGGGCACTCTCCGTTGCAGGCAAACCGCACTTCACATTCCCGGCAATAACGCGGCAGCGTGTCGCGCTTGTCCAATCCGAACTTGCGCTGCTGGGCGGAATTGACCAGCGAGCTGATCGGGGTTTCCATGATGTTGCCCAGCTTGTTTTCCGGATACACAAAATGGTCGCAGGAATAGAGATCGCCGTTATGCTCCATGGCCATGGCTGATCCGCAGGTCTCGCGAAAAACGCAGAGGCTGGCCGGGTAGCCCATCCAGCTTTCAAGCGCCACGTCGAACATCTGGACAAAGCAGCTCCCCACGTCGTTGCGGACCCACTCATCAAAAATCGCGCACAGAAATTTCCCGTATTGCAGCGGCTCAACCGACCACTCAGAAACCCTGGCGGCCTCCTCGGATTCGGGGCTGATCAGCACCAGTCCTTCCGGGTTCGGCGCCTTGGCCATTCTTTCCACGATGGGAATAAACTGCATAAACCCGCTGCCGCTCTCTCTGAGAAAGCGGTAGACGTCGAGGGGATGGCGGGAATTGTGGCGCTGGACCACCGTCAGCGTGTTGAACTCCACGCCGTGTTTTTTCAGAAATCCCAGGCCGCGCATCACTCGCTTAAAGGTCGGCTGGCCGCCCTTATCCACGCGAAAGTGGTCATGCAGTTTTTCCGGCCCGTCGACGGAAAGGCCCACCAGGAATTGATTTTTTGAAAGAAACTCGCCCCAACGGTCGTCCAGCAGAACCCCGTTGGTTTGAAAAGCGTTTTCAATCCGCTTCCCGTCGGCGTATTTCTTCTGAAGCTCGACGACTTTCTCGAAATACTCCACGCCCAGCAGGGTCGGTTCACCACCCTGCCAGGCAAAGGAAACCTGCGGAACATTCTGGGACTGAATGTACTCCCGGACGTAGGTTTCCAGCACATCCTCGGGCATGGCCCAGCTGGATTTTCCCGGATACAGGTTCTCTTTTTCGAGGTAGAAACAGTAGCGGCAGTCGAGGTTGCAAATGGGCCCCACCGGCTTGGTCATGATGTGAAAAGCCGTCAGGGATTGCTGCCCCTCTTCCGGCCGCTCAGCGACACTGCTGTGGGGTGAATGAGACATACAGGGTCAGTCTATTCCACGCGGCACACTTGTGCAACGTACCTGCCTGTTCTTGTGCTTTGCTTTTCTTTGCGCGCCGGACATGAGCCCGCCACGGCTCCGGAATGACGGTTCGAACGTCGGCAGGCCCCCGATAGGTTGCCGTGGGCGGCCCCTCCGGTTGAGCCGTGATCTATATCTCGCCCGCTTCTTTGCCCAGTTCCATCATCCGC
>JBAUWE010000187.1:0-6133 GCA_049583595.1 Terriglobia bacterium
ACGATCGGGGCCTGCGCCACGGCCGGCGGCATTCAGGCCCTCAGGAACTTTTCGGACGTCAAGAAATTCACGTCCATCGTGTATGCGACGCCGGCTTATATTGAGACCCTCAGCAAGTCCACGCCCATCAGCGAACACATTCCGGTGGATTTCGAACTGCGGGGCTGCCCGGTTGACAAGCGCCAGCTGGTGGAAGTCCTCTGCGCTTTCCTGATCGGCCGCAAGCCCAATACGCCGGCGCACAGTGTCTGCGTCGAGTGCAAGCTGCGCGGGAACGTTTGTGTCATGGTGGCCCACGGCACTCCCTGCTTCGGCCCCGTCACCCATGCCGGCTGTGGCGCCCTCTGCCCGGCCTACGATCGCGGCTGCTACGGATGCTTTGGTCCCATGGAGTCTCCAAACACGAAATCGCTGAGCGCCGGATGGAGCCGGCTGGGGGCGCGGGAGAGCGATCTTGTCCGCGCCTTCCGCGGCTTCAATGCTTATGCCGATCCCTTCCGCAAGGAAAGCGAGGCCCATGAAAAGTAGGACCATCAAAGTGGATTACCTGGCCCGCGTGGAGGGTGAGGGCGCCTTGTTCGTCAAGATCAAGGGCGACAAGCTGCTGGACGTGAAGTTGAAAATTTTTGAGCCGCCCCGCTTTTTCGAGGCTTTCCTGCGCGGGCGCCGGTACAGCGAAGCTCCCGACATCACCGCCCGCATCTGCGGCATCTGCCCGATTGCCTACCAGATGAGCGCGGTGCACGCCATGGAAGACGCTTTTGGCGTGAAGGTCGAGGGCCCGCTTCGCGACCTGCGCCGGCTGATTTATTGCGGCGAATGGATTGAAAGCCACGCCCTGCACGTTTACATGCTTCACGCGCCGGATTTTCTGGGATTCCAGGACGCCATCCAGATGGCGCAGCAGTATCCGGACATCGTCAAGCGCGGGCTTCAGTTGAAGAAAGCGGGAAATGAAATTGTCACGCTGCTCGGCGGGCGCGAGATTCATCCCATCAACATCAAGGTTGGCGGCTTTTATCGGGCGCCGGCTCGAAGCGAGATGGCTCCCCTGCTGGAACGAATGAAGGTGGCGCGCGACGCGGCGCTTGAGACCGTCCAGTGGGTGGCTCAATTCCCCTTCCCGGAATTCGAACAGGACTACACTTTCGTTTCGCTCCGCCACCCTGACGAGTATCCCTTCAACGAGGGGCGGCTGGTTTCAAACCGCGGGCTCGACATTTCCGTCCACGACTACGACAACCATTTCACCGAAGAGCACGTGGCGCACTCGAACGCGCTGCACTCGGTGCTCAAGCCCGATACGCCCTACCATGTGGGACCGCTGGCGCGTTACAGCCTCAACTTTGACCGCCTTTCGCCCGTGGCCCAGGAAGCCGCCCGCAACGCCGGGCTCGGGCCCGAGTGCCGCAATCCCTTCCAGAGCATTATCGTTCGCAGCGTTGAGATCCTTCAGGCCTGCAACGAGGCCATCCAACTGATCGAGCGCTACCAGCCCCCTGACAAGCCAAGCGTTTCGGTCCATTCCCGCGCCGCCCGCGGCTACGCCTGCACGGAAGCGCCGCGCGGAACGCTTTACCATCGCTATCGCATCGATGAGAACGGCATCATCCGCGAGGCCAAAATTGTTCCGCCCACTTCGCAGAACCAGAAGACCATCGAGCACGACCTCTGGCAATACATCTCCAAACATCTGGAGGACAGCCAGGATGATCTTCGCTGGCGCTGCGAGCAGTCCATCCGCAACTATGATCCCTGCATTTCCTGCGCAACCCATTTCCTTAAGCTCGACCTCGAGCGCGAGTGACGAGACTGCCTGATGCCAGGTCATCAAAAGCCACGGGTGCTGATTATCGGCATTGGAAATCCCTATCGGGGCGACGATGCTGCGGGAGTGGTGGCCGCCCGCCGGTTGAAAGATGTGGGGCTCGATTCTGCCAACGTCATGGAGCATTCCGGCGAGGGCGCGTCCCTGATGGAAGCCTGGAAGGGCCGGGCGACTGTCATCCTGATCGATGCCGTCAGCTCCGGCAGCCCGCCCGGCACCATTCACAGGCTGGACGCCATCAACAACCCTCTGCCCGCGCAGTTGTTCCAAAGCTCCACCCATGCCTTCAGCCTTCCGCAGGCCATTGAAATGGCGCGCGCGCTGGACGACCTGCCGTCCCGCCTGATTGTATTCGGAATAGAAGGTCACAACTTCCAGGCGGGAGGCGAACTCTCACCTGAAGTCAGCGCGGCGCTGCCCGAACTGGCGCGGCGCGTTCTGGAAGAAGCGGCCAGCTTGCAGGCCACCCCCGTAAACGGAGATTAATTCGCCATGCACGAAGCGTCTCTGATGAAAGACCTGATGAGCAAGATTCTGGCGATTTCGCGCGAACAGAAAGGCGCGCGAGTGGTCGGTGTCAGCGTCAGGCTGGGCGCGCTCTCGCACATGTCGGCCGGCCATTTTCGCGAGCATTTCGCGGTGGCGGCGCAGGGAACGGCCGCGGAAGGCGCGAAGCTGAAAATTGAAGAGCTTTCGGATACCAACGATCCTATGGCCCAGCAGATTCTGCTTGAGAGTGTGGAAGTAGAAGAGTGATGCTTCGCTAAGGGTTCTCAGCAAATGCGCGGCAACTGCTCGCCCATCATCACGTCGAGCACGCGCGAACCACCGATTTCCGTTTTCACCAGTACCCGTCGAGGGTGAGCGGCAACCACTTCGCCGATGCAGCAGGCGTCCCCGCCCAACGGATGGCTGCGCATTCGGTCCAGCACGGCCTCGGAAGCCTCAGGGGCCACCACCGCTACCAGCTTGCCTTCGTTGGCAACGTACAGCGGATCGAGCCCCAGGATTTCACACGCACCCCGGACGCTTTCGTGAACCGGAATGCTTCTGCCATCGATCTCCATGCCCACATCTGACCGTGACGCGATCTCATTCAGCGTGGTTGCAACGCCACCGCGCGTGGGGTCGCGCAGGCAATGAATCTCCGGGCTCGCCTCCAGCATGGCGGCAACCAGCGTGTGCAACGCCGCCGTGTCGCTCTCAATCGGCCCCTCGAATTCCAACCCCTCGCGCTGCGACATGATGGCCATCCCGTGGTCGCCGATGGTTCCGCTCAAGAGAATGCGGTCGCCCGGCCGAGCCTCGTCAGCGGAAATCTTCACTGGCCGATCCAGAACTCCCAGGCCTGTTGTGGTGATGAACACCTGGTCGCCCTTGCCGCGATTGACCACTTTGGTGTCGCCCGTCACCAGCAAAACTCCTGCTTCCGCGGCCGCCATCCGCATGGATTCCACAACCCGAACCAGATCATCAGCCGCCAGACCTTCCTCCAGAATGAACGCCGCCGCGATAAAGCGCGGCGTGGCTCCGCACATGGCGAGGTCGTTCACGGTGCCGTTGATGGCAAGGCGCCCGATATCGCCTCCGGGGAAAAAGATCGGAGTCACGACAAAGGAATCGGTGGTGAACGCCAACCTCGATCCGTTCAGGTCCAGCACGGCCTGGTCGTTCAATTGGGCCAGGTAGTCGTTCCGGAAGTTGGGAAGAAAAATCTTCTCAATCAGGTCCTGGGTCAGCTTTCCGCCGCTGCCATGTCCCAGAACGATCTGCTTGTGGTCGGGCAGGGCGACGGGACAGGCCCCTCCACGCATCACGCGGTGGTCCTTATCGTCTGGCAAATCCGTTCCTCCTGTCCCGGCAAAATCCTGATGGGGCTTGCCCCAACAACCCGATGACCTATCCGGTCTGCGCTGCTTTTCCCTCAGTGCTTCTGTTGCCGGGTTTCAAGTGCCGCCCGTAGAGATAATACGCGGCACAGGCGCCCTCCGAAGAAACCATCGTGGCCCCCAGCGGATGCGCGGGCGTGCACTCTTTGGCAAACGCGGGGCAATCGTGCGGCTTCCTGATACCGCGCAAGACTTCGCCGCTGATGCATACGGCGGGTTCCTGGGTATCGATCGCGCCAACGTCAAACCGGCGCTCGGCGTCAAAGGCCTCGAATTCGGTCCGCAGCCGGTACCCGCTTTGCGGAATCGGGCCGACGCCCCTCCACTTCCGCTCGCACACTTCAAACACACTTGAGACAATCCTCCGGGCTGCCGTGTTTCCGTCCCTCATTACAGCCCGTACGTACTGGTTTTCAACTTCCGCCCGTCCTTCTTCCAGTTGCCTCACTGCCATCAACACGCCTTCCAGCAGGTCCACCGGCTCAAAGCCGGTGATGACAATCGGCACTTTGAACCGCGCGCTGATCTCCTCGTATTCCCGGAAACCCATGATGGCGCAAACGTGTCCGGGCCCAAGAAAACCCTGCACGCGGTTCCAGGGTGAATCCAGAATGGCTTCAATGGCAGGCGGCACCAGGACGTGCGAGACCAGGACGGAGACATTCTCCAATCCCTCCTGCTTGGCGCGCCACACCAGCATGGCGTTGGCAGGTGCCGTGGTCTCAAACCCAATGGCGAAAAACACCACCTGCTTGTCAGGATGCTTGCGAGCAATCTTCAGACACTCCAGCGGCGAATAGACCACGCGGACATCGGCGCCCCGGGACTTCACCGTCAGCAAGTCGCACTCCGAGCCCGGCACGCGCAACATGTCGCCAAACGAACAGAAAATGACGTCAGTCCTTGAGGCAATGGCGTGCGCTTTGTCAATCAGTTCAAGCGGCGTGACGCATACAGGACATCCCGGCCCGTGCACGAGTTCAATGCCACTGGGAAGCAGGTCGTCAATCCCAAACTTGACGATAGAGTGTGTCTGTCCGCCGCAGACTTCCATCAGAACCCAGGGGTGTTTCTGAGCGCTCCGGATCTGCTCCAGCAGTCCTTGCGCAAGCCCGGCGTCGCGATATTCGTCCAGATACTTCATCGGCGGATGTTCACTCCAAAGAGTATGGCGTCAACGGGCCTTTTCGCCCGGCCGTTCTACCTGCCCGGGCCCTGTTTCTGTGTCCGGTTCATCCAGTTCCGTCAACTGTCCCATTTCTTCCAGAAGCTGATACGTACGCGCTGCTTCCTGCTCGTCCACGCGGCTGATGGCGAATCCCGCGTGCACAACCACATAGTCGCCGAGCGCGACCTCGGGTACGTATTCCAGGCAAACCTCGCGGGCGACGCCCCCAAAGCGGACTTTGCCCATGCGCAGTCCGCCTGCACTCTCCAGGGAAACGACCTGTCCCGGAATTCCCAGGCACATTATCAGCTTTCCTTCCTGATCGCGGCGTTGGCAATGACTGCCTGCCCCAGCGAAAGGCCTCCGTCGTTAGGAGGCACCTTTTCGTGCAGATAGACCTCAAAGCTATAGTCGGCAAGGGCGGTGAGTGTCCGTTCCAACAAGAACATATTCTGGAAGGCGCCGCCGCTCAGGCAGACCTTGTTCAATGGTTCGTGACGGCGCAACTCCCGGCAGACTTCCGCGATCATCACCGCCAATGTGTTGTGGAACCGGGCAGCGATGGCCCCCACCGCCTCTCCCTCCTGCAGTTCCCTGACTATCGATTCTATCATCGGCCGCACATCCACCTGCCACGGATCAGCAAATTCCATCTGGAACGGATAGACCCCCTCCGTTCCGGCAACCGCAGCCATTTCCAGTTCAACGGCAGCCTGTCCCTCAAAGGTGATTTCGTGGCGCAATCCCAGAATGGACGCCACGGCGTCAAAGAGGCGTCCGCAGGACGACGTTGCCACGCTATTGATACCCTTTTCCAGCATCTTCCGGACTAAATCTATTTCCCGCGCCGGAACTAAGTTCCACAGTGGCAAGCCATCCGGCAGGTCGCCCCCGAACACTTCCAGGAGGCAGCTTAGCGCTGAGCGCCACGGTTGCCGGATGGCAGCGTCTCCGCCGGCCAGTGGAAAGTAGCGAAGGTGCGCGCGTCGTTCGAAATGCTCGAAATCGGCAACCAGAAATTCACCGCCCCAGATCTGGCCGTCCGTCCCGTAACCTGTTCCGTCAAAGGCCACGCCGATGACCTTTTCGTTCAACCCGTTTTCCGCCATGCAACTGGCAATGTGTGCATGGTGGTGCTGCACGCCCACTCTGCGAAGGCCCGCCTGCTCGAAGGCGTACTGGGTGCTCAGGTAGCGCGGGTGCAGGTCGTAAGCCATCACTTTCGGCTCAACCCGGAACAGCCTTTTC
>JBAUWE010000188.1:0-7034 GCA_049583595.1 Terriglobia bacterium
CCCCGAATCGGGAGAATATCGCATGTCGAAAGCAATTCTGTACGACGCAACGATGTGTATTGATTGCAAGCTCTGTGAGAAGGCGGGTGCGGAGCGGAATCATCTTCCTTACAACGACGAAATTGCCGCTGAAGAGAAGATGTCTCCGCACAAACTCACTGATGGAAAGACCAAAGGGGACAAATTCATGCGGCGGCTCTGCATGAACTATGAAGACCCCACCTGCGCGTCGGTATGTCCGACAGCGGCGCTGCTCTTGACCCCTCGCATCCGGCAGACGGCGGGTGGCCTCTACCTTTGCTCTGTGCTGGTGCTGCTCGGATTCGTGACCAACCGCCTGAACGTGAGCATCACGGGGATGGAGGCTGCGGCGCGCGTCCGCTACATTCCCAAGTGGACTGAATTCGCAGTGACCGCCAGCATTATTGGCGCCGGATTCACGATTTTTGCGCTGGCCGTCAAGTATCTGCCCATTTTCCCGGAGGGTGCCAAGCGACGTGACGCTCCGCCAGCAGCGCCCTCTGCAGTGGGCGAAGAACAACTGGGTGTGGCCGGACTGTGAAGCGCGCTGATCGCAAACAAGGCAATCGATGCGCCTGGGATTAAAGTTAATCGATGCGCTTTTCTGACGCAACCACGGCGATTTCAAAAGGATGGGTACGAGTAGCCCACAGCATCAGCGCCAAGCTGGTGATCCTGCTGGTGACCCTGATGGCGGCGGTTTTCGGGTTCCTGGGCTATCTCAGCATCCGGCTTCAGCGGCAGCAGCTTGAACAGAGCACGCTGGCCAGTGCCGAACGGGTGAGTGATGTTATCAAACACAGTGCATCCTACTACATGCTCCGCAACCAGCGTGACGGCCTCTACCACACCATTCTGGATATTGCCAATGAGCCCGGCATCGTACGGATTCGCATTTTCAACAAGGAAGGGCGCATCAGTTTTTCTTCAGACACGGCCGAGATCGATACCCTCGTTGACAAGCGCGCCGAGGCCTGCTACGGCTGCCACAGCCAGACAGCGCCGCTCACGCGGCTGAACCGTCCGGACCGCTTCCGAACTTACCACCTGGCCAGCGGCCAGCGCGTGCTCGGTGTTATCAATCCCATTGAAAACTCTCCGGAATGCTCGAACGCATCCTGTCACATTCATCCGGCCAGCATGAAGGTGCTGGGCGTGCTGGATACCGATCTTTCCCTTGCCACCGCCGACGCCAGCATTGCAGCCGGCACGCGCCGAATGTTGTTCTATACGCTGCTCGCCATCGCGATCATTTCAACCCTGAGCGCGGGGTTTGTGTGGCGCGTGGTCAACCGGCCGTTGAAGATTCTGGGCGACGGAACCGAACGGCTGACGGCCGGAAGGCTGGGCTATCAGCTTGACATCCGTTCGCACGACGAAATTGCCGGCCTGGCGCGTTCCTTCAACACGATGAGCAACCAGTTGAAGGATGCCCGCGAAGAGATCACGGAGTGGGGGCGAACCCTGGAAAAAAGAGTTGACCAGAAGACCCAGGAGTTGAACCGCGCCCACGAACAGATGCTGCGCGTGGAGAAGATGGCCTCCATTGGAAAGCTGGCCGCAATTGTCGCGCATGAAATCAATAACCCGCTGGCGGGCATCCTGACCTACGCGAAACTCCTGAAGAAACAGTTTGCAAGAGAGAATGACAAGAAATACGATGAGGTTCTTTCCTCGCTCGACCTGATTGAGTCGGAAAGCCGGCGCTGCGGTGAGATCATCAAGAACCTCCTCACTTTTTCCCGTGCCGCTTCCATGAAGCATGAGCTGGCCGATCTGAATGTGGTAGTGGACCGGTGTGTGCGGCTCGTCCATCACCAGCTTGACCTGCAGAATGTCCGGATGCACTTTGACCTGGCGGGCGACCTTCCACTGGTTTGGTGCGACCCGGCGCAGATTGAGCAGGTCATCCTGGCGTTGGTGATGAACGCTGCCGGCGCCATGCAGAAAGGCGGCAACCTGACTTTGTGCAGCCGGAAAATCGACACCGAGCCGCAGGTCCAGCTGGAAGTGCAGGATGACGGAACCGGCATTCCGCCTGAACTGGTGTCGCAGATGTTCGAGCCATTCTTCACTACCAAGGAGGGCGGACACAGCCTGGGTCTGGGATTGGCGATCAGCCGGATGATCGTGGAACGCCACCGGGGGCGCATCGACGTCAAATCCCAGCTCGGGCGTGGAACACTGTTCACCATCACGCTGCCGATCGAAGGCGCGGAGGGAACGATGGCTGGACAATAGGCGGAAAGCACTCTGTAACCGTGCTCCATCACCGCAGCCGGTAGCCACTGTCAATGGGGTCTTCCTGACTGACCACGGCTACAATAACCTAGCGGTGAAAACGACGTCGAAGGCAACTGGCGATGAAAAAAAGGGAAGCATCCTGGCGGGTGGCGCAGACAGCGATTTTTGATATCTGCGATCTCGGCAGGTAGAGGCGAAGTTCCCATCGAAGACTTCAATCGAGATCGACTTGGCTCAGCGAGGAGGCGGGTCAGCCATACGCCGGTGAGACTTGTTTGCCCCGCACGTGGCGTGTTCTATAAAGTGGGTAGCGCGTCCGGTTATGAGGTCCGCGGTTCTTCATAAAACCCGCAGACCGCAAATTTGGCGGTCTAGCCCCGGAGGGGCGCAAGACAGTAGCCCATGGCGCAAGCCATGGGAAAAAGTCATGCCCCCTCACCCCAACCCTCTCCCCGTCGGGGAGAGGGGGGACCCCGCTGGGCGGGGTGGGTGAGGGCCGGGTTCCCACCGCTCACGCGGTGGGCTATTATCTTTCGGCCCTCCGGGCCTGTGGAAGAACAGGAGCGGTTCTTCATGAAAAAGCCGCAGGCCGCAGGGGCCTGCGCTACAAAGGGAATGATGGACAACAAGGGAAGCATCCTGATTGTTGACGACGAGCTGATCGTCCGTGACTCGTTGTCGAAATGGTTTCGGGAAGAAGGCTATGAAGTGGGCGCGGCGGAGAACGCCCGGGAGGCGCTGGTGCTGCTGGCCCAGCAGGACTGGGACATCGCGCTGGTGGACATCAAGATGCCGGACGTGGACGGCATCGAACTCCAGGGCCGTTTTCGCGAAGCCAAGCCGGGCATGAGGGTCATCATCATGACGGGCTATGCGTCGGTGGAAACCGCGGTGGCTGCGCTGAAGAACGGGGCCTACGATTACGTGGTCAAACCCTTCGACCCGGAAGATTTTGCGCACACGGTCCACAACGCCCTGGCCCACAAGCGCGCCGAGCAGGAAAACGCCGTGCTGAAGCAGCGAGTGGTGGATTCCGCCCTGCCGCAGGAACTGGTGGGGAAGAGCGCGGCCATGCGGCGGGTTTTCGAGGCCATTGAAACCGTGGGACCCACGGAAGCCACCGTCCTGATTACCGGGGAGAGCGGGACCGGGAAGGAGCTGGTGGCCCGCGCGATTCATGCCGCCAGCCCGCGCCGTTACAACCGCCTGGTGGTGATCCATTGCGGGGCGCTGGCCGAGACGCTGCTGGAAAGCGAACTGTTCGGGCACGAGAAGGGCGCGTTCACCGGGGCGCAGTACCGCAAGAAGGGCAGCTTTGAGGTGGCTGAGGGAGGGACGGTGCTGCTGGATGAAATCGGCGACATCAGCCTGAAGACCCAGACCGATCTGCTGCGCGTTTTGCAGGAGCGGGAGATTACCCGGGTGGGCAGCACGCAGCCCATTCACGTCGATTACCGCTGCATCGCCGCGACCAACAAGAATATCGAAAAGCTCGTGGAAGAGGGGACGTTTCGCCCCGACCTTTATTACCGCCTCAACGTTTTTCGGATTGACCTGCCGCCGCTGCGCGAGCGCCTGGATGATATCCCGCTTCTGGTGGACCATTTTATCGGCAAGTTTGCCGCTTCAATGAACAAGCCGGTGCGGGGCATTTCCTTTGACGTCATGATGTTGCTGCAGCATCACGGCTGGCCCGGCAACATCCGGGAGCTCGAAAACGCCGTGGAGCGTGCCATGGTGGTGGCTCGGGGACCGGAGCTGCGGCAGGAAGACTTCACGTTGCAACTGCCGCTCGCGGAACGCAATGTCATGACACTTGAAGAGGTGCAGCGCGACCACATCCTGCGGGTCATCGAAATCTGTGAAAGCAACCAGACCCTGGCCGCGGAAGTGCTGGGCATCGACCGCGTCACGCTCCACAACAAGCTGAAAAAATATGGTTGGCAGAGGCCTACCCCGGGACGCTCATGAACCGGATTCAACAACCGGTACTCGGGGAAGTGACATGAACGGGGTCTTCTTCACCAGGTGAACTGAGAGAGCATTCACCGAGGTCCCCTCAAGGCTGGCGGATGTCAGGCATCCCGGAGGCCGCGCCCTCAGACCATGGCCCGGCATTCGTGGCCCGGCCAACGCCAGGCTGATCAGGGCCAATTTGCGTTCGTCACTCCCTGGGCTTCCCAGAAATTCGCAAAAGTGGTGAGGTCTCCAATCCACAAGTCCAATCCCTGGTTCTGGATTTCGGCGAGCACCTGCTGCATCACCTGGAAACGCGCGGTCGTGTCGATGGGGTGAAGCAAAAGGACAGTGGGTGCGTTGTTGTCGTAATTATACTTGATCACCTTCATCCATGCGTCGACGTACTGGCTGACCGTTGTGGTATCGAGACCGGTGAGGCCGACAGCCGGTGAGGCATCGTCCGCGATGGACATGGGATATTCCATCACGTGGTAGGTGGTCACGGTGGTTGGCGTTGCGCCGGTGTTCAGGGTGAAAGTCACAAACGGGAAAGCTCCCCGCGTCAGGTCATTCAGGTAGCTCAGGTCGCGCTGGTACCCGGTGACCGAAAGCGACTGCAGCAACGTCGCGGGTATCTCCGTATAGCCTGCCCGGAAGGTTGTGATGGGTATACTGAAGTCGTTTTCGAGCAGCCACTTGCTGACCCCGAGTTCTCCGACAGCGCTCATGCCGCTCGTACAGCAAAAAGGCGAGACGGTGATCAGCGTAAACATCGGCTCATAATTCGCGGCCGTTTCTGAAGGAGGATCCGTCAGGCTGTAGAGGGCCGTTTGGAAGTCCGGAAAGTGCCCGAAGCTGTGGCCCTGGACATCGAATCCATGGTCGAGCGCGTACTGGATATCCTGGTGCCCGGCGGCGCTGTACATGTCATTGATCCACCCGTTGTCGTAGGGACTGGTGGTGAACAGGTACGTCGATTTGAATCCCATGCTGTTTTCAAAATCCACGCCGGCCGGGACGTTCTGGTACGACACGGTGGCGTCCACGTCGTGGGTGATAATCAGCGCCGCGTGATGGCCGCCGGGAGCCCACTGCCGCTCCTGGGGATTGGCGGCGTAAGCCTCGTAGCTGGCGCGCATCAAGAGGCGGCAGATATCCGCATCGGGAACAATATCATTGACCCCCTGTGGGCCGGTGTCGTTGCCCAGTTGAAGCTCGGGCAATTCCAGCAGGGGCCGCAGCCTCCAGCCGAAGACATAAGCCCGGCCATTCCCGATGTCGCACCGCAGGACGGCGTCGTCCCCTGTACTCCATGTGGCCAGCGGCGTGCACGATCCGCTTGAATAGCCGCGCGTCACGTCACCCGGGGGGAAAAACGGCGACCAGTTGACTTCCTCCGGCGCGTCGATGTACTTGAGAATGGGACTGCTCTGCGTGGTGTCAAAAGTGAGCGGGCGCTGTTCATTCGCCAGCATCAGGTAATCATTCACCGTGGAACCGACCCCGAGCGCCGTCAGCAGGCCGCTGACGTTCGGTTCCCACAGGTACAGCGTGCCTCCTCCATTCACGTAGCTGGTGAGATTACTGATGTCAGGAGCAGACAGGCTCGAAGCGGTGTTCAGAACACCGGCCACCACCAGGAAGGGGTTGGCGGCAGCCGTCGCAAAGTCGGTGGTGTCAATATTGGGGATGCCCATCTCCGTCACCATGTGGTCGGCAGAAAGGACGTCTTCGGAATCTCCCTGATCGTCCTTTGCAGTCCAGTCGAGCACAGAAACCAGGGTCCCGTTGTGGGGAATTTGTTTGAGCGCCGGCGGGGGTCCGGCGAGGATGCTGCCGGCGCCGGGCCGCGGATAGCCGGCCCAGACAGAAAAGCTGAGCGGGGTGGAAGTGCCGCCGCCGGGAGTGGGAGTGACCACCGTGATGCTGAACGTGCTGGTCGAGGCCAGTAATGAAGAAGGAATGGTGGCGGCCAGTTGCGTCGCGCTGCCATAGACCGTGACCAGCGCTGTTGCGTCAAGATAAACCACCGACTGTGCGGTGAAATCCGTTCCGCCCACGGTCAGCGTGGTGTCGGGATCGCCGGTCGTGGCGGCGTCGGGAGAGATAGAGTAAAACACCGGGGCGGGATTGACGACGGTCACCGTTGCGTTGGCTGACTGGGTTGCATCCGCCGACTTGGTGGCCGTGATAGTGACGGAGTTCGGAGACGGCGGTATTCCCGGCGCCGTATAAAGCCCTGCCGTCGTGATGGTTCCGATTGTACTGTTCCCGCCGGCCACCCCATCAACCGCCCAGTTCACGCTCTGGTCGGCAGTGCCCGCCACCGTGGCGCTGAATTGTTGCGACTGATTGACGTCTAAAGTCTGCGTCGCCGGGCTGATGGAGACGGCAACCGAAATCGTCAGGGTTGCAGCGGTGGAAGTGCCGCCGCCCGGGGCGGGAGTGACCACCGTGATGCTGAACGTGCCGGTCGAGGCCAGCAATGAAGAAGGAATGGTGGCGGTCAGTTGCGTCGCGCTGCCGTAGACCGTGACCAGCGCTGTTGCCTCAAGATAAACCACCGACTGTGAGGTGAAATCCGTTCCACCCACGGTCAGCGTGGTATCGGGATCGCCGGTCGTGGCGGCGTCGGGAGAGATGGATAAAAGCACCGGAGCGGGATTGACGACGTTCACCGTTGCGGTGGCTGACCGGGTTGCATCCGCCGAGCTGGTGGCCGTGATTGTGACGGAGTTCGGAGACGGCGGTATTCCCGGCGCCGTATAAAGCCCTGCCGTCGTGATGGTTCCGATTGTGCTGTTCCCGCC
>JBAUWE010000189.1:0-4911 GCA_049583595.1 Terriglobia bacterium
TAGCTCGTGAAGGGTCTTCGCCCGGGTAAAGCCGATGTCGAGACTGTTGGCGCCCACCACCACTGGAACCTTGGCTTCCTTCCCTTCCTTATAAAACTGCTCAGGCGACTGCACCAGCAGGTTCCCATCAATCATGGGGCCGGAATAAGTCTTCCCCTGCTGGTCCATGGAGGCCATGTTGAGGCCGTTCGCGATTTTTTTGGCGGGCAGGCGGCGCAGAGCAGCTAGGGCTGTGGCGCCGGTCCCGTGGATGCTCATCTCGCGGGCAAAGTTGATGCCATCCTGCTCGGCGGAAGGCTGACCGTGCGGGCCGGGGCGGTCGATCGGCGGGGGGGGAAGAATCGTGTCCCGTCCACCGCCGGACTCAATCATGGCGCGCTGGAACAATCCGCGGGACAGCGGCGAAGTGAGCAGCGTGTTCACCGACATCCCGCCTGCGGATTCGCCAAAGATGGTGACTTCATGCGGATTGCCGCCAAAGGCGGCGATGTTGTGCTGCACCCACTTGAGAGCTGCGATCTGGTCCATGAAGCCGTAGTTACCTAGCAGCCCGCCCTTCCTGGTAAGTGCTGGGAAAGCAAAAAAACCGAAACGCCCCAAACGGTAGTTGAAGCTGACAAACACGAGGCCACGGTGGGCAAAGGCCGCGCCACTGAACTCCGCCGGCGAAGTGCCTCCGTTGACGAAACCTCCGCCGTAGATCCAGACCATTACCGGCCACCGTTTTTTCACCGGGTGCGCTGGAGCCCAGACGTTAAGGTAAAGGCAGTCTTCACTGGGGGTGGTTCGCAACCATTTATCAGGCATCTGCATGCAATCATGGCCGTAGTCGAGCGCCGGCCGGATCCCGGCCCAGGGCTTCACCGGTTGTGGCGGCTCCCATCGCAGCTTGCCCACCGGCGGCTGTGCAAAAGGAATGCCCTTGAAAACCTCAAGGCCATTCACCGAGACTCCCTGTACACGGCCGGCGGCAATGCGAACCACTGCTCCGGAACTGCCGGCAGCTCCGGCGCGGGCTGGCGAGGGGAGCAACAACATACATGCTACAAATAAGAGAACAAGTTCAAGTGACGCTTCTTTGAGGAATTTTTCAGTCATATTGGGTCTGCTTTCGCGGTTCGTGTTGATGTTACTGCCGTGCCGCTCTGAGGTTTAGTACCCCAACCGTGCACTGGAGAGGAACTGATTTTCGTATCTGAGGTACGGCGCAAAGTGTATCACTCGGCATGGCCCGTGTCACGCGCCCGTGATTGGGAAAAGAAAGGCGCTGCCCTCCCGATATGGCAGCTACGGCGGCGATTGATCTGCTGTGGCCTTGTTCGCCGCGCTTGGATCAGGACTTTAAGATGGAAGCTTCTCCAGGAAAGCAGCCCCTTGCGAGCCGCTCAACAGGCTCACCACAATGGTCACTGCAAAATTGAGGATGAGGGCCACGAATCCTGCGTTCAATCCCATAAAGGGATCGTGCCCGCTCAGCATGAGGGACGCAACCGCGACAATACCGACGACAAGCCCGGAGAAAACTCCAGCCTTGCTTGCGCGCTTCCAGAAGAGTCCCAGGACAATTCCAGGGAAGAACTGGGACACGCCGGCATAGCCGATCAGCAACAGCGCGACAATGGTTCGGCCGCTGGTGAGCGTGAAGAACAGCGCCACACCCATCAACGTCACGGACGCCCATTTGGCCAGCCTCGCCACGCTGCCGTCGCTCATGGATGGCGCAAGGACAGGCCGGTAGAAATTCTTGGCGAACAGCGTGGCAGCCGTCAGAATCAGAATGGCGGAAGGCACCATGGCTGTCAGCGCTCCAGCCCCGCCCACGATCCCCAGGAACCACGGCGGGAATGTTTTCTGCACCACAGTAAGCAGTGACAGGTCACCATCCTTAAGCCCGGGAACAATCAGCACGGCGGCAAAGCCTGCAAAAAAGATGAACGGCAATGTCAGCGTGTAGAGTGGCATCACAATGGCATTACGCCGCAGCGTGTCGGCACTTTTTGCGGTGAAGCAACTGCCGATCAGATGCGGCCACATGTAGGCGCCGAGTCCGGTCAGCAGGACGGTGGAGATGAACCATGCATGTCCCATGTTCTTTGTGGCGCCGGGCATGGTGAGGTGCGCGGGATGAGCGTGAGCAAGCGCCCGGAACATAGGGCCGATCCCACCAAACCAGTAGTATGGAACAGCGATGCCGATCACAACCGCAGCGCCAAGCAGCAGCAGGTCCTTCAGAATGCTCACCCGCGCCACGCCCAGGACACCGCTGGTAAAAACAAATCCGGCCACCAGCACCCCCGCAATCATCATGGCCGCTGTTCGATTGAGTTGGCCGAAGCTGGCCACTTCCACAATGATGCCCATCCCCTTCAGTTGCAGTTGCAGATAGGGAACAATGAACACGACACCGATCACGGCCACCAGTCCCGCCAGCGGTTTGCTGCCGTAGCGCTTCTCGAAAAAGTCCGATTGCGTCTGCAGACCGCGGGCACGGCCGACTTCCCACAGGGGAGGAAGAATGAAGAAGCCCATAACGTAGGCGAGCGAAATGTAGGCGAGGATGTAGAGCGCCGGACCGCCGCGCGAGTAGGCCCAGCCGCTGGCACCAAGAAACGAGAAGGTGGTATAGGCCTCTCCCGCCATCAGCAGCCAGACCAGCACCAGGCCAAAACCCCGGCCGGCCACCGTCCACTGCTCCAAGTCCATCGTCTTGCTGGCACCCGCGCGAAAGCCAATCAACGAGCCAATTCCTACAATGGCAAGAATGATGACAAGTGCGATGACGGTTGGGCTCATCGCGCCCCGCTATGCGATCCGGCGGAATGCCGGGAATCGGCCCGCTTCTCAAAGTGGTAGGCGCCCCAAAGGCAGAGCGGCGTCAATAGTGTCCACAGGATCAGCCAGAAGAAGTTAAAGGGAAGGCCCAGCACAAAAGGGTGGACGCGGTCCCAGAATGCGACCGTGAAACACACGCCCACAAATGGAATCAGGCCCAGCAACACAGCAGGCAACGTTGGCTTTCGCGCCATGACGGGTCCTCCCGTAGGGCGGGCAACACCGGTCACTTTGCCGTCCCCCACTCACTCTGTAAATTTGAGCTTTCAGCGCTCCCCAGCGCTCGAAGGATTATACGACACGAACAATAGGATTAAATGAGATTATGGGGTTGGCGACACCCCAGTCCGCAGCGGTCCCCCGAAATCGTCAGACCTTCAAATCCGCCGTGGGCAGAAACTTTGGTGGCTTGCGGAACTTTGTGGCCTGCTCGAAGGCGTAGGCCAGCTTGATCAGCGTGGGCTCGCTCCAGGCGCGGCCGAAGAAGGAGATGCCGACGGGCAGCCCGAAGACGTAACCGGCGGGCACGGTCACGTGGGGATAGCCGGCGATGGCGGCGGGGCCGGAACTTCCGCCCGTGTCGTGATCGCCGTTCATCAGGTCGGTAGGCCAGGCAGGCGCCCCGGTGGGAGCCACCAGCGCGTCCAGCTTGTATTTTTCCATGGTGGCGTCGATGCCCTTCTCGCGCGAGAGCGTGCGGCATTTCTCCAGCGCCTTCTGGTATTCCGGGCTCGTGAGCGGCCCTTTGGCCTCGGCCTTGATAAAGATGTCCTGGCCAAAATAGGGCAACTCTTCGCGCGCGTGCTTTTCGTTGAAGGCAATAATCTCTTTCAGAGAATGCACCGGGGCTTTTGGCCCTAGCGATTCGAGATAAGCATTCAGGCCGGCCTTGAATTCGTAAAGCAGCACGGTGAATTCCCCATCGTCCAGGTGCTTGAACGTCTCGATGTTCGCTGGATCGACGATCACGGCTCCCTGGTCCTTCATGGCGGCGATGGCGGCATCGGCCAGCTTGTCGACAAATGTGTTGTAGCCGAACAGTTGCCGCACCACGCCAAGGCGTGCGCCCTTGAGGCCGCGCGCGTCCAGAAACTTTATGTAATCCGTCTGCGATTTCCCCTTGCTCGCAAGCGTCGACTTGTCATTCGGATCGACGCCCGTCATGGCGCCCAGCACGGCGGCTGCGTCGGCCACGGTACGCGCCATGGGGCCGGCGGTATCCTGCGTGTGCGAAATGGGGACCACTCCATTGCGGCTGGCCAGTCCCACCGTAGGCTTGATGCCCACGACGCCGTTATTGGACGACGGGCACACAATCGATCCGTCGGTTTCCGTCCCCAGCGCCACCGGACACAGATTGCCGGAAACGGCCACTCCCGAGCCGGAACTCGATCCGCAGGGATTGCGATCGAGCGCGTAGGGATTGCGCGCCTGCCCGCCGCGCCCGCTCCATCCGCTCGACGAGTGCCGCGACCGGAAGTTGGCCCACTCGCTGAGGTTGGCCTTGCCCAGGATGATGGCTCCGGCCTTGCGAAGCTGCGCCGCCACAAACGAATCATGCAGTGGAATCGAGCCCTCCAGAGCATAGGAGCCCGCCGTGGTGGTCATGCGGTCGGCCGTTCCGATGTTGTCCTTTACCAGCACGGGAATGCCGTGCAGCGGCCCACGGGGGCCTTTGGCCTTGCGCTCGCGGTCAAGCTGGCGGGCGACGGAAAGCGCGTCAGGGTTGACCTCGATCACGGAATGGAGCGACGGCCCGCGGCGGTCGAGTTCCTCGATCCGGGCCAGGTACTTTTCCGTGATGGAGTGCGAGGTCATCCTGCCGGATTTCATGGCGTCCTGGAGCGCGGTGATGGTGGTCTCATCCAGCTCAAACGGGCGGACGCCCTGCCCTGATGGATTGGGCGCTTCCGATGTGCAACTGGAAGACGGCACCGCCATTGCGGCAGCACCGCCGGCAACGCCGAGCTTCAAAAATCGCCTGCGGTCAAATTGATTTTGCCTGGAGTCGGTTGGTTTTTTCGGGTCCACGGTTGTTGTGTCCTTTGAATGAATTCCTTGCGTCCGCCCATCATACTC
>JBAUWE010000190.1:0-4704 GCA_049583595.1 Terriglobia bacterium
GTGGAGCAGGGAAGCCATACACCGATCAGGACTAACATCCCGGGAAGCGAAAAGGCAAGCCGCCGACTCCGGCAAATTCCCCCCTGTAACCGCCGCTGCGGTCGCCAGATCATCGTCGGATTTTTAAAGGGTGGTGTCTGGAAAGACATGGGAATCGCTGGCATGGCAAGAGACAACAGCGCACCTGTTTGGGGATTTTCTTTCCCTTGGAATGCTCATCGGCGGGTGGTGAAAGAAAGTTTACAAGGTCTGGCAAAAGCGATAAGGTGGACAGCTTGTGCCGACGTATCTCTGTGGAGGTAGCTGAATGGCTTCGCAACCAGTTTATGACGTGATTGTGGTGGGTTCCGGCGCCAGTGGAGGCATTGCTTCATATGTGCTCGCCATGAAGGGGTTGAAGGTTCTCTGCCTGGAGGCAGGCCGCCCGATCGATCCGGGAAAGGATTTCCATACCCACAATTTCAGTTACGATTGGCCTTACCGCGGCGATGGAAAACCCGGTGAGTATGGCAAGCTGCCCCAGGGCATGGGATGGAAGATCAATGAATGGACCGACCATCTTTTTACCATTCCCGATGAAGACCCGTACGCGGTCGCCCCAGGAGCAAAATTCACCTGGACCCGGCTGCGCGCCGTGGGTGGACGCAGCCTTGTGTGGGGACGGAGCGTTGAGCGTTATGGTCCACTGGATTTCAAGCCAAAGAGTCTGCAAGGCGGCTGGGGCGAAGACTGGCCCATCAGTTATGACGATGTAGCTCCTTACTACGACAAAGTTGAGGACCTCATCGGGGTTTCGGGAGGACGCGAAAGCCTGTATAACGTCCCTGCCGGACAAAACCGTCTGCCTCCTTTTAATGCGCGTTGCGGCGAACTCCTCATCAAGAAAGGGGCTGCGAAGCTGGGCATCAAAGCGATCCCGCAGGCGCTGGCAGTACTAAGTAAGCCTTACCGCGGCCGCCCTGAGTGTCACTATTGCGGAGGCTGCAACCATGGCTGCATGGTGGAAGCACGCTACAGCAGTCTGGCAGCGTTCGCGGAGCTTAAAAGTCATTCCAATTTCACCTTAAAGCCCTATGCCGCCGTCAACACTGTTCTCACGGATCCCCGGACCGGGAAGGCCCGGGGCGTCAGTTACATTGACACGCAGAATAAGCAGGAATATGAAGTTTATAGCAAGGCGGTCGTGCTCGCCGCTTCCAACATAGAATCCGTTCGGATTCTGCTCAATTCCAGAAACCGTGACTTTCCCGCCGGCCTTGCCAATTCGAGCGGTGTCCTTGGCCACTATTTGATGGACCACGTTGCATCCGGCAGCGTGGAGGGTTTTTTCCCGCAACTTGCCGGCCGTGCCACCACCAATGACGACGGCCCCGGTGAGTCATGCCTATACATTCCCCGGTACGATTACAGCGGCAAGGGAAACAAGAAATATCTTGGAGGCTGGCGGCTCAATTTTTACTCAGGTTGCGGCATGGGTCCCGGCCCCGGCGCGAGCATGCCGGGCTTCGGGTCGGCCTACAAAAAGAAGATCAAAGATCTGTACCCGGCGGCTGTTTCAATGGGTGGTTATGGCGAAGGCCAGGCGCTTCACTCGAACTATGTTGAAATTGACCCGGACGGCCTGCGTGATCCCTGGGGCATACCGCAGGTTCGTTTTCACACCAACGCGGAGTATCCCGAGGCCTATGCCATGGTGGATAAAATGTATGGTCAGATCAACGAAATTCTCAAAGCCTCGGGCGCGGAAATTCTCCCCTTCAAGAAGTCAAGTCCCGAACCGCTGGGAGCCGTGACGCATGAGGGCGGCGGCGCGCGCATGGGAGATGATCCGCGCACTTCTGTGCTGGACAAGTGGTGCCGTGCTCATGACGTCAACAACCTGCTCGTAGCAGACGCAGCACCGTTTGTGTCGCATCCGGAAAAAGAGTGGACACTCACGATCATGGCCCTGGCTTACCGGGCATGTGACCATCTGGCGGAAGAATTCCGCCTGGGCAATGTGTAACTGAGTGCAGGTATCAATGCTCTCGAGACGCTTGATGGAGCGTCGAAAGGTTAAGACGATGCAGAAACCTCTGATGGGAAGGCGCCGTGCACTGAAATATTTTGGACTGCTCAGTGCCACTGCGGCGGGACGTGAGTTTCTTGAAGGCTGGCTGCCGCGCGGGGCAACTCTTATGGCCTCCCCTGCGCCCGCTGCTGGAGGGTTATACCAGGTAACGGATGTGGAGTCCACCCCTTCACCGGCGGATACCGAATCGCCTTACGTGCCCAGGTTCTTCAAGCCGGACGAATTCCACGCCGTCGAGGTTCTGACGGAGGTGATTCTTCCCACCGATGAAAAGCCGGGTGCCAAAGATGCCAAGGTAGCCAACTACATTGATTTTGTCGTTTTTTCGGCGGCGGAGTTTGAGCCGGCGCTTCAAAAGCAGTGGATCGACGGGCTTGGCCTCGTCAACGAACTCAGCCAGAAGCAGTATGGGAAACCTTTTCTGGAGCTTTCGCCTGCACAGAGGGAAGACCTGCTGACGCAAATGAGCGTTCCTGAACACGATCCGAAAGCCCGGCACCCCGGGTTTCCTTTCTACCGTTTGTTGAAGTGCATGACGCTGGAAGCGTTCTTCACGTCAAAGGTGGGCCTGGTTGACTTTCTCGATTACAAAGGACTCGCGTTCCTGACCAGTTTTCCCGGCTGCACTCATCCGGAACACCAGACGTGATGCTTTGCCCTCACTCGCGCCGGTAATAATTCACCGTATCATTACTGTGCCCTCGGAGGCCGGTGTGTCTCAACGATTAAGAGTAGATGTACCCATCTGGGCATTTCTTGCGGTCCTGCTTGTGACGGTTCCTCCCTCCTGGGCGGCCAAACAGCCGCTGACTCCTGAGCTGGTCGCTCAGGGAGACCAGGTGGTTGCCCCGTCCATCAACCACATCATGTGGCGCCCGAAACATGAAGAAGTCAGTTACGTCCGGGACGATAACTCGGGCGACGGGTTGTGGCTTTATGATGTTGCCAGCGGCAAAGCCCGGCGCCTGGATGTTCCAGGCGGCGTTAACCCTGTGACTTACCAATGGTCATCGGACGGTGATGCCATTCTCTTTCAGGGCGCGAATGACCTTTGGGTATTTAACGTCCAGACCGGCGAGACGAAACGGTTAACAAATGACTCGGTGAAGGAAGAAGAACCCATCTTTTCTCCTGCCGGTGACGCCGTCGCCTTCGTCAGACAGAACAACATTTACACGATTTCCCTGAACACGGGTAAGACCACGCAACTCACTACCGATGGATCCGGCCTGGTCTTTAACGGCCTCCTGGACTGGGTTTACAAGGAGGAACTGGCAGACCGTGCCACCGGCCGCTCCTATGAATGGTCGCCCGACGGCAGGAAGATTGCCTTCCTTCGGCTTGATGACACCCCCGTGCCGCAGTATCCGCTCGTCAACTTTCTATCGCGGCACGTTGAGCTTAATTTCCAGCGATTCCCGCAGTCCGGCGATCCGAACCCGAAAGCAACTTTCCGCGTGGTTTCAGTCGAAGGCGGCGGCATCAAAACGTGGGTTTCGCGCAACGATTCGGCTTCCGTTGAATACTTTGGGCCCAGGTTCACCTGGACGCCCGACTCAAAATCGATTTGTTTCCTCACCCTGAACCGCGACCAGACTGAAGAAGTGGCTCATTTGTGGAATGTCGACTCGGGAGCCGACCGCACCCTGCTGGCTGAGCGGGACAAGTACTGGATCAATTCCCTGAACCCTCCGCATTTTCTCAGCGGCGGCCGTTTCCTCTGGCTTTCCGAGCGCGACGGCTGGATGCATCTCTATCTCTACAACATGGACGGGAAGCTGCAGAAAAAGCTCACCAGCGGTGACTGGATGATTGACCGGCCTCTCTTTTCCGATCTTCCCATGTTTCAACTGGCAGGCGATTCCGGCTGGGTCTATTTCCTCTCGACAGAACCCGACCCGCGCCAGCGCGAGATCTATCGCGTCCATCTGGATGGTACCGGCCTCGAACGCGTTTCCAAAGAGCCCGGCACGCACACCTTCTATCTTTCACCCGATGGCCGCTACTATGTGGACAAGTTTTCGGACTCCAGGACGCCGCCCTTCACTCGCCTTTACAAATCGGATGGCGAGGAGGTTTCCACACTCGACAAGCCGGCGAATTATCTGGATGACTACGAACTCGGCGCCACTGAATTCGTCACAGTCAAGGCTGCGGACGGGACCCATCTTTACGCCCGAATGGTGAAGCCCCCGAACTTCGACCCGCACAAGAAATATCCGGTGATCGTAAAGGTCTACGGCGGCCCGGAAATTCAGATGGTGACGGATTCCTGGGGTGTGACCTCGCTGGAAGACCAGCTTTTTGCCGAGCGCGGCTACCTGCTGTGGATTCTCGATAATCGCGGATCGTGGGGCCGCGGCCACGCCTTTGAAACGCCCATTTTCGAACACATGGGACGGCAGGAACTCAAGGATCAGCTGGCGGGCGTGGAATATCTGAAGTCGCTGCCCTACGTCGATTCCAGCCGCATGGGCATCCGGGGCTGGTCCTACGGCGGCTACATGACGCTCTACACGCTGACGCACGCGCCCGGCGTGTTCAAATGTGGCGCGGCGGGCGGTCCGGTCACCGACTGGAAGTTCTATGACAGCATCTATACCGAGCGGTACATGCGCACTGCGGATGTGAAC
>JBAUWE010000191.1:0-13641 GCA_049583595.1 Terriglobia bacterium
GCAGGTGGACGGTGTGGCTGCGGCTGCGGCCGGAGCCTGAGTGTCGCAGCACGTTGGCCGTGAGCGAGTAGCTGAACGACCGCGTGAAAGCGCGCCCGGCGGAATCCCCGCCGGTGCTGTTGCTGGCCCCCGACACATCGCCCGACTGCTCGGTGACATGCCGGGTGGTGGTGGCATCGACAGTGGAGAAAGTCTGGGTGTTATTGAACCTCAGGCTCTGTTTCACGCGCGTGTTCACCTTTCCCGACGGCGTATTGACGTAACCTTCAATCACGTAGCTCTGGTCGGCACGCGTCAGCACTTTGCCGTTCACCTTGCTGGGGTCTGGACCCAGCGTGCTGTTGACGGTGGGTTCCAGCGACGCGCCCTTCAGGGTGTTGCGCGTGACGGCGCCGCCGGTGTGCCGGGCCTTCGCGTCGCGGTAGACCAGCAACGCCGCACCCACGGAAAAGTAGTGGTTTGAACCCAGCACGCGCACGGAGACGGAATGCTCGGCGCCGTCGCTCAACAGGCCGGCGAAGGGCGTGAGGTCGAGCCGGTAGGGAACAAAGTTCAGGGTCTGGACGCCGGGCGTCGGCCGCCAGAGATAGGGATCGATGCCGCCGGTGTAAACCCAGGGGAAAATGGGCGCCAGGCCCGCCGGCTGGCCGTCAACCAGAACTTCAACCTCGCGATAACTGCCGCCGCTGCAGGCCCGCGCGCGACGGGGCGCCCCCTTGTAACCGCGCTTCATAGCGAAGGCCATGGTCTCCTGGATGTACTTGTCCGGCAGGCAGGTGTACCAGAATTCATCGTGGAACTGGCTTTGCGCAAATTCATCCAGATAGACGCGCCGCGTGTTGCGCGGAAACCGAATCTTGCGCATCAACTCATCGCTGCCGGTCTGGAGATTGACAGCGGCATTGGACGGGTTCAGCGCGTAGACAGCGTCGGGCGTGGCGGGCGCGGGGTGGCTTGCGTCGGCGGGATAGAAAAGAATCCGCGCGCTGGCGTGGATGACGCTGGCCCGCCTGGGGTCAGTCCAGTTATTGATAAGCGTCGCGCCCTTGCCGGGCGAACGCAGCAGGCTGGCGTAGTCGGTGAGGTCGCGCTCGATCCGCCAGCTGGGGCCGAAGTCGGGCGACGGCTCTTCTGTGGTCCCGAAGTAGATGTTGACGCCGTCGAGCCAGATGGAGGCAGTGCGGTCATATTGGTGACCGGGGTCGACGGAGAAGTCAGCAACCAGCACGACCTTTGCCCACGGCCCCTTGCAGCCGGCGGGCGGTTGATAATTGAACGTGTGCGGTGCGGAATCCATACGCGTGTTCTCGCCGGCAGGGCCGAAATCTTCTTTGGGAAACAACTGCACGGCGCAGGGTTGGGTAGAGGGCGCCGGCAGCGGCGGATCAGCGACGGCGACGTTGGGCGAACCAACCGCAGGCTTGCTCTGCGCGCACAGGGCGCACGCGGAAGTAAATAAGAATGCAATAGCGGCCAGCCACGCGATGGTCAGCCGGCAATAAGGGTTCCGAGACATGCTATAAGCTCCTTTCTGCGATGGCTGCACCCGTTTTGAGTTCCGGCAGCCGGCGCGCCGGCCCCGGCACAGGAAAACGCTGTTTTTTGAACGGCGAATTCTGTCGGCGTGAACAAGCGCGGCTAAACTTTTCCATTCAAACACTCGGAGCGGCATCCGTCCAGAAGAAACTTCCGCCACGCTTCGCGACCAGCCCTCCACACTTTTCACTTCATAATTCCTGATACTTGGTGTATATAATTTGCACCCTGGGTGTGCGTGCGGAAGTCGGAACACTCCTACCTGTTCCCCTGCCGATCTTATGAGGTTCAATTTGGAGGGGCCCCAAATGAACTGGTTTGACCAGCCGATTATTCATTTCATTAACTCTTTCGCCCATCATTCGTGGGTGGCCGACGCCACGCTGCTTGAAATTGCCACCAGTGATTTATTGGACGGCGCAGTCCTGATGGCCATGTTCTGGTGGGCCTGGATTGAGCTTGGAAAGAAGGATTCTAAAAAAAGAGAGGTGCTGGCGGCCAACCTTGGAGTGTGCGCGCTTGCGGTGGGTGTGGCGAGGATTTTAGCCTTAAGCCTTCCCTATCGCGAGAGGCCGATCCGTAATCCGCTGCTGCATTTCACTCACCCTTTTAACTCAGATCCCCATGCCCTAATCCACTGGAGTTCGTTTCCGAGCGACCATGCGGTGCTGACCTTCTGCATCGCCACAGGCCTCTGGATGGTTTCCAGGCGGTTGGGCACCCTGGCCCTCGCTTACGCCTTTGTCACCAATGTCCCCCGAATCTATGCCGGGATCCATTACCCCACGGACTTTATCGCCGGTGCGCTGCTGGGCGTGGCGATGGCGTTTTTGTCGGGGACCCCTACCTTCCGAAATGCGGCGCGCACCTGTCTGGATTTTCTGGACCCTTACCCGGCCTATCTGTACGCCCTGCTTTTTGCCTGGGCCTTTGAAATCTCAGAAATGTTCAGTTCCCTGCGACGCATAGCGGTCCTGGCCGCAAAGAGCCTCATGCGGCTTCCCGCGCGGGAAGTGAATGCTGTTGCAATCCCGCTTCTGGTGGTCCTGCTTTGCCTCCTGTTATGGCTGAGGCGGCAAAGGCGCAAGGCTCACGCCGCAAGCCGCCGTCTTTCATCCCCCCCGGTGCAATAAACACTCGCTTTGCGGAACTGCAGGCGATAGAATGCGGGCTTTCGCGGCACCCGGCAACACTGTCAGCCTGCAAATGAATGAGCCCATCCCGATGCAAAGATGGGAGAGAGGAAACCTGATGACCACGAAACCATTCCGGCTTGCGATTTGCATCTTCGGTGCTGCGATTGTTTTGGCGCTGGCGTTGAGGTTGCCGGTTGGCCGCGCCGCTGAGGGGCAGCCGGACGTCCATCAAATCTTTTCCAGGATGGACGTGATGATTCCCATGCGAGACGGCGTGCGGCTGCACACGGAAATCTATGTCCCCAGGAACACCTTGGTCCCACTGCCGTTCATTTATGAGCGCACGCCCTACGGTCTGAGTGACGACGACCGTGGATACAGCCGAAGACTTGCCGGTTATAAGGAACTCATCCGCGAGGGCTACATTTTTGTGTTTCAGGACATTCGCGGGCGTTACAAGTCCGAGGGGAAATTTGTGATGATGCGGCCGCCGCGCGACCAGAGCAATCCCAAAGCGATCGACGAAAGCACCGACACCTATGACACCATCGACTGGCTGCTGAAGCACGTTTCCAACAACAATGGTCGTGTGGGCATTCTGGGCATTTCCTACGGCGGATGGCTCACCACCATGGCACTGCTGGACCCGCATCCGGCGCTGAAGGCCGCGTCGGAACAGGCCTCGCCCGCCGACATGTTCCTGGGCGACGATTTCCACCACAACGGCGCCTTCCGCCTGAGCTACGGATTTTTCTACGCCACCATGATGGAAACCGGGAAGACCAACTTCCATTTCAATTTTGACCGCCACGACGTTTACGAATGGTACTTGCTGAACCTGGGCCCGCTCGTGAATGCCAACGCCGAATACCTGCACGGCACCATTCCCACCTGGAACGACTACGTCGCGCACCCCAATTACGACGCCTTCTGGCAGAGGCAGGCGGTGACGCCCTACGTCAAAAATCTGAATCTCACGGTTCCCAATCTGAACGTGGCGGGCTGGTGGGACCAGGAGGATTTTTACGGCCCCATTACCATTTATGAAGCGCTCGAGAAGCACGACCCGAACCACCTCAATTACCTGGTGGCGGGGCCGTGGAACCACGGCGGCTGGGCTCACGGCACGGGGCGAACGCTGGGCCCGATTGATTTTGACAGCGACACCAGCCGGTACTTTCGGGAGAAGGTGCAGGCGGTGTGGTTCGCTCACTGGCTGAAGGACAAAGGTCCCCTGCCCTTTAAGGAAGCTCTGACCTTCCAGACCGGCTCAAACCAGTGGCAGGCCTTTGACCACTGGCCGCCCCGGCAAAACATCAGGGAGCGCAAGCTGTACGTCCACTCAGGAAGAGTGTTGTCGTTCAACCCGCCCGGAGGCAAGGACGAAAAGCCCGGTTACGACAGCTACGTCTCCGATCCCGCGAACCCGGTTCCTTATCGCGCCCGCCCCATGGACCCCACCTACCCTTGCGGTGACTGGTGCACGTGGTTGTTGCAGGACCAGCGGATTGCCAGCTTTCGCCCCGACACCCTCACCTGGGAAAGCAAGTCGCTCGTCGAAGACGTTTCCGTGGCGGGAGACATTGTGGCCCACCTCTTCGTTTCCACCACCGGCGCTGACAGCGACTACATTGCCAAACTGATTGACGTCTATCCTGAAGATGATCCGCAGGAACCCAAGCTGGGCGGATATCAGTTGATGATTGCCAATGACGTGTTCCGCGCCCGCTTCCGCAAGAGCTTTGTCCACCCGGAGCCGATGACGCCCAACCAGGTGACGCCGATTACCATCGATCTCCACACCAACAATCACCGCTTTCTGAAGGGCCACCGCATCATGGTGCAGGTGCAGAGCACCTGGTTTCCGGTGATTGACCGAAACCCGCAGACCTGGGTGCCCAACATCTTCAAGGCCACCGCGGCGGACTTCCAGAAGGCCACCGAGCGCGTCTACCACACCAGCCGCTACCCGACCCATATTGAAATGCCCGTCGCCGGCCCCTGAAAGGTTTGGGGCGCGCCGTCGGCGAGGACGCTGCCCATTCCTCCCAAGCCAATCAAAAACCATAAAAGTGTTGTCAGATGCGGCGGGGGCACAACGCTGCAAATACCTCGGGGTGGAAACCGACCCCATGCAGAAAGGGCGGAAGTGCGTTTGAGAATGGACAGAGCCCTGCAGCTGGACGGAGGGGCCGGCAAAATATCACGGACCCACTCACGGGAGAGTGAGATTTCGTTGAACCCGTCCCCTCCGAGCTAGGTGGTCAATTTGTCACACGCGGTCGATAACTGTCAAATAAATTCGGGCGGGGCGCGATGAGGGCAGTAAAGATGAGCCACCTGGCTGTCGCCTGCTTTCAACAAGCATTCCCTGAAGGTTGTCTTCCCGACCCGGTTCAGGTGTTGTGATGGTGGCAAGGTTAACAGCCCGGCACGGCGCGAAGCTGCCGCAGGGCCCGTCCGCGAATGCACAGACTGCCGCGCCTGAAGGAACACTCCTAAGGCTCACCGTTCAGCTCGGCCAGGAGTTCGGCGATTTCACGCTGCTCCTGCTCCTCGGCCTGGAGACTGGCGAGTTCCATCAGGCGGTTAAAGGAAAAGTAGCGCAGCCGCTCAGTGAGTTCCTCCTCGGTCATTTCAGCCAGCGGCTTCTCCTCCAACGAGAGGCTTTCCACCTGAGCAATCCGTGAATCGCGCCGCGGCGAGAGCATGTGGAATTCCTCGGTGCCGGCGGAACGCTTGCGCAGCAGCGTGCGAAGCAGGCATTCGATCTGCGAGTGCAGCTTGAGCGCCTCATCCACCGTGCGGCTCAGGTCAAATAGCGCAATTCCGAGGAACTGCGCGCGCAGTTCAGTTTCAAAAGGTCCCAGCGGGCCGTGGGCGCGCGGCACCTTCTCCAGCGCTTTGCGAAGCGATTCCTGTTCCTGGCGGGCCCGCGCGCGGAACAGTCGCAGGCGGCGCCAGCAGGTCTCGCAGAGGCGGCGCACCAGTTCCCTTTCCGGGCGCTCGCGGGGCGCCAGCAGACGGCGAAAAAGCCTCTGCATCTCCCTGAACTCCTTCGGTTCCTCACCCAGGCGTCGCAGCGTGGCCGGGCTGAATTCGTGGGTAAAGAGTCCGTGCTTCACGGCGTTCAGGCGAGGGCGCCGGTTGCCGCGGCGGGTGCGGCGGGCGGCCTGGGCCTTGGCGAGGTTGCGGCGACTGGCGGCCTGGCGCTTCTCCGTGGACCGGTAGATGCGCTCGCGCAGGGCGGAGCGGGCCTTCAAAAGATTGGCCCGGCGGGCGGCCAGCG
Source organism: Terriglobia bacterium (assembly GCA_049583595.1). Classification (GTDB taxonomy): domain Bacteria; phylum Acidobacteriota; class Terriglobia; order UBA7540; family UBA7540; genus SCRD01. Next base: position 5,962 of record JBAUWE010000191.1, read on the forward strand.
CGGCCGGGCTGTGGTGGCCGCTTGCAGGCGGCACGACCGTATCGGGGACCCTGGAACCGGTGGTCCTGGTTGCAGATTTAGGTCGAAACATGGGGAAACCCCTCCTGGGCCGCGCTCGGAATGGGCCCGTGGGGGGAGTCAAGGCGGGCAGCGCGACCTTTGATATAGGCTAGATGAGTATACGCCTTCCTTGGTCGGCTGTCAAGGGAAAAACACGAGAAGGGCTGAAAACCGTACCCACCGCAAGATCGCGATGGGTACGGTGCCCGTGAGTGGGTCCAAAAGTTGAAATCAAAGCGAGAGCTGGCGTGGTGCGCGCAACGCGGCTAGCGGGCCAGTAGTTGCCAGCGGACGGCCGACCAGCCAGGCCAACGCCCCCGGAAGGCCGCTGAGGAGGTACCGCTCAACCAGGGCCAGCGTCTCCGGGCCATTGACCTCAGCGGTGATTGCCTGCATCCTTCCCGCCCTGCTGGATAGAATATTGTCGATCCCGTGGATCTCGCCCCCGCTCTTCCCCTCGGGGCACCGCATGTCAAGGATAATGGCATCGTACTCTTCGCGTTCCGCGATGGCCAACATGGCCGTGGCGCTTCCGGCCGCTGCATCCTCGCTGGCGAGTTTCTTCATGAGATAAAAAAGATTGCGGATACAAACCTCGTCTGTCAAAACCAGAACCTGGCGGTGCAGTGGTACAGATGACATCAACGATTCCTTTCAGCGTGCAGTCGGATCTAAGAGTTCAGCCGGGTCTCCGCAACGGCAAACGCATTGACGCTCAGTTTCTCTCCTACCGAATTGGCAAAAAACTGGAGGATGCTTGCCAGTCTCAACACGGTCTCCCGCTCCTTCAGCTTAAGAGCATGACGAATGGGCAGGCTGAAAAACATAAAGCGGAAATAAAGTCCCAGAAGCCTCTCGCCGCGGGTGAGATGTTGCCGGGTGGGATCGACCCTTTTCAGCAGAGACTCCAGGGTGAAGAAATCGCATTTGAGGTCAAGCCGCGCCTGCCGGTAGTCGGGCAGGCCATTCGAAGCCACTGCATCAAGAAGTTTCGGATACTCCAGTTGGGCGGCCTGAATGATCTCCTTGAAATACGACTGGCTGAACTCCCGGCGCAGGGCCTGCTCGCAAGCGGTCTGAAGATAAAACAAAAAGAGCGCGGTTGAAACAACAAGAACCAGGATCGACATGAACATTAGCGGCCTTCACTCCCTGCAAAAGGTTTCCAACCAGACAGCTTAATTCTAACGTCCTGCCGGAAGACCGACAATCTGACTTTAGTACTAAGACTCCGGACCAAAGGTTCTATGGGACGGCCCCGAGGCGACAACCGGGACGGCAGGCGGGATTTCATCCGCGGGCGAGAGGGTGTATGATTTCCACAGCAAGTTCTTGCCGGCCCTTCCTGCCCTGCGCGTTCCGCGCCAGCGCGTGGAACCAGGCGCGGCTCATTCAAAGGAGCTCAGCATGAAAGGAAAACCCGAAGTACTCAAAGTTCTGCAGGAAGCCCTGACCGATGAATTGGGCGCGGTGCACGGATACATTCTCCACGCCGAGATGTGTGACAACTGGGGTTACAAATCACTGGCGGCGATGACCACGCGCCGCGCCATTGAAGAAATGAAGCACGCTGAGAAGCTGATGGAACGCATCCTGTTCCTGGACGGCGTGCCCGACGTGGAGACCATGCCGAAAATCGTGGCGGGCGAGGACGTCGAAGACCAGTTCCGGGCGGACCTGACAAGCGAACAGGGGGCCATCGTCAGCTACAACGAAGGGATCGCCACCTGCAGGCAGGCCGGCGACGACGGATCGGCGGAACTGCTGAAGGCAAACCTCCAGGAAGAGGAAGTGCACGCCGACTACCTGGAAACCCAGCTGAGCCTGATCCAGCAGGTCGGCCTGGCGAATTACCTCGCGCAGACCATGGGAGAATGAACCCCAGCGCCACCGGGCTGTGGGGGCCGCATGGGACCGGCGCTGAGGACACGGCGGCTGCAAACTGAAGAACCGTGGCCCTGAAGACCGGCGATCCGAGAGGCCTTATTGCTGGCGGGGCTTGTAGCGATGGCTGACGAGCCAGAGGAGAGCTTCCGGGAGACCGTTGAAGATGTATCGCTCGAGCAGGACCAGAGTTTGCGGACCGTTGACTTCGGTGACGATGACCAGCAACTTTCCCACCCGGCCGGCCCGAATTTCCCCGATGCCACGGACCTCCTCCCGGGTTCTCCGGTTCGAACACCGCAGGTCAAGGACGACGGCATCAAATTGCTTCTGGTCGAGCAAGGCCAGCAAAGGCTCGCCGGCCCCCGGTAGCCCATTCTCGCTCTCAATCTTTTTCAAGAGAAAGATAAGGTTTCGGACGGATTTCTTGTCATTCAGAACCAGTACCTTTCGGCACAACGGTGTAGATACCATAAGGGGTCTTCCTCGGCGTTCAGTCGGATTCAGGATTTAGGATTGGCTTGAGCCGTCGCAAATGAACTGATGCTCAATCTTTCCCCCGCCGAATTCGCAAAGAACTGGAGGATGGTTGCTAATTTCGACACCGCCTCCCTCTCCTGGAGCTTGAAAGCATGACGAATGGGCAGACAGAAGAGCAGAAAACGAAAATAAAGGACCAGCATTCGCTCGCTGCGCGACAGGTGCCGGCGCGAAGGATCGCCTTTCTTCAGCAGATACTCCAGGGTCATGAAATCGCACCTGAGCGCGAGATGCGCGTCGGAGTAACTGTACGAGGTTTTGGAAGCGAAGGAGTCGCGCAGGTGCGGGTACTCCAGCTGAATGGCCTTGGCAATCTCCTGAAAATACGGGTGACTGAATTCCCGCTTCAAGGCCCTTTCGCAGATCGTTTGGATGTAGAAGCAAAATAGTGCTATCGAAACAGCCAGCACTAGAACTGACATAACCATTGTCTTTCCCTCCCCACTGTGCAGATCTTCGTCTGCTTACAGGACTAATTATTACACCTAAGTACACAATTGACAAGATGACTAAAGTGCTAATACTTATTGCTAGTACGACAGACAGGGCGCCGGAGGCACGATCGCTGCAAGTGCTCTGGAATCAACACAGGGCAGGAGAAAACAGGCGCAAACCCCAGCGGGGTCCGTGATATAATGGGTTTGATTACCCTGTCGCCCAGAACAGGAAGCTCAAAGCATCACCTGCGGGTCGGCTGCGGAGGAAGGGGAACTGTTTATGGCATTGGACTTTTACGAAAAGGTCTGGCACAACGGCAAGTTTATCTCCTGGAACGAGGCCACCATCCATGTAGCCTCCCACGTGGTCAGCTATGGCACCTGCCTGTTTGAGGGCGTCCGCACCTATGAAACGCCGCAGGGCGCGGCCATCCTTCACCTGGACCCGCATGTCGACCGCCTGGTGGATTCCGCCAAGATTTACCGTACGGAGGCTGGTTTTACGCGCGAACAGCTTCGCCAGGCCATGATTGAACTGGTTCGCGTGAATAATGTCAAGTCGTGCTACATCCGCCCCCTCATCTTCCGCGGCTACGGAGGCCTGGGCGTGAATCCGCTGCAGAACCCGGTGGAGGTTTACCTGCTGGCCTGGAAGTGGGGCAAGTACCTGGGCGACGAGGCGCTGAAGCAGGGCGTGGACGTCTGCGTCAGGTCCTGGAACCGCATTGCGCCCAACACGCTGCCGGCCATGGCCAAGGCCGCGGGCAATTACATGAACGCCCAACTGATCAAGATGGAGGCTATCACCAACGGCTACGTGGAAGGCATCGCGCTGGACCACTCGGGCAACATCAGCGAAGGCAGCGGTGAAAACATTTTTGTGGTGCGCGACGGAAAGATCTATACGCCGCCGCTGGCATCGTCCGTGCTGCCGGGCATTACGCGGGCATCCATCATCCAGCTTGCCGAAGAAGCTGGAATCCCGGTGATCGAGCAGGTGCTGGCGCGCGAAATCCTCTACATCGCCGACGAAGTCTTCTTTACCGGAACGGCGGCGGAAGTGACGCCGGTGCGCTCCGTAGACCGCATCGTGGTGGGCAAGGGCCAGCCCGGTCCCGTCACCCAACGGCTGCAGAAACGTTACCTCGACATCGTTGAAGGCCGCGCGGAAGACGAGTTCGGCTGGCTGACCTACTGCAAACAGCCGGTCGCCACCTCAAATTAAGTCTGGCCAACCCTCAAACTGAAATCCGGCCTGTGGGGTCGCGCGAAATCTGCCCGGCCCCACAAGGGTCATTTCTTCCAGTCCATTTGGGCAACCCGATCGGTTGGGCCTCGCACTCAAGCACAATCCACCGCACGCCGATAACTAATCCTGCCGGCATTGTGGCCCGGGGTATCCTATGCGGCCTGGCAGCGGGGGACTCGGGCCGGAGTGCCCAACTCTTGCAATCAATCTGGCGGAACTGACTGTGACGATTGACGAGCTGTTGCGAACGGCCTGCGAAAGCAAAGCCTCTGACCTTCATCTGAAGGTGGGCAACTACCCTTATATCCGCGTGGACGGCGAACTGCACGCGCTGACGCAGTATTCCCGTATCTCCGCTGAAGACATGGTGGACATGGCCTTCAGCATGATGAGCAATCGCCAGAAACAGAAATTCAAGGAAAACACCGAACTCGACATGGCCTACGGAGTGGCGGGGCTGGGGCGCTTCCGCGTGAACCTGTTCCAGCAGCGCGGCAGCGTGGGCATGGTGCTTCGCGTGATTCCCACCAAGATCCGTACCCTGGAGGAACTGTCCCTGCCCCGGGTGCTGGAGAAAATCTGCCAGCAAAGCCGCGGTCTGATTCTGGTGACGGGAACCACCGGAAGCGGAAAGACCACCACCCTAGCCGCCATGGTGGACCGCATCAATTCCACGCGCACCGACCACATCATCACCATCGAGGACCCCATCGAATTCCTGCATCGCGACAAAAAGGGGTTTGTCAACCAACGCGAGGTGGAAGTCGATACTTCCGGCTTTGGCATCGCGCTGCGGGCCGCCCTGCGCCAGGACCCCGACGTCATCCTGGTGGGCGAAATGAGGGACCTCGAAACCATCCACACCGCACTGCTGGCCGCGGAAACCGGCCACCTGGTGCTCTCCACCCTCCACACGCTGGACGCTACGGAAACCATCCAGCGCATCATCACCGTCTTTCCACCGCCCGAACAGAAGCAGATCCGGCTGCTGCTGGCCAGCACCCTGAGGGCCATCATTTCCCAGCGGCTGGTTCGCAAGTCCGACGGCATTGGGCGCGTCCCCGCCGCCGAAATCATGATCGCCACGGAATACATCCGCGATTGCATTATCAATCCTGAAAAGACCCGCCTGATTCGCGAGGCTATTGCTTCAGGCGTCTCGCAGTACGGCATGCAGACCTTTGACCAGTCCATCTACGATCTGTACACTAAGGGACTGATCGCGATGGAGGAAGCTCTGCTGTACGCGTCCAACCCCGACGAATTCAAGCTGCGCCTGCAGGGAATTCGCTCCACGACGGACGTTGCGCGAGACGAAATGGAGAAAGCAAGCCAGGTGAATCGTTTTGCGAAGTAAGGCAGCCCCACAAAGAACTCCCTTTGAAACCGCCGTGGCCATGCTTTCACGCCGGCCCTATTCGGTGGCCGAACTTCGGCGGGCGCTGGAAAAGAAATTCCCCGGTTCCTCCGAAGTTCCCGATGTCCTGGCGCGGCTGCGCGAGCTCCGGTATCTGGACGATGTAAAGTTTGCAGAGTCCTACGCCTCGTCGCTCGCCCGGGTGCGCAACTTCGGGCGGCATCGCGTTCGCCGCGAACTGAAAAACAAGCTGGTGGATTACAATGTGATCGACAGGGCGGTGGAAAACGCTTTCGCCTCCGTCGACGAACACGAACTCCTGGAACGCACTGTAGACAAGAGAATCCGCACCCTCCGCAAGCCCCTGACCCGCTCGAAACTCGCCTCCCTCTGCCAAAGCCTCATCCGCCGCGGCTTTCGCGCTGATGATATTATGAAAACGATACGCTCACGGCCCGAACTGCACAATGTTCCGTATGAAGTCAATCTGGCGGAGTTGGAAGAAGATTAAGTAATTACGAATTACGAGTTACGAATTACCAGGCGACAAGGTCGATGGTCGAATCCACCATAGATGCTTCTCCAACGCAGGAGACAAGCTCAAAAGATATTCGGGCCAGGTCGCTGCACTATGCACTAAGGGCGATTAAGCTCTACCAGCATCTCCAGAAACAAAAAGACGGGGCAGGATGGATTATTGGCAAACAATACTTGCGGGCCGCTACTTCGATCGGGGCTAACATTGAAGAGTCTCAGGCGGGCGAAAGCCGCGGCGACTTCATTCATAAATTGGGGATCGCAAGGAAGGAAACTCGGGAAAGCCTTTATTGGCTGAATCTCCTGAAAGAGTCAGCTCTGGTATCGCACGGGCGGATTGCCCCCCTGATCAAAGAAACCCAGGAGCTACTCAACGTTATCACGGCCATCATTCTAAGCACGAGGGCGAAACAATGACTCTGGCACGACTTTGTAATTCGTAATTAGTAATTCGTAATTTATGGTAATCGATTGCTTATGACCTCCAACGAAATTAGAGCACGATTTTTAAAGTTCTTCGAAGACCGTAACCACAAGGTGGTGCGGTCGGCGTCGCTGGTGCCGGCCAACGATCCCACGCTGTTGTTCACCAACGCCGGGATGAACCAGTTCAAGGACGTCTTCCTGGGGAGCGAGAAGCGCGACTACTCGCGGGCCTGCAGCTCGCAGAAGTGCGTGCGCGCCGGCGGCAAGCATAATGACCTGGAACAGGTGGGTCGCACCCGCCGCCACCACACCTTCTTTGAGATGCTGGGCAACTTCAGCTTTGGCGACTACTTCAAGGCCGAGGCGATTCCCTGGGCGTGGGAACTGGTGACCAAAGACTTTGCGATTCCGAAGGAAAAGCTTTACGTCACGGTCTTCCGCGAGGACGACGAGGCCGAAGACCTGTGGGCGAAAATCGTTCCCCGCGAGCGCATCTTCCGCTTTGACGAAAAGGACAACTTCTGGCAGATGGGTGAGACGGGCCCCTGCGGCCCCTGCAGCGAGATCCATTACGACATGGGACCCGAGGCCAGCGACCTGGGCCACAAGGACTGCAGGTTTCCCTGCCCGGACGATTGCGGCCGCTACGTCGAAATCTGGAACCTGGTATTCATGCAGTTCGACCGCGACGAGCAGGGCCGGATGACGCCGCTTCCCCGCCCTTCCATCGACACCGGTGCGGGGCTCGAGCGGCTGGCCGCCGTGCTGCAGGGCAAGCTTTCAAATTTCGACACCGATCTCTTCCGGCCGCTGATCGATGAAGCCGCTTCGCTCGCAAACACCGAATACGGCGCAAACCACGACACAGACGTCTCACTGCGCATCATCGCCGACCACTCCCGAGCAGCAACCTTTCTGATTTCCGACGGCGTTCTGCCTTCCAACGAAGGCCGCGGCTACGTGCTGCGCCTGATCATGCGCCGTGCGCTCTACCATGGCCAGACTCTTGGCATGAGCGAACCCTTCCTTTATAAGATGTCGAGCCACGTGGTCGACATGATGAAGGACGCCTATCCCGAACTCGCCGAAACCGCGCACCACGTGGCAAAAGCGATCAAGCTTGAGGAGGAACAATACGAGCGGACGACACGCATCGGCACGGAACAACTGGAAGACGCCTTGATCGTCAC
>JBAUWE010000192.1:0-10879 GCA_049583595.1 Terriglobia bacterium
CACCCACTGGAACCGCGGCTGGGGCACGTCAATCCCAGTGGGGTTTGTGAGATACTCGCAGCGCAGATGCCCGGGGGCTTCCGCGCCATTCTCCGCAAAGCCCGGAGTGATAAAGAGAAAACCAGCAATGAGAAGGGATATCGAGATCAGGACAAACCGCAGGGATTTCTGGGATGCGTGCATCACCACACCTCTAGCTGTGAATTGCCAGGAAGGCTTGAAGAATCAGGCCTGGCTGGAAAGCTTTTCCCACCGCTTGCGGAAAGGCACGGGATCGGGCACAGGGAAATCACGACCTTGGGTCCAGTTTGAAAAGGGAAAGAATGGAAGCCGCGAAACCCACTTCTGCGCGCCGCTGCCGCCGGCCGCGGGAAGCCACCGAATGCCAAACCGGGCAGCAGCCCCGCCCATTGAAAACGCCCAGGGCCGCTTCATCGCCCAGGCCCATAAACGCATGCCTTTCCGTTCTGAAACGACCTCACCTGCATGAGGCACTGCCGGAGTACTCTCCTGTGCCCGACCCCGCAGATGGAGCAGCAAGTCCGGGATATTGATTTTGACCGGGCAGACCTCGCGGCAGGCTCCGCACAATGAAGAGGCAAACGGAAGCTCGCGGGCCTGCTTGAGGCCCACGAACTGTGGCGTAATGAGAGCGCCGATGGGGCCGCTGTAAACCCATCCGTAGGCGTGCCCGCCGATTTTTCGATAAACCGGACAGGTGTTGAGGCAGGCCCCGCAACGGATGCAGTAAAGGGCTTCGCGCATCTTCTCGTCAGCCAGCGCGCCCGTGCGTCCGTTATCGATGAGGACCACGTGCATCTCGTCCGGGCCGTCTTCGCCCGGGCGGCGCGGCCCGGTGAGAATGGAGGTGTAGGAAGTCAGCTTCTGTCCGGTGGCCGAACGGCCCAGCAGGCGGAGAAAAACGCCCAGGTCGCTAAAGCGGGGAATGACCTTTTCAATGCCCACCAGGGCTACGTGGACACGCGGCGCCGTGGTGCAGAGGCGGATGTTCCCTTCGTTCTCAATCGTCACAATGCTGCCCGTATCCGCGACAGCAAAGTTGGCGCCGCTGACACCCACTCCGGCCCGGGCGAATATTTCGCGCAGGGTCTTCCGCGCGATGGCCGTAAGCTGCTCCGGGTCTTCCGTCCGCTCGGAGTGGAGCTTGTCGACAAAAAGGTCGGAAACATCGTGGCGGGTCTTGTGGATGGCCGGGGCGACGATGTGGGCGGGGCGTTCGCCGGAAAGCTGGACGATCATTTCTCCCAGGTCAGTTTCAATGGCGTCAATGCCGGCAGCCTCGAGGGCGTGGTTCAGCTCAATCTCTTCGCCCACCATGGTCTTGCTCTTGACCACTTCATGGGCGCCGGCGCTTTTGACAATCTCCTTGACGATGTCGCAGGCCTCTTCCGCGGTCCGGGCCCAGTGGACCTTTCCCCCCTGGCGCTCCACGCTGTCGGCAAACTCCGCGAGATAATCATCCAGGTGATCCATCACCTCGCGCTTTAACTCACGCGCCCGGTCGCGCAGCGGCTCAAATCCCGGCACCTGCCCGATGGCATGCAGGCGGTGCGAGTAAAGCCGAAGGGTCGAGGAGCGGTAAGCCTCCTGGAGATGGGCGTCGCCCATCGCCTTCTCTCCCCGTTCATGAATCGCCGAGCTGTGAACTCCCGTTTCGCTCATTCGTGTTTTTCCAGTAATTCCGCCAGGTGCAGAGTTTGGATCGGCAGCTTCTCCCGATGGATGTAGCCGGCCAGGTGCATCAGGCACCCGGCATCGTTGGACACCAGGTATTCCGCCCCGGCATCGGCAGCGGCATGAAGCTTGTCGCGCGCCATCGCCACCGACACGTCAGGAAACTTCACGGAAAACGTTCCGCCAAAGCCGCAGCAGACCTTGTTGTCCTCGAGATCCACCAGCTCCAGCCCCTTCACGGACTTGATCAGTTTGCGCGGCTCCGACTCAATCCCCAGCTCCCGCAGGAGATGGCAGGAATCATGATAGGCGACACGGTGCGGGAAACTGGCGCCCAGGTCTTCTGCCTTCATCACCTTCACCAGGAATTCCGAGAACTCGTAAAAGCGTCCCCGCAACCGCTCGACCTTCTGCAGCAGTTCCGGTTCATCGGCAAACAGTTCCGGATAGAAGACCCGGAACATCGTGGAGCAGGAGCCCGAGGGCGCTACAACGTAGTCGGCATCCTCGAAGAGGTCGAGATTGCGCCGGGCAACATCGCGCGCCTCGTCACGGTAGCCGGTGTTGAAGGCCGGCTGGCCGCAGCAGGTCTGCTGGGGGTTGAACGTGACCGTGGCGCCCACACGCCGCAGAATTCTTACAACGGATTCTCCAACCTGCGGAAAAAACTGGTCGCCCAGGCAGGTGATGAAAAGTGCAACCTTGGGGGAATGATTTGCCATCAGGAATAATCATCCTGCAACTTACTGCGCAGAATACCCTCCGTCCACCATCAGGTGGCTGCCCGTGATGTAGCTCGCCTCGTCGGAGACCAGGAACAGAATGGCGTTGGCCACCTCGCGGGGCTTGCCTGCCCTGCCCACAAACGTCTTGGCGCCTTCCTGGGCGTCAAATTCTTCAAGCGTCATGCCCACTTTTTCCATGTGCCGGTAGGATGCGGCCGTAATGATTGAGCCCGGGCATACAGCATTGACGCGAATCTTGTGGGTCCCCAGGTCCATGGCCATGTTGCGGCACAACTGGACCATGGCTGCCTTGGTGGCGCTGTAGGCAAAAAAATCGGGCTGGGCCAGAAAGCTGGAAATCGAGCCGAGGATGACAATGGCCCCGCCCTTCTTCTTCATGTGCTCGACGGCGTATTTTGTGACCATCGCGGTTCCAACGACGTTGACGCCGAGAGAATGCCGCCACTCTTCGACCGTGGCCTCAAAACCCTTCAGAACAAACGTGGCCGCGTTGTTCACCAGAATATCGATCGCGCCATAGGTCTTGACGGCCTCGTCTGAAATCTTCTTCGCATCCTCTTCCCTGGAAATATCCGCCTCTACAAAATGGGCGGTATTTCCCTTTTCACGAATGGCGCTGACGGTCTCGTTACCGCCCTTGGGGTCAATGTCAGCAACCACAACCTTGGCTCCCTCTTCCGCCAGAAGTTCCGCCGTCGCGCGGCCGATCCCGGAGCCGGCGCCGGTTACGATAGCAACCTTATCCTGAACTCTCATATTCGCTCCATTTTAGCGCGGATCTTTTCCCGCTGGAAACAGTCATTCCCCTCCGAGCGCCGCCGGCGGGGTTCTGCCGCCAGGCCCCTGGTGATTCGGAAATGACCAGAAGTGCTCCAACCTAAGGTAATTTCTTCTTGAAGTCAAGCGGCGCGCGTCCTACAGACCCTGTGGGCGCTTGACAAACGGGGGCAGGAACAAACATCCTAAAAGATAGTTTGTGTGGGGTGCCATGGGTCGACACGCGTTCTTTTTGATCTTTGATTGCCTGTTCATCGCCAGCCAGATCTTCTGGTTCAGTGTCATCAGCAGAATCGGCGCAAAGCTGATCCATAACAAGATCCTCCGACGCTCGATTGCCGCCATCGGGGTGGCCGCGTACATCTTCTTGCTTGCCTACAACTTCCTTTCGGCCCGCGATCAAGCGGCCACCAGCCTGACGCTGAAAATTGCCCTTTTTGAGGTTCCGGTGCGATGGTGGGCCTTGGGCTCGGTGGGGGGATTCATCCTGGCCCTCCCTTTTCTGCTGACGAACTTCCTTTGGAACCTAATTCAGCGGTTCAGGCAGGAAACTGAGCCCCAGGCGGACCCTGGTCCCTCATTCTCGCTGGCCAGGCGAAAGTTCCTGTCCAACACAGCCGTGGCAGCCGGCGCAGTGCCATTAGCCGCCGCCGGCTACGGATTTCTTTTCGGTCGTGTCGAATTCGAGAAATCATTTGTTCGCATGAAGCTTCCCCGGCTTCCGCGGGAGTTCCAAGGTTTCCGCATCGCCCAGTTGTCCGACTTTCACATCGGGCCGTTCATGACATCATCCGACATTCGGCACGTGGTGGAGATGACCAATGCTCTGAAGCCGGACCTGATTGTCCTGACCGGAGATTACATCAGTTGGGACCCGGATACGCAGGAAGCCGCCGTCGATTCCCTGACCGGCCTGAAAGCCCCGTTGGGGATCTACGGGTGCCTCGGGAACCATGAGATGATGACCCACACGGAAGCATCGATCACCGCGCTCTTTGCCCGGCGCGACATCAGGATTCTGCGGCAGGAACGCGCTCCCATTCAGGTGGGGAAAGAAAGTCTGAACCTGATCGGCGTGGACTATGAGTTCCGCCAGCACCACGGACCCTACGGCGATCATCGGGTGCGGCAATATCTGGAGGGCGTAAAACCACTGATGATCCCCGACCAGGTCAACATCCTCCTCAGCCACAACCCCAATACCTACGATCGCGCCGCGCAGCTGGGAATTGACTTGAGCCTCGCAGGCCACACGCATGGAGGCCAAATCGCTCTTAACTTCATCAGCCCGGACCTCTCCCTTGCACGGCTGATGACGCCCTACGTCAAAGGCCACTTCCAGAAGCCCGGGGGACAGCTCTACGTCAATCGCGGCATCGGCACCATCGGCATCCCCATCCGTTTTGACGCTCCACCGGAAATCACCATGTTTGAGCTGGTGCGGACGTAGTTCTTTCGAGGTTTCCCGTCATCCTGAAAGCGCAAAGCAGCCTGGCAGGCCAATGGCCCGCGCGGTTCGCTTGCTTCTCTCTAAATCCATGGAATCTTTCAAGAGGTGTTGTCGGCCGTCGCCATGAAATCCTTGCCTTTCTGTTCGCGGCCAAAAGCGATGACGATGCCCCCAATGACGATGACGGCGATTTCAAACCCGGCCATGGCCCAGGCGTAACCCACATGATCCCGCAGAGCGTATTCGATGGTATTGGTGGGTGAGGCAATCAGAATGCCCAGGTGGTAGGAGAGCCCGGGCAGAAGACCCCGCACCGAGTCCGGAGACAGCTCGTTGAGGTGCGCCGGGATGATTCCCCAGGCGCCCTGCACGCCCATCTGCATCAGAAAGGCGCCGGCCGCCAGAACGCCGATGGAGCTCCCGAACGCCCAGAACGGGATGACCACAAGCGCCAGGCCGAAAGCGCCCAGCATGCTGCGTTTGCGGCCCAGACGTTCGGAGAGATAGCCGAACAGGATGGAACCTACTATCGCCCCGATGTTGTAGAGAACCGCAAGGTCTGAAACCGTACTGTCCTTGATGTTATGCGCGGTTTTGAGGAAGTCCGGATAGAGGTCCTGGGTGCCGTGCGAAAGAAACATCATCATGGTCATCATCAGCACCAGGTAAAGGAAACTCTTCCAATGCCGGCCGACCGTCCGAAGAATGGCCCGAACGTCCGGCTCACGGTGCTTGAGCCAGGCCTTCGATTCCGGCACGCCGGCCCGGATGTAAAGAGCCAACAGTGCCGGCGCCGCTCCGAGAAAAAACATGGCTCGCCAGCCCCACAGGGGCAGGACGAAACGTGCCGCCACGGCAGCCAGAAGATAGCCGACGGGATAACCGCTCTGAAGAACCCCGGAGAGAATTCCCCGCCAGCGCCGCGGAACGCTTTCCATGGTCAGCGAGGCGCCGATTCCCCACTCGCCGCCCATCCCCAGGCCGTAGAGACCTCGTAGAATGATAAAGACGGTAAAGGAAGGCGCGAAACCACAAAGAACCTCTATGACCGAATAAAAGAGGACGTTCGCCATGAGAGATTTGCGGCGCCCGTAACGGTCTGCGAGAATGCCGAAAATGAAAGCTCCGGCAGGACGCGTTGCCAGTGTAACCGTCAGAGTCAGAACAATGTCCATCTTCGAAACCTGGAAGCTCGTCGCCAGCGTTCCCACCAGAAAAACGACAACAAAGAAATCGAAGGCGTCGAGCGTCCAACCCAAGAAACAAGCCAGGACGGTGTGCCAGTGCGAGCCGCGGAAGAACAGGCCTTGAGATTTGCCGGTCTCTGTTGAAGATTGAGTCATGATGGGTCAGCGGATTTCCGGATCAGAAAAGTTCCGCAACATCCTTCCGAATGACGGCATGGGATTCCTGCCATTCCAGATTATCGGCCGGAGAACATCCCGGCGGTCAAAAATACTAGGAAGTTCCTGGTGCTGTCAAACGTTGTGTGCGACTCGTGGAATGCACAGGCGTGGACAGCCGCTCGAACACTTTCTCATGGGGGGAAGCACTTTCCTGAACTCACTGCTGGAAAACGATGCTTTTTAAGCGCGAGAGCGGCTCAGAGAAATCGAAGACGTCATCGCTGGAGGGATCATATTTTTCGGTAATGCCCAGGAACCGGGCCTCAGCAGGCTGGGTGGTCGGCATCAGATACTTGCCGTGTTCAACGTTGCCGTTCCTGAGCGTCAGAGTGATTTCACTGTTTTGAAATTCAACTCGGGCTATCTTGGAGAATTCCTGAACGTCTGCAGCTCCCCCGTCCAGCAACAGGGGGAAGGAGGTGATGGCAGGCACGGACACCAGCAACGACCCGCGGCCGCCGGGCGGATAGTAATCAATATAGACATCAAACACCTGCGTGATCTTGCCGCTCGTGTCCGTCACCCTGGCGGTGTATCCGAAACGCTTCCAGAGTTCGACAATACTCTGCCGTTGGGAGGGAGAACTGGTGACAACGGTGTAGGGCAGACTTCCCTGCGACAGTTGCACCTTCTCAACCCGCATGTCGGGCAGGTCAAAATGCTTATAAATGAGGATCGAGGAATCCTGATGGATCAGGATTGCGTTACGTTGAATGACGCGCTGGCGTCCATCCGCTGTCGCCTGGTGAATCGTGTCAGCCTTCAACGGAGAGGCCAGGCCCGCAAGGAAGAGGAGCGGCAATAAAGCCTTTACCTGTGGATTTCTCAGCATGAGAAAGGCCCCGCCTTTCTTTGAAAACGGGGCCCCTGAACTCCATGATGGAATGGCAGCCGCTGCTACTTCTTCTTTTTGTATTGCGTTGACACCTTGCCCTGCAGCGTTGCGATCATCGCTTTAGCAGCAGCGGCGTTCGGCCCGTTGGGATTCAGCGAGAGATATTCATTGAAAGCCTCGACAGTTCCATCCGGAGCCTTCACTTGGCCGTCCGACGTCATCGTAGCCTTACCCATGAGCGCCTGCCCTTTCAGGTAATAGGCGTCCGCATTCTTGGGATCCAGGCTGATGACTTTGTTAAAGGCCGCCAGAGCATCGTCCATCTTCCCTGCGTTGTACATGATGGCTCCGATGTTGAAGTAGTACCGGCCGGCGTTTGTTGGGTCGAGTTCGGCTGCTTTCTGGAATTCCGCCTGCGCTTCATCCATCTTACCGGTGGAGGCGTAGACGCTGCCCAGATTGTTGTGCAGAGCGGCATCGTCCGGGCTCAACTGCAGAGCTTTCTGATAAGTTGCGATGGCCTGGTCATTGTCCTTGGCCTTGGCATAGGACTCAGCCAGACGCGCCAGCACAACAGGAACGTTCTTGTCCTTGGCCATCTGAAGGGCTTGCTGGAAAGCCGCGGCCGCTTCCTTGTATTGCCCCTGATTGTAC
The DNA here is from genome assembly GCA_049583595.1 of Terriglobia bacterium. Taxonomy (GTDB): domain Bacteria; phylum Acidobacteriota; class Terriglobia; order UBA7540; family UBA7540; genus SCRD01. The sequence continues at coordinate 7,564 of JBAUWE010000192.1, forward strand.
AACGTGTTGCCTTGTTCAAAATACTGTTTGAGTCCCTTATACTCTTTTTCCTCCTTGGCCTGCTCCTTGGCCTGCTTGGCCATTTCAGGATTAGCCTTCATCTGCTCCTGACGCTGCTGCTTCTCCTGGGCCATTTCTTTCGGAAGATCAAAGTCTGCATCGGTGGGACCGCCCAGACCGACATGCTTTTCGATGTAGAAAAGAGTCTGCCCGGTAGGACTCTGCAATGTGATCTTGTAATTTCCAATGGGCAGGCCAATGTAAACAAAGTTGCCCTTCTTGTCCGTCTTGGTCTTATAATTTGCTTTGATGTCCAGCCGGTCAATCTGCACGATGCATTTGACACACGGCTTGCCATCCTGCTGAATGGTCCTCCCCTCTACGCCGCCGGTCTGAGCATAGGCTGGCGCCACCATCCCCAACGCTGCGAAAGCAAAAATGAATCCGAAAACCTTCCGCGCTGACAGATACTTCATTTGAACCTCCTCACCTTATACTGCCCAAAGTATATTCTAGCTTTAACCTCTTCGGCGCTCAACCCAATCCTTGCCATTGATTCGCCGGAAAACATCAGCCCACACTGGACGACTGCGGAGTGTAACGCGGACGGACAGCGTAGGCAATGGGGTCTTCAAGGCCCCCTTCCTGAAAAGCCCGCAGGCGCAGGGCACAACTGTCACAGACCCCGCACGCCACATCCTCCCGCTGATAGCAGGACCAGGTCAGATGAAGAGGAGCTGCAAGTTCCATCCCTCTTCGCACAATCTCACTCTTGCGCATGTGAATCACCGGAGTCACGATTTCGATCCTGGTTTCCGGCTTTGTCCCAACCTCAATGACGCGGTTGAAGGCCTCGTAGTACTCGGGGCGGCAATCCGGATACCCGGAACTATCCTCCGCCACCGCGCCAATAAAGATCTTGCGGGCGCCAAGGACCTCGCCCCACGAAACGGCAATGGAAAGAAAATGTGCGTTGCGGAAGGGTACGTAACTCGAGGGGATGTCCTTGCGCTCCAGGTTCGCGGCCTCAACAGGGATGTTCGGATCGGTAAGGCTTGACCCTCCGATCTCGCGGAGGTGGTCCAGCCGGCATACGCGCCGCTGCTCAGCGTGATAGAAATCCGCAAGCGCGTTGAAAGCCTGCCGTTCCCTGCCCTCGGTCCGCTGGCCGTACACCACATGCAGCAGGGCCAGACGATAGTTCAGGCTCGCGATCGCTGCGGTGACGCAACTGTCCAGCCCGCCGCTGGCCAGAACTACCGCCAGGGGCCGCCGGTCAGATGTTTGATCGTCCTTCACCAAAACTCTTGCTCCTTGCTGGGCAGCCAGCCAGCCCTCTCTCTCGCCAGCCCTACAAAAATTCCATCTTAGACACCCCGGGTTTCAGGGTCCCAGATAAATTTGTGGATTTGCAGCCCCACCCGTACCGGCAGGTTGTCGCGCAGGATCCATTCGGCAAGCCGGATGGGCGGCAACTGGCCAAAGACGGGCGAAAAGATAATCTCATCCACAAGCCCGGCCAGACTGTGCTTCTCCATAAAATCACGGGCGTAAAGATAATCCCGCTCATCCAGCACCACAAACTTGATCTGGTCCTTGCGTTCCAGAATGTCGAGATTTGCCGGATTAAACTTTCCGCTCTCTCCACTGCCCGGGCATTTCACGTCCACGATTTTAACCACAGGCCGGGCAAGGTCCCCCACAAAACGCTCGCCGCTGGTTTCAATGAGGACGCGGTAGCCGTCAGCCAGCAGGCTGTCAGCAAGCCCGACTGTCTCCTTCTGAAGCAGCGGCTCGCCTCCGGTCAATTCCACCATTTTTCCGCCCAGCTTCCGCACGCGTTCGAGGACCTCGTCCGGAGCCATCTTCTCTCCTCCGTGAAAAGCATAGGCTGTATCACACCAATGGCAGCGGAGATTGCATCCGGTGAGGCGAACAAACACGCAGGGAAGTCCCGCAAAAGAGGATTCGCCCTGGATAGATTTGAAAATTTCGGTTATGACCATCGGACTGAATTGGGACTCACAGTTCATTTTACCCGATTTTTGCCCCGACTGCGCAGGCTTTCAATCGCTCAGGCGTGAGGTCGAATTTAGGTTTCAGGCTTGAAGAATGGTTCGCCGGCGGGCAAACGAGCCCCCGGCATATCCCGTTAAGAATGCAGACGATGGCCGCCCATTCCCCGCCCTTATCGCGGAGGCGGAGCGGTCGAAGGCGGTGTCGGCTTGCCGTCAATAGTGAAAGGCTCCATCAGTTCGGTGCGCGTACCGTCAGGATCAAAAAAGTTGGCCTGGCGCTGCCGGTTATGGCCCACGTGGATTTCTATCTTGCGAGTGTAGTTCAAAGCTGCGGCGCGGGATCGGAGCGTGGCCACCGCCTTGGCGATGTCCGGTGTCATCAACGAGATGTGGTTTGCGCCGCCGCGTTTGTCCTGCGCGGGCAGCTGCTTGTAGAGCATCAACTCAACGTAATCCTTGCCGTCCGGTACTCGCAGGTCAACCCAGCTCAGCGTGACTCCATCTGAACTGCCGCGCCAGAATTCCTTGAAGCCCAGAACGTCGCCGTAAAACTCCTTGGACTGATCGAGCGCTCCCACCGTAAACCCAATGTGCATGATGTGATTGGAGACGCGGGTGGCCGGCATGTCCCTGCCCCGGTGCTTCATGGCCCAGCTGTCGGGCTGATATTCAACAAACTCCACGGTGTGGCCGTCAGGGTCCTTCACCGTAAAATTCTTGTCCCCCGTTCTTCCTTTGTTGACTTTGGCCGGCGCGTGAATGCCCCGAGAGATCAGGTAGCGCCTCAACTGTTCAGCGTTATCAGTATAGAATGCGATGTGGTTGAGCATCCCGTCCCTCCTGGGCGGCTCAGCGAAAAGCTCCAGGTACTGGTAGTCGTTGATTTTGATGAAGGCAATCCGGACCGTTCCGTCGTCATTCTTCAGGTCATAAGGTTCGGCGAAACCGAGAAAGTCCTTGTAATAGGCCAGCGTCCCGGGAAGGTTGCTCACGTAAAAGGCCATGTGAGCAATGCCCAGAATTTTCGGCCTTTTCACCGCTGCTTGAGCACAAGGTACCGTAGCAGCAATGAGGCACGCCAGCAGCCATAATAGTTTAGTTTTCATCACCACCTCCCACCGACTTTCTCCGCTCCCATCGCCGGATCCAGCATATTCCTGCCGCCAATCGCAGTCCCAATCGTCCTTTTGCCACCCGTCATATCCAGCCGACGGGAATATACATCCATTGGCACTTGCATGCAAGATTTCAGAGCGAGCGCCAAGTCCACACAAAAAGCCAAAGCCGCAATTGGTCAA
>JBAUWE010000193.1:0-2393 GCA_049583595.1 Terriglobia bacterium
CCGCCAGGGTTATTCCATCAAGCAACTCAGCTCCCCCGGCGGCAGAACGGTCAGGGAATACGTGTCGCCGAAGGGCATGGTGTTTGGCGTTGCGTGGCAGGGGCCCACGATGCCCGATCTGCAACAATTGCTGGGCTCTTACTTTGTGCAAATGAAACAGGCGTCCCGGTCCCGGCGGCAGAGGGGCGGTCCGCTGGTGATACGAACGAAAGACCTGATACTGGTTAGCGGGGGCCATATGCGTTCCTTCCATGGGACCGCTTACGCGCCGAACCTCCTGCCAGACGGCGTGTCTGCGGAGGTGGTTCGATGAGATTTCCAGAAGGGTGGTACTTTCGGTTTACCCTGATAGCCCTGACAGCGCTGGCGACACTGGCACTGGCCGGTTGCGGTGGAAGTAGTTCGAGTCCGAACCCCAACCCAACTCCCACCAAGGTCGACAACACCCAACCCATTCAAGTCAACCTGGGCCCGGCCAACGACTACCCCAACGGGGTTTTCACCACGGTCACCATCTGCGTGCCGGGCACTTCGACTTGCCAGGCCATTCCGGACGTTCTGGTGGACACCGGCTCAGAAGGCTTGCGGCTGCTTTCCTCGCAGGTCACACTCAACCTGCCGGCAGTTACCGACAACAGCAGCAACGGACTTCAGGAGTGTGTGGGGTTCAGTGACGGTTCATACGTGTGGGGCGGCGTTGTCTCAGCGGACATTAAAATGGCCGGAGAAAAGGGCTCGTCGGTCCCAATCCAGCTGATCGACAGTTCCAACACGTACCCCGTGCCCAACGCGTGCACCAGCAGTGGAGGCACAAACGAAAATACGGTGGCGGCACTGGGGGCCAACGGCATTCTGGGAATCGGAATCTTCCAGCAGGATTGTGGCTCTTATTGCGCTAACAATGCTGCCCCAGGGACCTATTATCTCTGCCCCAACGGTGTCTGCTCCGCCACGGCCGTCCCGGTGAATTTTCAGCTACAGAACCCGGTCTGGACGTTCCCCCAGGACAACAACGGGGTGCTGATCTCCCTGCCGTCCGTCCCCGATACGGGGGCGCCGACGGTCTCCGGCTCGCTGATCTTCGGCATTGGGACGCAGTCTGACAACGCCCTGGGAAGCGCGCAGATTTATACCACAGACGCCTCCGGCAATTTCCAAACCACCTACAACAATATCGCCTACAACCAGAGTTTTATCGACAGCGGGTCCAATGCGCTGTATTTTCTGGATTCGACGACGCTCGGCATTCCTGACTGTCCCAATTATCCAGGCTGGTACTGCCCTGCCTCGCCGACGAGTTACACGGTGACGAACAGCGGCCTGAATGGGACGTCCGGCTCGGTGACCCTCAACGTAGCCAACGCCGAGGCGCTGTTCCTGGCCAATGGCGGGCAGAACGCAGCCTTCAACAACCTGGCCGGCGACAGCGGGACCGACATCTCGTCAGATTACTTTGATTTCGGCATGCCCTTCTTCTACGGACGCGATGTTTTTGTCGGGATTGAAAATATGACCGGGCCGGGCAACGTTGTGGGCCCCTATTACGGCTATTAACGACGGGCCTTGAAAGCAGCATTGATCGATTGAAGTTTTGTGTCCTGGGTCTGATCTCACCGCAATGGAAGTAGCGGCAAGCGCCTCAGAGGGGAAGGTTTGGCGAAGCTGCCTAAACGCCGAACCTCCCCACGGGTCGTATATTCTTCCGCCTCCACGTGCAATCTACGATTCCTCGGGGCCTCGGACTCTCGCGCGTTCCCGCTTTCTCCACCCGTAACTCTGACCGATGCCCCTCTCCGGCAATCGGTCCCGAGTTCCGCAAATCGCTCACCATCGAACAAGCTCCCGGCCTGCTGAGGATTGCAAAATAGAGTGGCGGACCTCCGTAGCGCCGGCATCCTGCCGGCCCTGGGTAGGAATGCCGCCGGGACGGCGGCGCTACAAACGAGCCTTGTCACTCTATGATGCAATCCTCAGCAGAAACCGCACCCGGCGCTGCAGCAGGGTAATCCCTTTGTGTGGTCCGGGAGGGAAGCCAAAAGAAAAGACACCAGGTTTTGAAGTTGATGATCGGGTGCGGAAGATGATGAGGGAATTTGGACATGTGGCAAGGGCAAAAAAGAACGGCGGAGTCCTGCCCTGGCAAGACTCCGCCGTATGATCGAGACCCTCAGCAAGGTGTTCACTTGCTGGGAGGCGCAGGCGGTGTTCCCCGCCTCATGGAACGCGAAAAGCCCTGCCGTCGAAAACTCCGATGGAATCCCATTCGAGATTCCTTCAGCTTGTTCCACTGCTCTTCGGTCAGGACGTTTCGGGTGGCCAGCATGGTCTGGACACGTGCCTTCTCAAGCGCCGCACGCGCCTGCGAAACCTTGTCAACCTGGGCCAGCACCCCG
>JBAUWE010000194.1:0-2734 GCA_049583595.1 Terriglobia bacterium
GTTCCATGGCGATGTAGGGCCGGCCTTCGTGTTCCCCGATTTCGTAAATGGTGCAGATGTTGGGATGATTGAGCGCAGCGGCGGCTCGCGCTTCACGCTGGAAGCGTTCCAGCTTTTGCGGATCGCCCGTAAATTCGTCGGGCAGAAACTTCAGCGCAACAAACCGCCCGAGCGTGGTGTCTTCAGCCTTGTAAACGACACCCATGCCCCCGCCGCCGAGCTTTTCAAGAATCCGATAATGGGACACTGTTTCGTTCATCACTTGAAATTCCTGATCAGCGCCACGTCGCTCGACTGGGCCCCGCATGCTTGCGCCAACTACCCCGTCCGCAGGGGGGCCATGGCCGGGTGCGGCTACGGCGCGTGGAAATCCATAGAGACAACATCCCGGGTGCCGGTATCTTTCACCAGCAGCGGGGAATCGTCCGGGCCTAATCCTATCCACATTCCAAGAAGCCCGGATGCTTGGTGGAAGTTCTCCAGGCTGACGATTTCCTCGACTTTACGATTGCTGATCCGCACCCTATAGATTCCCGGTTCACCCTTAGCATTTGTTCCCCAGAAGTAGATGAATTTGCCGTCATGCGACCATTCTTCCCAGCCTTGCTGAGCGAGCGAAGCCAGTTCGGTCCACTTTTGGCTGTGGAAGTCAAAGAGTATCATCTTTTTGTCATCTATCGTTATGGCCGCCACGTAGCGGCCGTCGGGAGACCAGCGGGGAGAGATGAGCCCCTCGGAACCGGGCAGTTTCGTTTGCGTGTGCGTCTTGAGGTTGATCTCATAAATAGCTCGCTCACCGGGTCCCGATCCCTCCGGCAGGAAGCCATAAATAAGCGATGTTCCGTCGGGCGACCACGTTTGGTCCGCGAGGTTGCCGCTACCTGATGCCACCTGCCTGGGAGGGCCGCCATCGGCAGAAACGGTGTAGATCTGCATCGCCTTGTTCGGCAGTTCGCCAATGAAGGCAATTGTCTTCCCGTCGGGAGACCATCGGGGCAAAAAGGCAAACATCGGCGGCGAAGTAAGCTGGAGCTTCTGGCTGCCATCCGCCTTGCTCCGCCAAAGGTTTGCATCGGGGTAACTTACGTAGGCTATCCATTGCTCGTCGTGCGAAAAACTCGTGCAGCAGGCTGAAATGCCCGAAAGGAAAGGTACAAACTGGCGGGACTTCGCATCATAGCGCTCGAGTTCCCCGCGGCGAAACCCTGCCACGGCATAGAGCTTTTTGCCATCTTTGCCGGGTACCGGGTCGAAGTGGGCGCTCGTTCCCGACGTCAGTTGTACCGGCGCGCGGCTGACTTTGTGCAGGAAGCTCCCCGTTTCGCGCCTCGCCCAGAGTTGAGGAACCTGGTTTTCCCCGGATGGGATCGCTTCGAACACAAAATACTTGCCTCCCGGCATCCATTTGCCGCAGCATTCGCCCGACTTCGCGTGCCAGCCAGGAAGAAGTTCGTGAAGCTTGGTGCCGTCAGCCGAAACCTGCCAGATCGAACGGGTCTGTCGCTTTTCATCACGAACAGTTAGTCGGACCTCTTTTCCGCCCGGCGACCAGGCAGGATCGAAGGCGGAGCCCGGGAGGGAAATAAGCTTGCGGGAGTTTGTTCCATCAGCCCCGGCCAAATAAAGAGCATCGCCCTTGACGTAAATCATCTTTTTGCCGTCCGGGGCCCATGCGCCGCCGCCACCGACAGCGTCCCCTAATCGCTTCGGTGAACCTCCAAGGATCGGCATAGCCCAAAGTGGACCTTGGTGGAAGTGGCCCGACATTTCTGCAAGGAGCAGGTCCGACCCATTCGGTGAAACGCTGGAAGGGAACATATAGGGTGACGGGAGGTGAATGGGCACCAAGTCTCCCCCCGTCACCGACACCTGCGCGGCCTGGTAAGTGAATCCGGCACTCATTGCCTGAAACATGTACAGCCGTGAGCCGTCCGTACCTACCAGGCTTTTGCGGGTGCCGTCATGAGTGAGCTGCACGTAATCTGACACGCTGGGTGGCGGCAAGGGCGGCATCAGCCAGTAAACCAGGGTCGCCGCAAGTACAATAATTGCCGCCAGTCCGCCAGTAAATGTCTTCTTGTGCCGCTTTACAAGAGCGGCCACGACCTGCGAATCGGAACTGGCGTGGCCGGCTGTGGGAGCGTCCTGTTGCACGGGCGTCTCGCCCGTGGCCATGGCTGGGAAAGCGGCAAGGGCATCCCGTTCGCTTGGCTCAGGATGGGCCTGCCCGTGTTCTGCAGGGATCACGGCCGAGACGGCCGTGGCACGGCTGGAGCTGGCGTCGCGCTTCAGGCGCCTGAGGTCGGCGCGTACCCCGGCTGCAACCTGATAGCGAAGGTCGCGGTCCTTTTCCAGGCATTTGCTGATGATCTCTTCAAGCTTCTGCGGAAGGGCCGGGTCAAGCTGGGTGACCGGCGCCGGGTCTTCGGCGAGAATCTTGTGGAAGATCACCGCCGTGGTTTCGCCATAAAAGGCCTGGCGGCCGGTGGCCATCTCGTAGAGCACTGCGCCGAAGCTGAAAAGATCGGTGCGGGCGTCGAGCGGCTCGCCCCGCGCCTGCTCCGGACTCATGTAAGCCACTGTTCCGACTGTGGCGCCGGGGCTGGTGAGGTTTTCGCGATCAAAAGTGGCCGTGGGAGCCTGTGTGGCATGGGCATCCTGCCCATGAACACCCACGGGCGAGACGCCCGTGCCACTGGTTAATTTCGCCAAACCGAAATCGAGAATCTTGGCC
>JBAUWE010000195.1:0-3121 GCA_049583595.1 Terriglobia bacterium
CCACGTGGCGGCATAAAGCCGCCGCTACATCAATCCGGGCTGCCAAGAATCTGCTACGGCGGAATCGCAACCAAATGTGGCACGGCCGTCTCGGCCGTGTTCATGGGCGAGACGCCCATGCCACAAGGGCAGATTATTTTCGCGGCGCTGGCGCTTGTGGTTTTTCCCGCTCTTCGCTCAGCCAGACGCTTGCGACTTTCCATTCCGTCTGGCTCTTCTGAACGACCATGCGGTAGGAGGCGACGGCTTCCGGATTTTCAAAATCGACGGCAGCCAGCACCCGCGTCTTGTCCGGCGACCAGGTCAGGTTCCTGACCTTGACTTCCACTCGGGACGGTTGGCCCGCATCGCTTCCCCCGGGCATCGCCTGAAGCGCCGGCATAAAGTAGCTGCGAATCGCCTGCTCCACGGAACTGCCTGCGGACTTTCCTGCCGGCGTCGCCTTGTATTTGGCGCGCAGCCCCACCACCATAGCTGCTGTTTGAATGTCGTCCTGGATGACGGGATCGGTGACCTGCTTCTCCGACTGGTACAGCCTGGGGACCAGCGCCGCGTCCGAACTGATGGAGAGCGCAAGAATCGCGTTCCGGGTCACGTCGCGGTCGGGCTCGTGGTCGGAGGTTTGCACCTGGTTCAGCAGAATCTCCACGTCGTGCGGATCGCGGCCTGCGCCCAGCGCGCCGTAATAAAAACGCCGCAGGTCCAGGTCGCGGGGATCCTTCAAAAGTTTCGCCAGGATGGCCAGTGAGCGTTCCCCGCCGAACCAGGCCAGCGTCTGGGCGGCAAACTCCGCCGTGCGGTCGTCTTTGAGCGCCTTCTCAAGCTTGGGAATGATGGCCGGCCCTGCGGCAAAGGCGGCGCGATAGAGGTTTTCGCCCGCCTGCGGGTCCTGGGAAGTCAGGATGGCGTAAAGCTTTGCCGGGTCCCACTGCTCATTCAGCAACTGCTTGCGTTGCTGCGCCACGGCGGCGGGCAGCGATTGCGAACGCAGCACCGGGGGAGCCGCCAGGGCCAGCACCGCCAGCGCCAGCATGGCCGGGAGCCACGGCTTTCCACCCATCTTTTTCATGCTTGTCTTTCTATGATTTTCCATTCAGCAGTTTCGGCAATTCCCGCAGGTCGTCAATCCGGATGTCGGGCGGCGCTTCATCCAGCGTCGGCGCCCCAAACCCGTAATTCACACCGCAGGTCCAGGCGCCCGCGTTGCGCCCCGCCAGAACGTCTGAGATGGAATCGCCGATCATCAGAGTCCTGGAAGCCGTCGCCCCGGTTTCTTCCATCAGCCGGTTGAGACCGAAGGGGTCGGGTTTCTTGGTTTCAAAACTGTTGCCGCCATAAATCTGCAGGAAGCGCCCCGCCAGGCCCAGCCCGCCCAGCATCTCGCGGCTGAACCTCACCGGCTTGTTGGTCAGCACCGCCATCTTTCGCCCGTCCAGCTCGGCCAGCGCCTCCCGAACGCCGGGATAAGTGGCGGTGTTGTCCAGCATGTGCTCGCGATAATACTCCAGAAAAATCTCCGTCGCCTGCTCCACCATTTCCGGCGGAGCGCCGCCGCCCAGTGACCGGCTGATCAGCACAATCACTCCCTGCCCGATGTAAGATACAACCCGCTCCACGCTGAGTGGCTTGCGGCCGATTTTTTCCAGCGTGGCGTTCACGCTGTTCGCCAGGTCGAGCTCACTGTCCACCAGCGTGCCGTCCAGATCGAAAACCAGCAGTTCCATCTGGTCGAGCGCCGTTTGGGGTATGGCCATCCGTCAGTCACCTTTGCCTGCGGGCCGGTTGTTTTCAGCCACCACTTCAATCGCCCGCAGGGCCAGAGCGGCGTCCTCCGCGGGAATGGGATTGTAGTAAAAGCTTTCAGCGCCAAAATGGCCCGCATCGGCTTCAATCTCGGGATAAATTTCAATGTGCCAGTGGAAGTCGGCCCGAACCGTTTTCCAGCGCTCCGACTCCGCGTTGTAGGCGGCCAGGTTGGGCTCGGTATGCAGCACCAGGCGCAGCCTGTCGGAAATTTTCTGCACTCGCATCAGCGCCAGCTTCAGGAATTTCGCCAGCCCAAGCAGGCGCGTCTCGGCGGCCATATCCCGCTCAAACGACGAGTTGTGCTCCGCCGGCAGCACGCAAATCTCATAAGGGAAGCGCGAGGCATACGGGCACAGGCAGACGAAGTCCCGGTTCTGGTCAACAATCCGCGTGCCCGCCTGGGTTTCCTGATCGAGGATGTCACAGTAGAGGCACCGTTCCTTGCGCTGAAAGTGGAAGAGGCTCCAGCGAAGTTCCCGCTCCACCAACGTGGGAATCACCGGAATGGCCAGGATTTGCGAGTGGCCGTGCTCCTCGGCGGCGGGACGCACCCGGCCCTGGTCCTTGAAAAGCGATACGTAGCGGAAGCGCGGATCCTGCTTCAGGTCGCGAATCCGGTCGCGGCAGATTTCCAGCACCGTGGCGATGTGGTCCGGAGCAAGCTCGGCGAGCGTCTTCCCGTGCTGGCTGCTCTCCACCACGATTTCGTGCGCACCCAGGGCGTTCATGTGGTCATACAGGCCTTCACCCTCGCGGGCCAGCCCTCCCTCCACATGGAACAGAGGAGCCCGGTCATGAAAAATCCGCACGTCCCACTGGCCGTTGGCCCCCAGGTGCTCCCGGATCGGCTCGGGCGTAAACCCTTCGTTCCCCGGGCAGAAAGGACACAACTCCCCCGAGTCCAGAGCATCCGGCATGGCTGGCCGCTCGCCGGTAATCACCCACCGTCGTCGAAGAGGATCAAGCCGAAGTACGGGCATGGTTCATCCTTGATGAAAGGTTCAACGTTCCTGGGTTCCGCTGCGCGCCCGGCTCGGACACCGTGCAGGCGCGCCGGCAGCATTCTCTATTCTAACTTGAACGGGCAATAATTGGGGCGATGGGTTCCTCCCCGGCCGGGGGTATTGACAACGGTCCTGCCCGGGGTTTGTGCCGCCCCAGGCGGAAGGGCCTGTATCACTTGAGGGTCCGATAGGGAGGCCGGAGGATGGCTTCTTCTCCCCTCCATCTTTCATCAATCCAGTCTATGACCCGCACCATTTCCCGGACCCCCGGGTCCTTTGGAGGCCTCTCATACTTTCGGCGAATTTCCCTT
>JBAUWE010000196.1:0-33252 GCA_049583595.1 Terriglobia bacterium
ATTTCAGGGTTTGGCGGGCTGCCTCGGCCGGGCCGGCCCACGAGAGGAAGCCTGGGCGGCGAAAGAGCCTGTAAGCTCGAGGAATACAAAAGTCAGCAGAGCCCCGCCGGCTTCCGTCAGGATGGGAAGGAGGACGGACAGGTCGGCCCTTTCCGACAGTTGGCGGTCGTTGGCATCCGTCAGGGCAAAGATTTTCTGATGGCCTTCCTGCCGCAATTCCGAGGCCGAGTTGTGGACCTCGGCTTTCAGCCCGCATCGCGACGAGGAAAGATAAAGAATCCCCGCGCCCGGCTGCAGGACCTGGCGGCGGGACTGCTGAAATTCCAGCACCTCAAAGCCACGGGCCCGGAGACCCCCCGGCTGATGCAGACGGCCGGCCCCCTGTAGCGCAACGGGATAAAAGGCGCCGCCGCCCGCGACATAAAGCTCCGGCAGAGAGGCCAACTCTTTTGCCAGGGCGCGGGCTGCGTCAGCAATCTGGCTGAGGACCCACTCAATGTGGCGGGGCAGTTTTTCAAGTTCTTCTTCCTGGGAGTCCGGCATCTGGCCGGGGGACTTCAGAACCCGGGCGGCAGCCACGGCCAGAAAGAGCAGCGCCGCGTGCCGGCAGAAGATAGACCGGGGCCCTTGGCCGGGAGATTCTCCCGAATAGTCGTTGACGGTGGCGTCGGAAAGCGCGGCGAGTTCGCCTGCCGGGTCTGGCGTCATCGCCCAGACAATCGCCCCCCGGCTGCGGGCTTTGCTGGCCGCCGCGAGGGTCTCTTCCGGGACCTCCGGGCCGGCGACCAGGACTACCAGCGAGCGGCGGGCAAGCGTCCGGCTGGTGTAAGCGTTGAAGACCCCCGGCCGCTCGACGACGACGGGCATTCCCAGGAGCGACTCAAACGCCCAGGCGCCGCTTAATGCGGCGGGGTAGGAGGCGCCGTCGCCCAGCATATAGACGGGCCTTTCGTCCCAGTTGATGCGACGGATGAGCGCGTCGTAGAGCGGGCGTCCTTCTTCGTACATCTGGCGCAAGACATCGGGGATTTCCAGAAGTTCTTTTCTGATATTCACGTTTACCTCAGCAGAGATCCGGGTGATCGGGCGGTGGGTTGACGGCCTCGTGGGGCGGCAGGTTCTCACTGCCCGACGCCGCCATGCCATCCTCATCGACTGTGGAGGGTGTCAGCCCACCCGAATTTCAATTATAATGGGACCGAGAGCAAACAGGTGACCTCGTACTGAGGGAGGGTGTGCAGGGTCTTTGTTTTGACGCCTTCCTGCGTTGACTGAATTCCCCTGTGATGCCGATGGCGGGATGTCCGGTGAGTTGTTGTACACCGGTAAGAAATTTCGATTTTCGCGTAAGAGATTTTGACGGCCGCGCGCTGAGGCCATGGTTACGGCTTGCAAGCGAAATGCCTGTAACGCTTCGGCATGTTGGAACGTCAAAATTTGAATGGAGTCATGCTTGGGAAAAGTGAGTAATTCCAGATTAGCCACCCTGGGGTGCCTCATGGCTTTGTCCATGGCCGCCCTGTTCTACACCAGTTGTTCTGATAAGAAGGCTGCAAGCGCCCCCAAAATGTCGCTGGCATCCATGGTGGTGCCGGTTGATGTGGCGAAGGCGACCCAGCGGGACATGCCTGTCCAGGTGACCGCCATCGGGACTGTGCAGGCGTATTCCACCGTCACGGTGAAGTCTCTGGTGGATGGTGAAATCCAGAAGGCGTATTTCCAGGAAGGCCAGGACGTCAAAAAGGGAGACATGCTGTTCAGCATTGATCCCCGGCCGTTTCAAGCGGCCCTGCACCAGGCTCAAGCCAACCTGGCCCGCGACCAGGCCCAGGCGCAGTACGCCAGGACCGAGGCGCAACGCTACACGCAGCTTCAGAGGGAGGGGATTGTTTCCCAGATCCAGTATGAGCAGTTCACCTCCAACGCCCAGGCCCTGGACGCCGCAGTTCGTTCCGATCAGGCAGCCGTGGAAAATACCGAAATCAAGTTGAGCTACTGCACGATCTATTCTCCCATCGGCGGCCGCACCGGGAGCCTGCTGGTCCACCCCGGCAATCTGGTGAAAACCAATGACACCAGCCTGGTGGTCATCAACCAGGTGACGCCCATTTACGTTGACTTCTCAATTCCGGAGCAGTCTCTGGCCCAGGTGAAGCAGCATCAGGCCCGGGGAAGGCTTCGCGTACAGGCCTACCCTTCCAGCGACAAGTCTGAAGCCTCGGTCGGAATGCTGAGTTTTATCAACAATACGGTGGACAGCAATACGGGAACCATTGAGCTGAAGGGAACGTTTGCAAACCGCGACCGGCGCCTGTGGCCGGGCCAGTTTGTCAACGTGGTCCTCGACCTCACGGTGAACCGGAACGCCACGGTGGTGCCGTCGCAGGCCGTGCAGACGGGGGAGCAGGGGCAATACGTCTACGTGGTCAAAGCTGACCACACGGCTGATTATCGACCGGTGACGGTGGGCGAAACTCTCAGTGGATTGACGATTGTGGACCAGGGACTCCATCCCGGCGAAACGGTGGTGACCAACGGGCAACTGCGGCTCTTTCCGGGCGCCAGGGTTTCTGCCCGGAGCGAAGCTGCCTCCAAGCAGGAAAGCACCTCATGAACCTTTCTGAACCCTTTATTCGTCGTCCGGTGATGACAACCCTGTTGATGCTGGGCATCCTGCTGTTCGGCGTCATGGCCTATCGCTTTCTGCCGGTCAGCGATCTGCCCAGCGTTGATTATCCCACCATCACGGTGAGCGCCGGCCTGCCCGGCGCCAGCCCTGAAACCATGGCTTCGTCAGTGGCGACACCGCTGGAGCGGCAGTTCTCCACCATCGCCGGTCTCGATTCCATGTCGTCCACCAACACGCAGGGCAGCACCCAGATCAGCCTGCAATTTGACATGAGCCGGAACATCGACGCGGCCGCGCAGGACGTTCAGTCCATGATCACGCAGGCCCAGGGCCAGCTTCCTCCCAACATGCCGTCGCCGCCGACGTTCCGCAAGGTGAACCCCGCCGACCAGCCGATTATTTACATGTCGGTGTGGTCCGACACCCTTCCCCTCTATACGACCAGTGAATACGCGGACACCATGATGGCGCAGCGCATCTCGATGATCAGCGGCGTGGCGCAGGTGCGGGTGTTCGGCGAGCAGAAGTATGCGGTGCGCGTGCAGTTTGACCCCAAGGCCCTGGCGGCGCGCAAGATTGGCATCGACGAAGCCACCCAGGCCATCCGGAACGCCAACGTGAACCTGCCGACGGGCACTCTCTACGGCACCCATAAGTCTTTTGTGGTGCAGGCCGAAGGCCAGTTGAATGACGCCGCCGCTTACCGTCCGGTCATCATTGCCTATCGCAATGGCGCTCCGGTCCGCCTGGACGAAGTTGCCAACGTGCTGAACGGCAGCCAAAGCGACAAGGTCGCGATGTGGTTTGGCACGCACCGGGCCATGGTCCTGGCTATCCAGCGCCAGCCGGGAACCAACACCGTTGAGGTGGTGGACAACATCCGGAAACTGCTGCCCAGCTTCCGTTCGGAATTTCCAGCCTCCATTAATTTCCAGATTCAATACGACCGTTCCCAGACCATCCGGGACTCCATTAATGACGTCAAGTTCACGCTCTACCTGACGCTGTGTCTGGTGATCCTGGTCATCTTTATCTTCCTGCGCAACGTGTCCGCCACCATCATCCCCAGCCTGGCGCTGCCCATGTCGATCATCGGCACCTTTGCCGTGATGTATCTGGCGGGCTATACGGTGGACAATTTATCGCTGATGGCCCTGGTGCTCGCCGTGGGCTTTGTGGTGGATGACGCCATCGTGATGCTGGAGAACATTGTCCGGCACATGGAACAGGGCGAAGGCGTGATGGAAGCCGCCCTGAAGGGCTCCCGGGAGATCAGCTTCACCATCCTTTCCATGACCCTTTCGTTGACCGCCGTCTTCATTCCGGTGCTCTTCATGAGCGGCATCATGGGGCGGTTGCTGCACGAGTTTGCGGTGACCATCATGGCCGCGGTCCTGGTTTCCGGCCTGGTGTCTTTGACCTTGACCCCCATGCTTTGCAGCCGCTTCCTTCGGCATCCGCGGGAGCAAAAACACAGCAAGTTGTTTGAACGTTCCGAGCGCTATTTTAATTATATGCTCCAGGGCTATGACTGGAGTTTGCGGAAGGCTCTGCGGCACCGGTTTGCAGTTCTGATCGCTTCCATCCTGATTCTGGTGCTGACCGGATATCTGTTTGTGCGGATTCCCAAAGGGTTTCTGCCCAGCGAAGACAGCGGAGCCATTTTTGCTTTCAGTATGGCGGCCCAGGGCACTTCATTCGAACAGATGAAGAAGTATCAGCAGGAGGTTTCCGCGGTCGTTCGAAAGAACCCGAATGTGGCCACGGTCTTTGCGCTGGCCGGGGCGGGCGGGCCTTCCGGCGGAGGCAATTCCGGAATCTTCTTCTCCCATTTGAAGGCACGCCCTTCTGCGGTCATGGAGTTCAAGGCGGGGCTTGCGAACTTCTTCCACCTTCCCCATAAATCCTTTGGACCCGAATACCGGCTGGTGAGCACGGACGATGTCATTCAGCAATTGCGTCCCAAACTGGCCGCCATTCCGGGTATTTTTGTCTTCATGCAGAATCCGCCTCCTATCCAGCTCAGCGCGCACCTGACCAAGAGCCAGTATCAGTACACTCTGGAGGGCCCGGACACCAGGGAGCTTTATGCGGTTGCCGGAAAAATCGAGGCCCAGATCCGCAAGCTTCCCGGCTTCCAGGATGTTACCTCCGACCTGCAGATTGACAACCCGCAGGTCAACCTCCGCATTGACCGTGACAAGGCCCAGGCGCTGGGGGTGACGCCTTACCAGATTGAGGATGCGCTGGCTACGGCCTATGGCGGAGGCCGGATCTCAACCATCTATGCGCCGAATAATGAGTACTGGGTGATTTCGGAGCTGGAGCCGCAATATCAGGCCAACCCGGATGATCTCTCCCTGCTTTACATCCGTTCCTCCAACGGGCAACTGATTCCTCTCAACACGGTCACGTCCATCTCGGAAGGTTTGGGCCCGCTTTCCGTCAACCACTTCGGTCAGCTGCCTTCCGTGACCATCTCATTTAACCTGGCGCCCGGAGTGGCGCTGGGCGATGCGGTCACAGGAGTGAACCAGATCGCACAGGGAACACTGCCCGCCGATATCAGCGCGAATTTTGAAGGGACCGCCCAGCAGTTTCAATCGTCATTGGTGGGCCTGGGCATCCTGCTGCTGGCCACGGTGCTGGTGATTTATCTGGTCCTGGGCATTCTGTATGAAAGTTTCATCCATCCCATCACCATCCTTTCAGGCTTGCCTTCGGCCGCCCTGGGCGCGCTGGTCACGCTGATGGCCTTCCACATGGAACTGGACCTGTATGGTTTTGTCGGTGTCATCATGCTGATCGGCATCGTCAAAAAGAACGCCATCATGATGATTGACTTTGCCATGGAATCCGAGAAGAATGCCGGAATGTCGACGGCGGAAGCGATTTACCACGGCGCCACCGTCCGATTTCGCCCCATCATGATGACCACCGGCGCCGCTTTTATGGGCATTATGCCCATCGCCCTGGGGCTGGGCGCAGGCGCTGAATCGCGGCGGCCTCTGGGTCTGGCTGTGGTGGGTGGTCTGGTCTTCTCGCAAATCATTACGCTTTACATCACACCGGTCTATTACACGTACCTGGACCAGTTCCAGCGCTGGCTGGGCAGGCATATTCATCGCCGGCCTTCCAAGTTTGAAATGGAAGCTCCAACCCCGGTTCCGGAGTCGGTTCTGGCGGAAACCAGTGACGGCACTGGCGCGCGTTAAGAGGATTCAGAAAAATTGCGGCGTGTTTCAGAAATTCGTAGTTAGAAAATAATCAAGTGTTATAATACGGCCATCTTTACACAATCGGACCGGTTGAGGTCGAATTATCGTCACGGTGTTCAGATTCTGCGTTAAGAAGCTGGCGGAACTTAAAACCTCAAGAAGGAGCCCACTATGAGACGGAAAGATGACCGGCAACGAAAGACCGGCTCAGAAAAGCCGGAGTTGACGCGCCGGGATTTCCTGAAGGGAGCCGGCGTCACGGTATCAGGCGGGCTGCTGGTCGGCAGCACCGTCGCAAGCGCCGCCCCTCCGGGACCGGCGGCTGGATTTGTAGGGCCTGGAGCGGTTCCCGTAACCCTTCGCATCAATGGCAAGGCTCACAAGCTGAATCTTGAGCCGCGAGTGACTCTGCTGGATGCCCTGCGCGACCATCTGGACATCACCGGCTCCAAGAAGGTGTGTGACCGCGCCACCTGCGGAGCCTGCACGGTGATGTTGGATCGTAAGCCCGTTTATGCCTGTACGGTGCTGGCGATCGAAGCCGAAGGGCACAACATTACAACCATCGAGGGGCTTGCCAAAGACGACAAGCTCACGCCGGTGATGGAAGCTTTCGTCGAGCACGACGCCCAGCAATGTGGATTCTGCACACCGGGCTTTGTGATGGCCTGCACGGCTTATCTGGAGCGGGACCACCATCCGACGGTGGAAGAGATTGACAAGAACCTGGGAGGAAATATTTGCCGATGTGGAACTTACCGGGGAATCCGGCACGCGGTTCTTCAAGCTGCCGGTGTGAAGGGAGGCGCCAATGGCAACCTGTAAATATGACTGGCCGGACGCGAGCCATCGCGAACTGATTGGTAAACGAATCGATCGGATTGACGGTCCGGAGAAGTCCAGCGGCCGGGCAAGATACACTTATGACCAAAATTCTTCCGGAAGACTGATTGCCAAGCTCTGCACCTGCCCGTATGCGCACGCCAAAATTACTTCGATCGATGTTTCCGCCGCGAAGAAGCTTCCGGGTGTGAAAGCGGTGCTGGTTGTTCACCCTGCCGGAGACGAAATCCAGTGGGCGGGGGATGAAGTTGCAGTGGTTGCGGCCGTCACCGAAGAGATCGCAGAAGACGCCGTTCGCCTGATCAAGGTTGAATATGAGCAGCTCCCTCACCTGGTGCGCGACGAAGACCTGGAAAAGGCCGGGGCCGCGGGCCGAACCAAGGAAGCTGGTGAGCAGACGACGGGTGACCCCGCCCAAGCTTTCCAGGACCCTGACTCCGTGGTTTCCGAAGGCTTTTACGGGCTGCCGGTGATTACTCATTGCTGCCTGGAGTCGCACGGAAGCGTCGCGGAGTGGACCGATCCCAAGACTTTGAAGACGTGGGTATCCACTCAAAACGTTTCCGGAGGTCCCGGGCAGTTTGGCCAGGGTCTGCGCCTGAAAAAGGTGGAAGTTGACGACAACAACATCGAGACCATCTGCCAGTACATCGGTGGCGGGTTTGGAAGCAAGTTTTCTCCCGACCGGTGGGGAATTGAGGCCGCGCAGCTTTCCCAGATGGCGGGCGGCGCCCCTGTCCGCCTGATGCTGGACCGCGACACTGAACTGGAGATGGCCGGCGCGCGGCCTTCAGCCTACGCGAAAGTCCGGGTTGCGGCCAAGAAGGACGGCACGCTGACGGCGTGGGACTCCGACTCCTGGGGGACCGGCGGCGTTGGGACGGCGGGACATCCTCCGCTGCCTTACGTGATTGAGCCGCCCAACCGCCACTGGAAGCATACGGCCGTTCTGACCAACATCGGCGGTGCGCGCGCCTGGCGGGCCCCGAACCATCCCCAGGGCTGCCTGATTACCATGGCCGCCCTCGACGACCTGGCGCACAAACTTCAGATGGACCCGATTGAACTGCTGAAGAAGAACGTTAACCTGGCGCCGCCGGTCCTGAGAAAAGGCTATTCGGAAGAGCTGGATAAGGCCGCGGAACTGGCGGATTGGAAAAAGAACTGGCACCCGCGAGGAGACAAAACCCCCGGCCACATCAAACGCGGTATGGGCGTCAGCCTGCACACCTGGGGTGGGCGTGGCCATACCAGCAACTGCAACGTTATCGTGCGGCCCGACGGCTCCGTGACGGTCCAGCTGGGAAGCCAGGACCTGGGCACCGGCACCCGGACGGTTATCGCCATTACGGTGGCGGAGACTCTGGGCCTTCCGGTGGATGCCATCCGAGTGGACATCGGTGACAGCAAGTATCCGATGTCTGGCGCCAGTGGCGGCAGCACCACGGTGGGCGGGGTTTCCAATTCAACGCGACGCGGGGCGCTCGACGCACGGGACGAATTGTTCGCCGCCGTGGCGCCCGCTCTGGGCGCTCAGCCCGCGGAACTTGAAGCCTGGCAGGGCAAAATCCGGGTGAAGAGCGATCCCTCGAAGGGTCTCACCTGGAAACAGGCCTGCGCCAAACTGGGCGTGAAAACCATTGAGACCAAGGGCAAGAATCCCGGCCCCTGCCACCTGGGTGACAGCGGCGTGGGCGGCGTCCAGATTGCCGATGTTTCGGTGGACACGGAAACCGGCCTGGTGAAAATCAACCGCATCATCGCCGCGCAGGATTGCGGACTGATCATCGACGTGAAGACGGCGGAAAGCCAGGTGTTCGGAGCGCTGATCATGGGCGTTTGCTACTCGCTGTTTGAGCAGAAGGTGATGGACGAAACGCTCGGTGTGATGCTGAACCCGAACATGGAGTTCTACAAGCTGGCTACCATCGGCGACATTGGCGAATTCAAGGTTCACATGATGACGGGACCCGGATACGACGAGCGCGGCGTGATCGGACTGGGCGAGCCGCCGGTGATTTCTCCCGGCGCGGCTATCGCCAACGCCGTTACCAACGCGATTGGCGTGCGGATACCCACCCTTCCACTGACCCCTGACAAGGTCCTTGCGGCACTTGAGAAAGGAGCGATGGCCTGATGGAAGCTTTCGAATATGCAAGTCCAAGGAGCGTGCAGGACGCCGTCAAGCTGCTGGGAAGCACCTGGGGCGGCACGGAAGTCATGGCTGGAGGAACCGACCTGGTCAGCGCCATGAAGGACCGGGTGGTGACTCCCAAACGAGTGGTGAGCCTGAAAAATGTGAAGGCGCTGGACCGCATCCAGGGTTCATCAGGCTCAGGATTGCGGCTGGGAGCGATGGTCACCATCCGCCAGCTATTAGACTCCCAAGAAGCCCGGCAGGCCTTTCCCGGGCTGGTGCAGGCGGCCGATGGCATTCGCGGCGAGCAGATGCGCCACATGGGAACCGTCGGCGGGGAACTTCTCCAGCGTCCGCGTGACTGGTACTTCCGCAATGGTTACGGGCTGCTGGCGCAGCACGATGGCAAGTCGCTGATCCCGGACGGCCAGAATTACTACTCGGCCATTCTGGGAAATTCCGGGCCGGCCTACTTTGTGAATCCTTCCAGCCTGGCCCCTATCCTGATTGCCCTGGACGCCAAAGTGACGCTGCAGGGTCCGAACGGACACCGCGAAGTGGAACTTAGCAAGTTCTACACCACGCCGAAATCGGAAGGCGAACGCGAATACGCGATGAAGCCGGACGAAATTCTGACGGAGATCACGGTGCCTGGCGGCTCGGCGAAAACCGCGACGTATGAAATCCGCGAAAGGGAGGGCCTTGACTGGCCTCTGGTGGGGGCCTCCGTCGCCCTGCAAATGAGCGGAGACACTGTGAAGAGCGCCCGCATCGTTCTGGGACACGTGGCGCCCATGCCCTGGCCGTCTCCGGAAGCGGAGCAGGCGCTCGAAGGAAAAAACCTTTCAGAAGAAGTTGCTGATGCCGCGGGCAAGGCCGCGGTGAGCCAGGCAACACCCCTGAGCCAGAACGGTTACAAGGTGCAACTTGCCCGCGTGGCCGTGAAGCGTGCCCTGATGCGCGCTGTGAAAGGAGAAGCGTGATTATGGCTGAACCTTTGAAGCTGAACATCGTCGGTCATGCCGCGTGCCGTTGCCTTCATTCGAAGGAAATGTTTACCCACGCTGAACCTGATCCCAGGATTCCGAGCATGAGCAGCGGCATCCACTGGTGCGTCCATACCCATACCTGCCTGGGACCGGACGGCCAGGCTGCTGAACCCGAAAGCTGCAAGCCCGGCCGGGGCTGCTACGACCCTCTGTAAGCTGCCGGCGACCTGCCTGCCGGTTGTATGGTCAGATTGTGAGCGTGTGCACGGGAGTGTGCACGCTCCACGCTCGCCATGATTTCATCTCCATTGCCACGTAACCTGATGGGCCTCCGGGGCATCATACGATTGGTGCGTCTTTTCGTTCTGAGCTAAAATGTGTCTATTGGATGGGGCAACGTATCAGTAGTTGAAGGAGGCAAATATGCGCAAGATTTTTGGGGCGAGTCTGGCGGCGCTGATTCTGGTGGGGCTAGCGGTTGTTCCAGGTAAAGCCGCCGTTACCGGAGATTATCTCGAAGTCAGAAACGCAGATGTCTGGACGGGACCTTGCTATGCCAATTCAGAAGTTGACCTGACCGGAAAGCAGGCGATCCTGGCGTGGAAAATTAATAAGGGAACCTGGCAAGGAACGGATGTAAGCGGATTGACGGTGGTGGCGGTGGTAAAGGCCAGCGCCACGCTGGGCGATCCCTATCGCAATCCTCTGCCGAGTGAGTCGGTGCTGATTCTCGACCACAAAGCGACGGCGCAGCAGAGGAAAGCTCTGGTCGATTTCGCAAAGGCGAGAGCTGGAAAGCTGGTGGGCCACGTGGTTCGCGTGGACATCGCGCCGGTCTCGCTTGAAGTGGGCAAAGGGACGGACCACGGAATCGATGTATTGAAGGCAGGCGATCTTGCCGTGGTGAAGACGAGGCCTCTGTGCCAGGGCGATATTATGTGCGGCAATGAGACGGTCTATTATCCGCCCCTCACCAGGATTGAGGGGTCCATGCCGGCGTTCAGCCAGGAAGATGCGTTCAACGGCAAAGGCCTTGGCGTCGTGTGGAACAACCGGGACGCCCGCAGCGCGTTTGTAGGCACCTTTTCCGACTGACGCGTAAAGGGATGCTGCAGAAATATGCTTTGAAAACGGGATACGGGGAGTGTGTCTGCTTCCCGTCCTGTTGGTGTGAAATTCCGGCAAGTTAACCAGGGAGGTTCGAGATGCGACGGCTTGTAGCTTTTTCAGTAGCTTCTTTTCTGGCTCTCAGTGTTGCTGCCTTTGCGCAAGGCACCTATAAGATTCAGGCGACCCAAGGACTGCCAGGAGGCGATGTGAACCAGGCGATCCAGGGGACCCTTCAGTCCCAGGGGCAAAGCCTGCTGGACAGTGCAGGCAAGGTGCTGTCGGAAGTGTGGCTGCGCAAGGACCTCACTCCGGCCGCGAATCCTGATACGGCCGCGAACGTCCTCTACGGCAAGATTGCGCAGGGGTCGCTGGTAGGCGTCATCCACTTTCCGGAAGCCACCAAAGACTTCCGGGGGCAGGCCGTCAAGGCGGGTTATTACACCCTCCGATATGAATTGGTTCCGGAGGACGGTAACCATATGGGTGTCAGCCAGTTCCGCGATTTTCTGCTGCTGGTTCCCGCGGCCAAGGATACGGACGGCACCAAGGCCGTGACCTTCACCGACGCCGTCAAGCTGTCGCGCGATTCCACCGACACCGGGCATCCCGGCATCATGCTGATGGATGCGGTGAGCGATTCGGACAAGACATTTCCGGCGGTGTTCCAGGATTATTCCCAGAACTGGGCGCTGCAGATGGAAACGGCGCTTGGATCTGGCGGTGGGAAGTTGCCGCTGGCGATTGTGCTGGTCGGCCAGTTTCAGGGTTAGGGCCGGGCGCAGAAGGCAGCAGGCGGAAGGTGGCATGTAGTTGAGAGAACCACGAGCGTTGTCAACTCACGGACGGGAAGCGGTGGCGGCGCGACTGTGCCGTTGCGGGTTCGTCCTTTTATTTTCGTTCGCAGTGGCGCTGGGGGTTGCCGCCCCTCAGGCCCGTGCGGCAGACATACAGAATGCCCAGCAGACGGTGCAAGGGAAGCTGCTGTTCATCCAGGGTACCGGGCCGGTGGTGAAGACCGCTGAAAAACAGGTTCCTCTGGCGGGCCGTTACGAATATATATTCCGGACGCTCGAGGACAAGCGGCTTCGAAATGACGAAGTCCGGCTGAAAGGCGAGTTCCAGGCGGACGGTAATTTCCGGGTGGACAACATCTTTACCATCCACCACGGTGAGGTCTATCGGGTCCGCTATTTCTGCGAGACCTGCAACATCGTGGGCCTGGGTCCCGGAAGGTGCGTCTGCTGCCAGCAGCCCACCGAACTTCAGGAAGTTCCGGTCAACAAGAGCGACAAGAAGATCCTGATCACCCATTGATCCTGCCTGATGGCAGTCGCGTACCGTTCGCTTTCCAGCGTCGCGGTTTGCGTGTGGCGCAAAAACAAGTTCCGCAGGGTCGGAGAGCAGGCCTTGCGGCGCCAGTGCTGTTTCGAAGCTTTGCTTTCCGTTGACACTTTCAGCGTCTCAATGGTTAGATAAGATGAGGCGTCAAAATTCAACCACCTTGTGGTGAGCGTAGCTCAGTCGGTAGAGCTCCAGATTGTGGATCTGGATGTCGCGGGTTCGAGTCCCGTCGCTCACCCCAATTCTTTGGGTGGCCACTCCTTCCCGTAAGAGTCTCTTACTCCACTCTCAACGATAACCAGGGATGGATTTCTTCAATATTTCCGCGCCGGCGGTGTATTGCAGGCTCGAGATGGGAGCCATCTGGTAGACGTTGATGCGAAAGTCGGGATTGACGCCGATCAGCAGGTAAGCCATGCGCTGGGAGCATCCGTAGTCCCCCATCAGCCATTCCATCAACTGGATGCTGGCGCGCCAGACGGCCTCTTCCAGCGGCTTGGCACAGGCCAGCGAGATCAGGCTTTCCTGCTTTTCGAGTCGCACAAAGGGTTTGCTTTTTCCCTTGATGACCTCGCAGCGCAGCGTCACTGTGCTTCGGGTTTCCATGGCGGTCCCGTAGAATTCGGTGTCGCCCTGGCAGGCGTGGACGTCGCCCACGTAGAGCAGCGCCCCGGGGTGGTAGCAGGGAATCAGGATGCGTGTGCCCGGACGGATGTCTCGGACGTCCATGTTGCCGCCCCAGCTCCCCTGGCCAAGACCTGGGGTTGCGACTTCGCGCTCTGGCGCCACGGCAATGGTTCCGATAAAGGGTGACTGAGGAAAGCGCAGGCCCAGCGGATGGCGACGGGCCTGGCCCTCTTCCCAGGTGACCGCCTCATCGAGGACCACGTCGCTTTTTTCGTGGCGGCCGATGGCAAAAGTCGGCGTGCTCAACTCTCTCCATCGGGCGGAGTCTCCCAGAGGTTTGTGCCCGGGACGCCAGTAGGTGACGCTCTGTTCATCGAGTTCCAGCTTTTCAATCTCCACCACCAGCGTGTCGCCGGGCTCAGCGCCTCGAACATAGACGGGGCCTGTAACCGGATTGGCCATGGGAGGCGAATAGTTCAGGTACCAGGCGTCCACAAGATGCGCGGCGTCTTCCGGATTGCGGTAGGTTGCTGAAGGGGCGTCTTCAGTTTCCAGAATGAAGGGTTCGCCTGTCTCAACCTCCATGAGGGGAGAATGATGGTGGTCCAGCACGTACTTCAAAGAGTCGGGATTGCGCACAACACGTTTCATTGTCGTCAGGGTTCCTTTCAGGTTTCCCGTTGAGTTTAATCCTGGAATGATCTGTCGTCTATCTGCAAACGGTTTGCTGGTTGGATTAAAGCAGTGGCAAACCCAGAGGAGCTCAGAAAAGCGTGCGGGCGTGCCGCGTGCGGGTCCCCTCATGGTGCGTTTTGAAGATCTGGGCTGCCAGGTGGGCGCCAGAGATCCCCAATTGCCGGGAAATTGCTTTGACAAACAACACGAAAGGCATTAAAAACAATGCAACTTTAATCTGAAGCATTGAAAGGAAAAAATAATTATGCTGGCCGAAGAACGTCGACGGGCAATTCTTGAAATCTTAGCGCGCGAAGGCCGGGTTCTGGTTCGCGAACTGGCGGACCGGTTCGATACCTCCCATGTCACCATCCGCAACGACCTGAAAATTCTCCATACCGAAGGACTTATTCAGCGGGCCCATGGCGGAGGACTTCCGGCCGGCGGCGGTACGCTCATCGATCCCAGTCTTAAAGAAAAGGAAAATGTTCGTCAGGATGAGAAACGCCGGATCGGCGAGGCCGCGGGGGCCATGGTGAAAGAAGGGCAATCCGTCTTGCTGGATTCCGGGACAACGACCACGGCAGTGGCGCGGGCACTTCGCCAGCATCGGGATCTGACCATCATTACCAACGCCGTCAACATTGCCGCAGAACTGGCGCCCACGCCGATGGAATTGATTCTGACCGGTGGCATCCTGCGGGAGCGGTCATTTTCTCTGGTGGGGCCGCTTGCCGAAGAAACCCTGCGGCAACTGCAAGCTGACATCCTTTTCCTTGGGGTTGATGGGTTTGACGTTGAGTATGGCCTGACAACACCGAACCTGCTGGAGGCCAAGGTCAATCGCGTGATGGTGGAGATAGCACGGCGGGTGGTGATGGTGTGCGATTCCAGCAAAATCGGGCGGCGGAGTCTGTGCCTGATTGTGCCTCCGGCGTCGATTGATGAAGTGATTACAGACTCGGGTATTGGAAAGAGCGAGTTGCGGTCTCTGGAGAAGGTCGGAATCAAAGTAACCGTTGTGTAGGCCTAAAGTTGCCCTCCCTGCCGGGCCTGTACATCACCGAAAACTTCAAGACTTCCATTCAGAACCCCGTCTCTTCAACGGAAGAGCCCGGCCGCACCGGAGCGCATTCTTGACGGGCTTTGAGCGCGTCGATAGAATGAAAGATTCCTCTATCCGTGTGATATCAATACGATGGCGCTACGCTTCTACAACACGCTGGCCGGCAGGGTGGAAGAATTCCAACCCCTGGAAGACAAAAAGGTTCGGATGTACACCTGCGGCCTGACGGTTTACGGATACGCCCATATCGGCAACTACCGCACCTTTGTTTTTCAGGACATCCTAAGACGCTTCCTCCAATATCAGGATTACGAAGTCACTCAGGTGATGAACCTGACGGATGTGGACGATAAGACCATCCGCAATGCCAAGGCCGCCGGGCTCAGCCTGCGGGATTACACCAACCAATTCATTGAAGCGTTTAATGTTGACAGGCAGCTTCTGAACCTTGAAAAACCGGAAATCGTGGTCCGGGCCACGGATCACATCGATGACATGGTGAAGCTGATCCAGGCCTTGGAGAAGAAAGGTTACGCCTACAAGAGCGACGGCTCCTACTACTTCCGGGTTGAAAACTTTTCGGATTACGGCAAACTTTCCAGGATTGACCTTTCGGGGATACGTGCCGGTGCGCGGGTAGACTCCGACGAATATGACAAGGCTAACGTCCGTGACTTTGTTCTGTGGAAAGCTGCGAAGGAGGGCGAACCTTTTTGGGATACTCCGCTGGGGCCGGGCCGGCCTGGCTGGCACATTGAGTGTTCAGTGATGTCAATGAAGTATCTGGGCGAGACGTTTGACATCCATTCGGGTGGAGTCGATCTGGTCTTTCCCCACCATGAAAACGAAATTGCGCAGAGTGAGGCGGCGACGGGCAAGCCTTTTGTGCGTTACTGGCTGCACGGCGAGCACCTGGTGGTGAATGGCGAGAAGATGTCCAAGTCACTGGGCAACGTGTATACGCTGCGTGACCTGATCGCCAAGGGTTACCGGCCCACGGCGATTCGTTATCTGCTGGCCTCTGTCCCGTATCGAAGCCTGCTGAACTTTACTTTCGATGGCCTGCACCAGGCAAGGCAGTCGGTTGAGCGCCTCCGGAATTTCCATTATCGACTGACGAAGGAAGAGTTTGCCGCAGGGAAGAGTGCAGAGCTTGAAGAAGCCGCCGGCGCCGCGCGCCGGAAGTTTGAAGAAGCGCTGGCTGACAATCTGAACACTGCTGAGGCGCTGGCTGCCATTTTTGAGATGGTTCGCGAAGGCAACACGGCCATGGACCAGAACAAGTTCCAGGATGGAAACCGCGCGGCGTTCCTGGACACCCTGGCGCGATGGGATCGCATATTCGCCGTGCTTGAGGACAACGACCAGGCCAGGCTCCGGCAGTTCGGTTTGATGAAGAGCGAGCAGGAGCTTGCTTCGGAACAAGCCTCCGCAGCGAACGGGAAACAGGAGGAAGCCCTTGTCGAAACTCTAAGCGATGAAGAAATTGAGAGACTGCTTTCTGAACGCGAAGCGGTGCGGGGCCAGGGAAATTTTGCCCGAGCCGACCAGATTCGTGATGAGTTGCAGAACGGCGGAGTGCTGGTGGAAGACACCAAGGCGGGTACCCGCTGGAAGCGAAAGTGACCGGCAATCCCATCTGCTACTGACCTGAGATTTTGTCTTGTGAAGTCATTTTTTCTCATATGCCATGCAGGATTGCATGGTCCTTGAGGATGCTGCGAAGGAACTTCTATGAAAAATGGTTTGCCCGAAATTAAAACACCCCTGCCCGGGCCGGAGGCGCAGAAGATCCTGGACCTGGATCACCGCCTGGTTTCGCCCTCGTATGGCCGTGATTATCCCATGGTGGCAAAACGGGGCAGCGGCATGATGGTGGAGGACGTGGACGGCAACCTCTTTCTGGATTTCAGCGCGGGGATTGCCTCGGTCTCCACCGGCCACTGTCATCCGGACGTTGTCCGGGCCATCCAGCAACAGGCCGCTACCCTGATCCACATGTCGGGGACGGATTTTTATTATCCCCTGCTGACTGAAGTGGCCGAAAAAATCACTGCGATTACACCGGGAGACTTCCCCAAGCGCGTTCACTTTGCCAACTCCGGCACCGAGGGCATTGAGGCTGCAATGAAGCTGGCGCGTTTTCACACCCGGCGGCATCGTTTCATCGCCTTCCTGGGGTGCTTTCACGGGCGCACGTTCGGCTCTCTCTCATTGACCGCCAGCAAGGCGGTCCAGCGGAACGGCTTCGGTCCGCTGCTGTCCGGCGTCAGCCACGTTCCTTATCCGAACCCTTACCGGTGCGTCAACAGGCACCCGGCGGGGGAGTGCGATTGCAGTGGCGTGGAAGCCATTAAGAAGCTTTTTAAAACGTCGGTTCCTCCGGAAGAAGTTGCCGCTGTTGTGGTTGAACCCATCCAGGGTGAAGGCGGCTACATCGTGCCGCCGGAGGGTTTTCTTCCCGAGCTTCGCAAGCTGACAGAACAACACGGGATTCTGCTGATCGCGGATGAAATTCAGACCGGCATGGGGCGCACGGGCCGCATGTGGGCCTGCGAACACTCCGGCATTGTGCCGGACATACTGGTGACGGCGAAGGGCATTGCGTCTGGAATGCCGCTGGGCCTGACGGTTGCCCGGGCCGACATCATGAACTGGCCGCCGGGAGCTCACGCCTCGACCTTCGGGGGAAACCCTGTGGCGTGTGCCGCGGCGCTTGAAACCATCCGCCTGCTGGAAGAAAAGTACATTGCAAACGCGGACAGAATGGGCAAGTACATCCTGGACCGCGTTCAGGGCTGGCCTGCGAAGTACCGCAACGTCGGCAACGTCCGGGGCAAAGGACTGATGATTGGCATTGAGCTGGTGAAAGACCAGGCCAGTCGTGAGCCGTATCCAAAGTTACGCCAGCGGGTCATCCAGCGCGCCTTCGAGCTTGGCCTCCTGGTGCTGGGCTGCGGGGATAGCACCATCCGTCTGATGCCGCCTCTGGTTGTGGAACAATACCAGGCGGACTTTGCAGTGGACGTTCTGGGCCAGGTGATCGAAGAAGTGTCGAAATGAGGTTGGGAAGCATTGGACTGGGTTGCCCGTCTGGTCTACGGCGCATTGGTTCGGAGAGAGAAGCGGCTTGCCACAGCCGCTGGCCGTGAAGGACTCCCCATCAAACCCGGTGCGACAGCCCGGCACTTGAAAGTCGGCGCTCGGGGTGAGACGCTGGCGTATTGGCACCTTCGCCATGCGGGATATGCCATCGTTGCCCGGAACCGAAGGCCGCGTGGCCGGGCGGGAGAGTTGGACATGGTTGGCTGGGATGGTCCGGTTCTGGCTTTCATCGAAGTAAAAACACGGAGCGGCGAACAAGCTGGCCGTCCCGAGACGGCCCTCAGTCATGACCAGCAGAAACGGATTGTCAACAGCGCCTGGGAATATATGCGGCGACTGAAACGGCAACCGGCTGCATACCGATTTGATATCGCAAGCGTCTTGTGGGACCCTGCAAGAGGGTATCAGGTCCGGGTGATCAAGGATGCGTTCAGGGAATAGCGAACTCCTCATCCTGTCGCCTGGAAACTCGCAGCCGAAGGAGTCGTAACCTTGCCTGAGCTCAGGAAAGATCCTATCACGGGCCGCTGGGTGATTATCGCCACGGAACGCGCCAAGCGGCCTTCCGATTTTGTTCGGGACAAAGTCCAGATTCATGGTTCGGGTTTCTGCCCGTTTTGCTACGGGAATGAGGCGAAAACTCCTCCGGAAATCATTGCCTACCGCAGCGACGGGAGCTTGCGTAATTCGCCCGGATGGTCTTTGAGGGTGGTGGCCAACAAGTTTCCGGCCCTGGGCATTGAGGGCTCTCTGAGCCGCCAGGGTGAAGGCCTTTATGACAAGATGAGTGGCATCGGCGCTCACGAGGTCATCATTGAAACTCCCGACCATCAAAAGACCCTGGCCATGCTTTCACCCCGCCAGATTGAAGACGTCCTGTGGGCCTACCGGGACCGGATCCTGGACCTCAAGAAGGACCGCCGGTTCAAGTACATCATGATTTTCAAAAATCATGGTGAAGCTGCGGGAGCCTCACTCGAACACACTCACTCACAACTGATCGCCCTGCCGGTTGTTCCCAAGCGGGTGCGCGAGGAAACGGACGGCGCGCGCGACTACTTCAATTTCAAGGAGCGCTGCATTTTTTGCGACATCATCCGGCAGGAATCAGAAAGCGGCATCCGGGTGATTGCCGACACGCCGGCCTTCATTGCCGTGGCGCCATTCGCCCCGCGGTTCCCATTTGAAATCTGGATTATGCCCCGCGTTCACCAGTCCGCTTTTGAGGACTCGCAGAGGCAGGAATTCGAGCAGTTGGCTGTGATTCTGAAAGACATGCTGATGCGTCTGGATAAGGTCCTTGACTTCCCGGCTTACAACTTCATTATCCACACCTCGCCGATACCGGAGAGCCCCAACGAGCATTACCACTGGCATCTGGAAATCATGCCCAAGCTGACCAAGATTGCGGGATTTGAGTGGGGCACCGGATTCCACATTAATCCGACCCCGCCTGAGGAGTCGGCGAAATTCCTTCGTGAAGCTGCGATGCCGGTGGTTTCCTGAAGGATTGCCGGCAGGCAGCGCCGGCCCTTCGGCACTGCCCGCCTTGAACCACAAGCTAAAGAAGCCCCCTACACATTTTTTGGAACAACGAAAGGCGCACGATAGCCGCGGTCGCCGTCGCGCAGAATCAGGGCCGCTTCTTTGTCTCCGATCACCTCTTCCGTCTCAGGATTGAATTCCAGAGTGCGGCCTACGCGATAGGAGGCATTGGCCAGCTGCATGAGCCCGGCGGAAATGTATCCTTCCTCGATGGGGGCGTGCAGGTCCTGAGCACGCCGGCTGCGGACACAATCGATCCAGTTGGCAAAGTGGCTTCCGCCCTGGTGTTCCGTCGGGCCGGGTTCCTGGTCCTTGCCCATCCAGGTGTGATAGGTGTCTGCATCTTCGTCGCCCATCGCCATGTATCCTTTGGAGCCATAGAAGATGTCGCCGACCGTGTTATGGCTGCCGGAAAGGGGGCCGATCTTCGGTGCATTGGCAGCACGTTTCGGAAGCGGAGTTCCCATGAACGGCGTTCCAATTCTCGCCTCGTTGTTGGTGATCCAGTGCCGCACCTCGAATTCGATCATCTTCGGTTTACCGGTGGGCATGTGATATTCATATCCGACGTGCAGGGTGTTGGGAGTCTGCTGGTCGTCGTCAAACATAAAGTGCCCGCCGACGGCGGAAATCTTGTTGGGGAATTTCAGGCCCATGCCCCAGCGGGCGGCGTCGATCTGGTGGACGCCCTGATTGCCGATGTCCCCGTTGCCATACCACCAGAACCAATGCCAGTTATAGAGGAATCTGTTTTTGGTGAACACGTGTTCGGGCGACGGACCTTGCCACAGGTTGTAGTCAAGACCCGGCGGTGGAGTGCTGGGAGGCGCGTGGCCGATGGTATCCCTCCATTTAAAGCACAGACCGCGGGCCATGTAGACGTCGCCGAGCAGTCCGTTGTGAATCTTGTCCATGGCGTTGCGGATGGCCACGGCGGAGCGGATTTGAGTTCCGTGCTGCACCATGCGGTTGTACTTCTGCGCTGCGCGCACCATCTGGCGTCCCTCCCACAGGTTATGCGAGGCCGGCTTTTCAACATAGACGTCTTTGCCTGCCTGGCAACCCCAGATGGTCATCAGCGCGTGCCACTGGTTTGGGGTAGCGACGGTGACGGCATCGATGGTTTTGTCGTCGAACAGCTTGCGCAGGTCCTGATAGCCCTTGGGCTTGGGATGTCCCATCTTTTCAATCTGCGCCTGGCGTTGGGTGATCAGTGGTTCATAGGCGTCGCACAAGGCAGCGATCTCAATGTTCTTGCTCTTCGCAAGGCCAGACAGTTCATGGATGTGGTCCCTGCCGCGCCCGTGCAGCCCTATCACGGCCACGCGCACGCGGTCGTTGGCGCCCAGCACTCTGGGCGGTACAATTTCAGCAAAACCGTTCAGAGCTGCCAGCCCTGCAGCCGTTGTGCCGACTCCTGTCTTGAGAAAGTCTCGTCGGCTGATATCAGATTTTCCTTGTCCCTTTGACATAGGTGCCTCCCTTTAAATTGCTGATCCTGCATCTTCCATCATGGCCAAAAAAATATAACACTCTATTGTCCCGCCGCGTATTGCTGATAGGCCTCTGCAATATGGGCCTGCTTGTAGTCGCCATGGTGAATCACCACGCGGTAACGCAGGGTGAGCGATTTTCCCTGCGGAATGGTCCAGCTTCCGTCGTTGTTGTAATCGCCGGTAAATTCCCGGATGCCGAACGGGTTCACAGCAAACAACCCATAGCCTCGCGCATGCCAGTAAGTTGGGTGCCGGAAACTCCTGGGGCTGTCGAAGATCGCCACACCGAGCTCTTCTGCACCCACCTTTCCGTAATAATCCACCCAGTCAGCACGCTTCCCCCAGATCTCTTTTTCACCCACTCCGCCCGCAGAATTCACCATGTGTCCCGGAGGAGAGTAGAGTTCTTTGACGACCCGGATGGCAAATGAACCTTCCTTTGAATCGCCTATCGTCACATCGGCGCCGTGGTTGGCAGTGATGGCAAATTCACAGTCGATCATGCGGGTCTCCTGGTCGCCGCGAAAGACGAAGGCCTGGGTTTCATCGGCAATGATCCTTCCGCGTGGGCCGACCAGGTGGAAAAGCGCCCGAATGGTCCCCGAATCCGGTCCGCCCTTGACCTCCTCGATTTTTGCAAGTACTGTGCGCCCGAAGACGGTGTCGTCGCTCCATTTCGGATAGATCGCTTCGCCCCAGAAGTCGATGCCATCCACATTCCCGTGGCCAAAATACATGGGCCGCTGGTGGGGTTCCAGGTTCCGGTCGTGCTGGTGCTCAGGCGGAACTGTGTTGCCGATGGGAAACCCGCGGGTAATGATGGTTCCCTGGGCGCTGCGCAAGGGCATGAAGTAGGGTTTTGCCACCTTGGGGTCAAAGTAGTAGGTGGTGAACGGCTTCCCTCCGATGACCACGTTGATGTGAGTTGCCTCACGTTGAAGCTGAACGTTTTCTCCTGCGGCATACGTGCAGGATGCCACCAGGACAATGCCTGCGAACAGCAGGAAAAATGAAAGAGCAATTTTGCTGCGGCGCATGGACCGACCTCCCGAACCATAGTGTGAGCGCCACCGCCGGCCTTCACCGATGGCGGTCGCATCGCTCTGCGTTTAGCTGCGAACTGGACTTGCATGACCGAAGATGCCGAAAGCAGGTTGTCCAATTCGCAGACCGCCGACACCAGGCTTCCATTCGGCCCGGCCGCTGCCGGCGTGAACCATTCGCTAACTCAATTCAACGCTGTGACAGGCTAGGAAAGATACTGCAATGTCTCTTTGACCAGCCTTTGGGTACCTTCAAAAGGTTCACCCGACTTCGTTTCCCACTCCATGGAAAAATAGCCGCGGTAGCCGCTGGCTTTTGCAATGCCAAATGCCTTCGCAAGGTCGATTTTGTAGACGGTACCTTTGCTGGAAACGACTTCATCCTTGACGTGCGCCATATTGAAAACGTGCTTGAACATAGCTGTGACGCCGTTGTAGTTGTATGCAGGATCGCCCTTCAGCATCGTGTTGCCAAAATCAGGCAGCGCGCGTAGATAAGGGTTGCCCGCCTTTTCAATGACCTTGACGATAAAGAACGGATCTTCGTTATCCAGACTGTCGTTTTCAAGATTGATGACAATATTCTTTTTGGCTCCGTAATCCGCAAGTTGTCCCAGACTTTGTGCGGAGAGGTTAACGTCCGGCTTGGCGCCGCGGGAGCCTCCCAGGTGCTGGCGGACGCTGGGAGAGCCCAGAACTACAGCGATGTCGATCCATCGCTTGCTGCTGTCAACGGAAGCCTTTCGGACGGCCGGATCGGGATCGTAAAATCTACCGGCGCCCAGACCGAGATCAACAAAATGCGAACCAGCTTTGGCCACCTGTTCGCGAAGAGTGTGGAGATGCCGGGGTTCCGTGGAAGAGAAGTGGGCGCTGAGAGGATTAATATTATGGATATTGAACTTTTCGATGGCCATCTTGGCAAAGCCGATGATATCCATTCCCGGCTTGCTTCGATCGCGATTCGAATTATGAGGGCCTTCCATGTAGTCACGGAAGGGCCAGGACGTCAGCGCCAGGCGCTGAATGGGCCGGGCCGGGAATTTGATGTGAGGCTGTCGTGCGACGGCTGCTGAGATTGTGTTCCGGCAAAGAGCACTCAGGCCTAACACGGCCGAGCCTTTCAATAGATCACGGCGTGAGAGGTTCATATGAGTTGGCGTCCCCCTGGCAACGAATTCGCTTCTTGGATGATGCCCGCTGGCCACTCCATCCGCAGAGATTGCCGCTTCCTATAGCGGCACCATGAGTCACAGCGCGAGTCAAGCGATCGCGCGGTCGGGCAAGATCATGAAGCTAAAGAAACGAATAACAAATATCACGGAGATTTGCAGCGTGTCAATCACTAACGGTTACTGCTTTTCCGAAAATGTCACGAAATTACTTTGTAAATAGTCAAACAACGGCAGGAGGGGCTTTTAGTGAGCGGCAGCCAGCGGGAAAGCAAGACAGAATCCACGAATAGCTGCATAATGGAGTTTCTAACAGCAACTGCTTTGGATGAGCTTCGACAAGGTTGCTGAACCTTGTGTAACTTTAAACCTTAGTCTATTTGTTACAGTACCCCTGCAGGAATGGTTGGACTGAGATTGCGCTGGTGGCGATCTACGAATAGAATGTCCGCCCTCCGCAGACGAGAACAAATCGCGTGAAATTTCTGCACACTCTGGCTGGAAAGCTTGAACATACGCTTCTCCTTTATGGGGGGTGGGGGCTTGTGGGCATTGCCACCCTTGACTCTGCCGGCCTTTCGATGCCCGGCGTGAAGGACTTTCTTCTTATTTACCTTTCCAGCCAGGATCCGGGCCGGGCCTGGCTTTACGCGGCGGGGTGCACCCTTGGAACCGTCGCGGGGTCATTCTTTATTTACTTCATCGGCCATACGGGCGCCCGCCTTCTGAAGAAGAAACCATCCGCCAGCGAAATGAGCCGTGCCAAGAAGTGGCTGGTCAAGAATGATTTTCTGACGGTCCTGGTTGCGTCGCTGCTGCCTCCGCCGCTGCCCTTCAAGCCGATCCTGCTGGGATCGGGCGCCTTGCGAATCAGTCCCATAAGGTTTACAGGTGCGCTGGTTCTGGGGGGGATTCTCAGGTTCGGCGCGGAAGCCTGGATCGGGGTTCGTTACGGCAAGGGCGGAGAAGATTTCCTCAAGCATAATCTCCTCTGGATTTCGCTGGGGTTTGTCGCGATTGTTGTGATCTCAACCTTGCTTTATCGCTGGTGGACTTCCGGGGATAAAGAAGGCCAATCGCCGGCAACCACTCCTGTGTCCTCTGATCGCGGCCAAGACTAGTCGTACCGGAACCTTCCTGAAAAATCGAATTCCTGAGACAGAACGTGTAACTGCCGGTCGAGTTCTATCCTGATTGCGAAGCCGCCGCGCCGGGCGCTTGCCGGCTGGAAGCGAAGATCCCGGACGGTAACCGTTACTCCGCTCTCGGTGGGAATGACTTCAGACCACGGAAACCGTGCGAAACCCATAAAGACTCTGGCTGTTCGGGTCCGCATGGCTGTTTTAAGAGCGGCCGACGGCTCAGGCTGATGGAAGACTCGCGCGTCGGACGCGTCAAGGCCTGCGCTGATGGTGTCGACCGGAAGAACATAAAACGCCCCGGAGGTTTCGACCACTCCCGTCCATTCGAAGGGATTCGCAAAGGTCGGGAAAGCGCCCAGCCGTTGCGGGTTTGTCTGGTGATAGCGGACGGAGTCGAGCATATTCAGCGCCCTGCGATGGCTGAAGTCGCGCAGGCCCCACAGGGCTACAATGGCGCAGAGCGAAAAGATGGCGCCGGTCTGAAAGCCGGTCTTGCGAGCTCCCACTTCCTCCGTAATCAGCCGGAACAGGGCGGGAAGTCCGAGCCCTGCAAAAAGAGCTAGCCAGAGCAGAGGATCAATAATAGGTTCGATGCTCCAGGCGTACCAGTGGCCACTGAAGGGCAAAAACGGACGAACCCCATAGGAGTTCGTAAAATCGAATAGCAGGTGGGTTCCTGTTGCAACGCAGCACGCCAGCAGGAGCCAGCGGCCGTCAAGCGTCGGACCGGTTGTCTTAGGCCGCGCTCTTTTACCCAAAAGAAAAATGCCTGCCGCCAGCGCCATCCCCAGGACTGCCGCCCCGATGAGCGAATGCGTTATGCCCCGATGATGGTCCAGGTAGGTCACGCTGCCCCAAAAGCCACTGACGAAGTCAATATCGGGAAGGTTTGAACCGATGACGAGGGCCAGCGTGGCGTATCGCGTCTTGCGGTTAAAGCCCGCCTGACTGATGGCAATGCCGGTAAGGGTGTGGGTCAGATTGTCCATGCCAAGGGACCGTTGCGCGTGGGGAGTGTAGGATTCCTGCCCGGCCTGTGTCAGGCTGCCTCTGCAGCGCTCCCGATCACGCTGTCGAACTCAGGAAAGGCTCGGGCGCCAATAATGTTAAGGCGTCCGGAACCACCTCAAAAGTGACGGGTATCCGTCCTGCCAGCTCGCCATCGACTTCGAAGAAGATCGGATCTCCAGCCTGCTCGCTCCTGCAATGGACGCTGGAACCGTTTAGAAAGCGGACGTCCCCCAGCCGCTGATGGGTCTGCGTGAGGATGCCCAAGGCGTATCGAAAGTAGCGCCCTGGACCGGATCCCTCAAACATGCAGCAGGAAAAGTCCGGCTCACGAATGCTGTGCCGGCGCGCCAGCTTCAGCCACCCTGCGTACCGGCGGGACCGCTGGATCACCGCAAAAGTTGCGGAAACCGTGGAACCGTCCATGGAAAACTGGAAGCTTGGAAAGCTGTAGCGGAATACCTGCCGGACCGCTTCCCATGCATACGCGACGACTCCCATGCGAAGTTTCGCCCCCATGTTGAGCTGGCTGATGATGCGGGCGTCAAAACCAACCCCCGCTACCGCGAGGAAGAAACGTTGGCGGACTGATCCGGTTTCTTCCCAGTTGGCCCGTCCCAACGGGATCCTACAGGGACGCCAGGACGGGAGCTGCCTGGCCGCCTTCACAATGTGCCCGGGCAATCCCAACTCTTTTGCGACGATGTTGGCGGTTCCACCCGGCAGGATGGCGAGCGGGACACGACCCGGCGCCAGGCCATTGATCACCTCGTTGATGGTGCCATCGCCCCCGCACACAATGACCAGGTCGCATCCGTTCTGGACAGCCTCTCGGGCCAGTTGCCTGCCGTCGCCCGGGCAGGAGGTGGCGCGACAGTCGACCGCGATCCCGGCGCTGCGCAGGGCCGCCACTGCCTCGTGAACCTGGCGGGAACGTCGCTCGCTCCGGACTCCAGCCAGTGGGTTGGAGATTAAGACAGCATTCTTCAAAGGAAGGTTTCTCGGTGGCGCGGTTAACCTGGCCCTCTGTGGGCGGAATGCGGACACTGGCTGGCGCCGGCGACTGTCCCGGAGCGTGCGAAGATGCCAGATTACAGCCCGAACAGTCTACTGAGAAACTGTTTTTGGGCCAACCCCCGTGATCACTTTCTTGGCGATTTTCTCTTCCGTCTTCTTCTTTATTTTGGCATCAATCCAGACCATGTCACCCATTTTCAGATTTGCCAAAGTACTGAGCTTGCCATTGTCAACGTACTTGGTCTTATGATCAAGCTTGAAGACCTGACCGTCCCCGAACCGTGTCTTGTCCAGTATGATCTCATCCTTCCCGACCTTCTTGACCACACCATAGATGTAATTCTGATATTTTCCCGTTACGGAAATAGCGTTCTCCAGCCGGCCGGCCGCCCCGGGGGATTCAGGTGACTGATAAACCTGTGCCCGCGCCAGCCCGGCCGCCAGCATGCCACCCAGCGAACAACACATTATGATGTAAATGATTCTGGTTCGCATAATATTCAACCGTCCCCGTTTCTATGATTTGTACTATCAACGAAGCTATCAACCGGAAGATTGCGATGTCAAGCCCCAGGATCGGCAGAGCAAGGACTGTGCCGGCAGGATTGGGTTCATGGCCCCATCCACAGCGTCAGGGGCAGCACATCCCCGGCAACGTTGGATGCCGATAGGACTTATTTCGTGGAGGCCTCGGTCTCAAGGGCGCTCAGGTCCTGAATGATCACCTTGCGCCCTTCCACCTTCAGCATCCCTTCTGATTGAAAGTGGCTCAGGTTTCTGGAAACCAGTTCCCGCACCGTACCAATCTGGAAGGCAAGTTCCTGGTTGTTGATGTTCAGTCCGAATTCGATCCCACGCGCTGTCTTTTGACCATTCTCCCTGGCCTGCTGCAACAGCCAGGAGGCCAGACGGTTGCGAACGGTCGTGAAAGAGAGCTCCTCAATAATGCCCACAAGCTGCCGCAATCTCGAACTGACCACTTTCAGGACCTTTAAGGACATTTCGGGCCGCTCCAGGCACAACGCGCGGAAGTCCTTCTTGCTGATAAAGAGCAGTGTGCATGCGTCTACAGCGGCGGTTGATGCCGGGTAGTTCCCGCCATCGAACACCGGAAGCTCTGCGAGGGAATGGCCCGCCTTCTCAATATGCAGCACCTGCTCCCGGCCGCTGGCAGAGGTGTTGAATATCTTCACGCTTCCTGTTTGAACCACGTACAAGCCCTCACAGGGATCGCCTTCGGAAAAAATCATTTCGCCGGGCTGATATTGCCTGGATAGCGCGCGATCCGCCAGCATCTCCAGCTCTCGCTCTGTCAAATCAGCAAAAAGCGGAACGTTGCGAAGAGACTGAACACGCTCTGTTTTTGTGTTGCCCATGGCGTCCTATTCTACTTCCGAATGGCTGTATTGACCATGCGCACGGAGGCCGTCTGGCGGTTTGGGCAAATAATGGTCTGAAAGCTGCGTCACCCGGTAGAGTGACTTACGTCACATCATTGGATTTCGGTTTCCTCTTAAATAGGCATGAGTAGCCTATGAAGAACTCAGCCAAATCAGGCACGTTCCCTAAAATGAAGGCTGGCGTTTTCGCGTCTGGAAAACCCTGGAACAGGTCCCTGACAGAGTTTGTCCATGCGCTCGAATCCGTCAAGTCCATTGTGAACCTGCCCAAGCACGCCAAGCTCCTTGAAGAAGGCCAGATGCCGGAAGGCATCTTTGTTCTTGTGCGCGGAAGCGTCAAGCTGTTTGTCTCGCTGAAGGGCGGAAAGATGCTGATTTTGCGGGTCGTGCAGTCGGGAGAAGTACTTGGCCTGAGCGCTACGATGTCAACCCGGCCTGCCGAGTATACGGCGGAGACACTGAGCCCGACTCAGTTCCTGTACGTTCCGCGAAAAGACTTTCTCGCCTTGCTCGAAGAACACCCGGAGATATGTATCTCAGTGGTAGAGGTTTTGAGCCATCAGCTGCGTGAAGCTGTAAATATGATTCACTACTCCTCCGGATCGCAACCGGCGGTGGAAAAGCTGGCTGACTTGCTGGAGCTATGGGTTGCTGAAAGCGGTCAGATAACGGAGCGTGGTATTGAGCTCAAACTTCCGCTGACGCAGGAAGAGATCGGCCAGATGATCGGCGTCTCGCGCGAGACGGTTTCCCGGCTGATGGCCGAGTTTGAGGAACAGGGCATTTTGGAATTAGAGGGTTCACGGATCCGGATACTCAAAGGGCACCACCTTGAGGAAATGCCCGCAGCCAGGAGCCGGAAGGGTGCAAAACCCAATATCGTCGCAGAATCAACCCACCCGGGCGCCGGTGAACAAGACTCTTCTTCTGAAGCGCGCTCCGGCAGCGATTCCGGTCAGGTAAATCCCCGCAACGGGGACTTTCTGAACTAGGCGTATGCCCGGGTCGCTCGTGGCTGGTACACGCACGACGGGTCTGCGGCGAAAGGGTCTCCCGTCAGAGCATAGGCCCGTGACCGGGAGCCGCCACAGATTTCCCGAAATTCACACACCCCGCATTTCCCCTTCAAATTTGACGTGTCGCGCAATTGCTTGAAAAGCGGCGCGTTCCGGTAGATTTCAGCCAGTGCTTGCCGCCGCACGTTGCCCGCTGCCAGGGGGAGAAAACCGCTGGGAAAAACTTCGCCCCGGTGAGAGATGAAGACAAAGCCTTTGCCGTCGTTCAGGCCGCGCGGCGCGCGACCGATCCCGTCGCCCAGCGGCTTGCCAGTCGGCATTGAGGGGGTGGTAATATTCCTCCGGCGCTGTGCCGCGCGCTGCTGCGCCAGATAGCGCCTGTAATGTTGCGCCTCGGTCGTCTTGATATCGAACTCAACATTCCGGGAGACCTCTGCCAGCCTGGCGAATACCTGCTCGAACTCCTCGGCGCTGATCAGGTCCTGAAGCTGGCCCCGGCCGGTCGGTACCAGAAAGAATACGCTCCACAGAACCATCGGGAAGGTTTTCAGCAGCGCCACCATACTGTCGAAGTCAGCCAGGTTGCGCCGGGTAATGGTGGTATTGATCTGTATGGGGAGCCCGAGTTCGCCGGCCCATCGCACGGTATTCAGAGTCAAGGCATACGAGCCGGAAACACCCCGGAATGCATCGTGGATTTCCGCTGTGGAGCCATCCAGGCTGATGGCCAGTCTCGCCAGTCCGCATTGACGCAGCCGGGCGACTGCCGCGTGGGTGAGCAGCGGCGTGGCGCTTGGCGTCATCGACATCCGAACTCCCCGGCGAGTTCCATAGTCCACAAGGCGGTAAATATCCGGCCGTTTGAGAGGGTCTCCTCCCGTCAGGACAAACAAAGGGGCTGCCATCCGGGCTACCTGGTCGATGAGGTCTATCCCCTCTTCAGTTGAGAGTTCGAGCGGCGAGCGAAGCGGTTGCGCGCAGGCCCGGCAATGAAGACAGGCCAGGTCACAGGCTTGCGTGGTTTCCCAGATGACGATGAATGGTGTCTCGTTGAAGTCCATGTTTTGCCCCTTTTAATGCCCCTTCCCATGAATTAACTTGTGCCTCAATCTAAACATCCCTGTACCGCCACCGCAGTGACTAAAGTCACGCTCGCACTGTGACGTCAGTCACAGACTGCAATCGTAACCAGGGTTATCTTGTGAATGTCTGGTTGGCGGGGTCTTGAGATTGATCAGGGTCGACCGACCGGCGGTTTTAGAAAGACCAGTCTTCATTAAGGTAAGTTGACCTTCCGGCGTTCTGCCCCGAACGCAAAGGGTAGAGACGGTTCAAGACCGGCCGTCTCTACCTCCCTTCATTCCGGGCGTTATAATCCTCCTGACAGGTTGAAAAATGTACCGGGTATGTCATGCTGAGAGGAGTGAATCTTCGCGGCATGGGTGATGTCAGTCAAGTACCGGGTTATTCGTCACTTGTGAGTTCGTGGAAGGCTGACAGGAGCAGTTTTTTTCAGGCATCGGGCATCGTGTGCCGTTTACACGGTTTTCAATCAGCGGGAGACAACTGTGGCAGGGAACGTTAAGATCGAGAATGAAATTGAAAAGCTGAGGGAAGAGATCCGGCGCCACGAGCACCGCTACTACGTCCTGATGGACCCGGAAATCTCTGACCTCAAGTTCGATCAGCTGATGCACCAGCTCCAGCAGATGGAAAAGGAACACCCGGAGCTGGTGACACCCGATTCTCCCACCCAGCGTGTGGGAGGTCAGCCCGCGGAGGAGTTTAGCAAGGTACGGCACTCGGCGCCCATGCTGAGCCTTGATAATACCTATTCGGTGGATGAACTCCGGGATTTCGACCGGCGGGTGCGTGAACTTTCGGGCCGCGACCAGGTTCCTTACGTGGCGGAACTGAAGCTCGACGGTCTCTCCATGGCCCTGAGCTATGAAGACGGGGTCCTCACTCGGGGGCTCACACGCGGGGACGGGGCCACCGGCGAAGATGTCACTCAAAACGTGAAAACCATCCGATCTGTTCCCCTCAAGATCGATTCCAGAAAACTTGGCGCAATCGGGCCTGCCAAAAAGTTTGAAGTGCGCGGCGAAGTGATTATGACGCACAAAGCGTTCCGGCAAGCCAACGAGCAGCGAGAGAAGAATGGTGAGCAGCCCTTTGCCAATCCCCGTAATGCCGCGGCTGGCGCCATCCGCCAGCTCGATCCCAGGATCGTGGCGCAACGGAACCTGGACATTTTTATTTACTACCTTCTGGTAAACGGCCGCCCGCCGCTTAAAGAACACTGGAAAATTCTGGAAGAGCTCAAAAAACTGGGCTTCAAAGTGAATCCTTACAGAAAGCTCGCGACATCATTTGACGAGCTGACGGGCTTCATCCAGAAAATGGAGTCCCGGCGCGAAAAGCTCGAATACGAAATCGACGGCATGGTCGTCAAAGTGAATGAGGTTGCCCTGTGGGACGAGCTGGGAATGACGGCCAAATCTCCTCGCTGGGCGATCGCCTACAAGTATCCCGCGCACCAGGAAACCACTGTGGTGAACGACATTCGTCCCCAGGTGGGCCGCACCGGCACCCTGACTCCTGTGGCTGATCTCGAACCAGTGATGGTTGGCGGAGTGACGGTGAGCCATGCCACTCTGCACAATATGGACGAAGTGGAGCGTCTGGGAGTGAAGATCGGCGACACGGTCCTGATCCAGCGCGCCGGAGAAGTCATTCCGCAAGTACTCAAAGTGACGAAACACGCCCCGGACGGCAAAGAATTCCGGATGCCGAAACATTGCCCGGTCTGCGGCGGCGACGTCATCCGCGTGGAAGGTGAAGTGGCTTATCGCTGCGTGAATGCCGCCTGCCCCGCGCAGTTGAAGGAGTCGCTGCTGCACTTTGCAGGGCGCCATGCCATGAACATCAACGGCCTGGGAGAATCCCTGGTAGACCAACTGGTGGATAAGAAGATTGTTCGGGATGTTGCGGACCTTTACGGCCTGGATGAAGAGCAACTGGCAGGCCTCGAGCGCATGGGGACGAAGTCAGC
The DNA here is from genome assembly GCA_049583595.1 of Terriglobia bacterium. Taxonomy (GTDB): domain Bacteria; phylum Acidobacteriota; class Terriglobia; order UBA7540; family UBA7540; genus SCRD01. The sequence continues at coordinate 31,635 of JBAUWE010000196.1, forward strand.
TCAAAATGTGCTGGAGGAAATCGAAAAGAGTAAGCAGGCGGAACTGGCTCGCGTGATTTACGCCATTGGGATTCGATTTGTTGGCGAGCGGACAGCCCAGCTTTTGGCGGAACACTTTGGTTCCATGGATAAATTCCGGGAAGCCGGCCCGGATGACCTCTGCAAGGTGGAGGAAATCGGTCCCAAGGTTGCGCAAAGCGTAGTTGAGTTCTTCCACGAAAAACGCAACCGCGATGTTATCGAAAAGCTGCACAAGGCAGGCCTGCAGTTTGAGCAGAAAAAACGCCGGGGCGGCGGACCCTTGGAAGGAATGCAATTTGTTCTGACGGGCAGCCTGCCCAGCCTCTCGCGGGAAGAAGCAACCGGCATGATCGAAGGGGCCGGCGGGCGGGTTACGGGGTCCGTCAGCAAGAAGACGAGTTATGTGGTGGTGGGCGCAGATCCTGGATCAAAGCTTGACAAGGCGCGGTCACTCGGCGTCGAGACAACCGATGAGGCAGGACTCAGAAAGCTGGCCGGCGGGTAAGACGCGGATGCCCCAACCGTCAGGACACACAACCGCACCGGCGTCCGCGGCCATCCGGACGCAAGCCTATGCGGTTGTTTTGGGTCCTGATTCGTCGCGGATACAGGCGGGGAACCTCCAGGCCATCCACGCGGGCGAAGGTCCCATCCCGCCCCTCGCGTTAAGCAGTCGGTTCAGGGCGTTCAAAAATGAAGTTGCCAGACTCTTCGCTGTAGTCGAGGTGCAGGTCGCCGAGGGCTTGCGCCACCGTCTCGTCAACGGCCAGGCGGGTCCCGGAAGTGACTTGGACCTGGTCATCTGATTCCGGCTCTTTCGTGTCGAGTTTGAGTGTCAGGCGCAGTTCGTTTTTGCCTTCCACGGGCTTGGCGTCAACGCGCAAAAAAGTTTTATCGGGCAGCGACTTGCTGGCAACAATCGATTTCACTTCCTGCGCTGCTCTTTCGGTCATTTTGATCATGCAATCTCCTTGTCGGAACCGTCCACGGACACCATGGCACCTTCTTTTGCTGCAATGCGAAAGAAGATTAGGAAACCCCGGCGATTCCTGTGAAATTCACTTCTTCTAGATTGGCGCATGACGCCGATGATTGCAACCCCAAATTGTTGGAGAGGTCTATGCCAGCGTGGAATCTGTTTTGTTTTCAACGCTCCGATCAAAAGCAGATTCCTCGCTTTGCTCGGAATGACGGGATGAATAATGTGCCGAATTTATAACTCAGCACACTAGAGCGCCTCAAGCCACCTCAGCATGGCATCAACCTGGCTGGGGGGAACGCCTTCAGCCCAGCGAACTTCGTCGCCCGCGTAAAGCAGAATCACATTTCCGGAGGCCGTGCGGCCGATAATACGTTCGGCGTCGGAGTGAGAGTCAGGAGAGAAACCCGGATATTTTTTGGCAAGGATTGCATGGTAATCGCGGAAGAAGGCGAGAGCCGAATCCGCATTGGCCCAGCGGGTTCTCGCCAGCAGCGCGTAGCTTTGCGTGGCAGGATCTTCGTAGACAATATAACTGTCGCCCATCCAGCCGGCGCAGTCAGCTGTGGCCTTCTCTTCAGACAGGAACTGCCCTACCAGTTCGTTGCAACCCAGTTC
>JBAUWE010000197.1:0-3553 GCA_049583595.1 Terriglobia bacterium
CGCTGGGACGTTTACACGCACAGCGCCGGGGGAAAATAGCGCCGTGAACGCCGCCGGCCCGCCCGGCATCCTGGCTGCGAATTTATGGCTGCGAATGGCCCGGCAGGGTGTACACTGCGAGGTCGCAGCGCGCCAACCGGAAGCACTGGACGATCATCATGCCCCGCCCGGCAAACCGTTCCGGTGGGCTGATCAGTGTATCCAACCAGGCTGTCTTCGAGCCGTATTGAAGGGTTCATGCCCGGCTTCATGCTGCTATCAAACATGTTCGACGGGACCCTGCCCATGCCCGTGACGGAGGAACGTTAATGCCAAAGAATACTGTGCGTCTGCTGGCCGCGGCCGTTGTGATGTCTGGAATCCTCTGTCTGCTCCCGGGGGCGTTTGCGCAGGGGAACGGCAACTCCAAAGAGGCGGAGATCAAAAAGAGGAATGCCATCGAAAAAGAGCTGGAGAAAGTGGCGATCATTGACCGCAAGGTGATGATTACCATGAGTGACGGCAAGCGCATGGCGGCGGACATCTACCGCCCCAAAGACCCGTCCGGGAAATTCGGCACGATTTTTGTCCGCACTCCTTACAACTTCAATTACTGGGATCTCTCTCTCGGAGCGCCGCGCAACATGGGTTCGGAATTGAAGGCCGTGAAGCGCGGCTATGCCTACGTGGAGATCAACGAGCGCGGCCAGTTTTTCTCCGAGGGAAACTATGACATTCTGGGGCCGCCGCTCAGCGATGGCTACGAGGAATTTTCCTGGATCGCCTCGCAGTCATGGTCGAACGGCAAGGTGGGCACCATCGGGTGCTCTTCCACGGCCGAATGGCAGCTCGCCGTCACCGCCATGGGCAACCCGGCGGACGCGGCGTTTATTCCGCAGGGATTCGGCGCCGGCGTCGGCCGTGTCGGGCCTTTTTACGAGCAGGGAAACTGGTATCGCGGCGGCGCCGTCCAGATGCTTTTTATCGACTGGCTTTATGGAGTGCAGAACCAGGTGCGGCCCCTGTTTCCGCCGAACACCTCGCAGGCGGACCTGATCCGCGCCTCCCGGGCGTTTGACCTGGCGGCCAAATTTCCGCGAGTTGACTGGTCCAAGGCGCTGTGGCACCTTCCTGAGAAGGACATCATCGAAGCCGTTCACGGTCCGCATGGCATCTTTGCCGACCCCATGCCGGTGGCCACCGGCGGGGCTATGATTGAGCGGCCCCCCAACGATCCGGCCTGGTACAAAGGCGGGCTTTGGAACGACAGCATGAAGATCAACGTGCCGGGACTCTGGGTGATGTCGTGGTATGACATCGCGACCGCGCCCAACCTGGCGGCCTATAACTTTGTGCGGAAAACCGCCCGCCCCGACATCGCCAACAAGCAGTACGCCATCATCTTCCCCACCGGCCACTGCGCCTACGGGAGGGCCAGCGAACACACCATCGTCGGCGAGCGGGACATGGGCGACGCGCGGCTGGATATGGACGCCCTCACCTACGGCTGGTTTGACCACTTCCTCAAGGGGGAGGACAATCACATCCTGGAGACAATGCCCCGGGTGCGCTATTACGTGATGGGCGCGAACCGATGGGAGCAGTCGGACACCTGGCCGCCGGAAGGCGCCGAGCCCCTGACGTTCTATCTCTCCAGCGCCGGCAAAGCCAACAGCATTTTCGGCGACGGATTGCTGGCCACCGCTCCGCCCGCCCAGGACCAGGGAGACCGCTTCACCTACGATCCCATGAACCCTGTCATGTCGCACGGCGGCAATCTTTGCTGTGAAGGCAATGCCGTTACTCCGGGATCGTTTGACCAGCGCCGGATGGAGACGCGCCATGACATCCTGGTCTATACCACCAAGCCTTTCCAGCATGGAACCGAGGTCAGCGGCCCCATCAACGTGACGCTCTACGTTTCTTCGGACGCCAAAGACACCGATTTCACCGTCAAGCTGCTCGACGTCTATCCCGACGGCCCCGCCTACAACCTGGATGAGAATATCCAGCGCATGCGCTACCGGAATGGATACGACAAGCCGCTCGAGTGGATGGAGCCGGGTAAAGTCTACAAAGTGGCCCTTCAACCCATTCAGACCAGCAACTACTTTGCCGCCGGCCATGCGCTGCGCATCGAGGTTTCCAGCAGCAACTTTCCGCGCTTCGATCGGAACCTGAACACCGGCGGCAACAACTACGACGAGGCCAAAGGCGTCACGGCCCACAATCAGGTCCATCACTCGGCCCGGTATCCTTCAAAGATCACCCTGACCGTGGTGCCGCACCCTCGTCTCATCAACTGAGCAGCGCCGCGCCATTACCATTGGCGATTTGTGATTGGTGATTGCAAGAGGGGAAATTACAAATTACGAATTACGAGTTACGAATGGCTTCGTGGTGCTGAGTTATGGGTTCCGGGTTATGGGTATCTGGTTCCGAGGTCTGCGATCTGAAATTTCAGATTTGAAATTGCCCCGGTGCGCCGGCTCGCACCTGCGCCGCGCCTTGGGCGATGGATGCGGAGCAGGGTCACGGCTTTTTGCGAAAGGGCACGAGGTCGCCCTCAGAACGGGGTTTTGCGAAAGGGCACGACTTCAGTCGTGCCGTCCGAAGAGTCCGCTTTGATGGGGGGCTTCAGCCCCTGAAGGCTCGCAGCGGCGGATTTCTCCCCCAATGCTGACTCCCGAGTCCTCACCGCGTCCACGGGGGCCCCGTTTCATCCTTCATCCTTCATCCTTCAAAATTCAGAATTCATTTTTCCCCTTGCACTTCGACAGCGGCAGGGGTACGATGCTTGCTGTAGAAGTGAAAGGGTAACTCATGACAGACAAACGAATCGATCTCCCACAGGGCACACTCGACCTGTTGATCCTCAAGACGCTGGCGCTGGAGCCGCAGCACGGCTGGGCCATTTCTGAACGCATTGAACAGGTTTCCAGCGATGTGCTGAGCATCAAGCAGGGCTCGCTCTACCCGGCGCTGCATCGCCTGGAGCGGCGCGGCTGGATCAAGGCCAAATGGGCCATGACGAAAAACAGCCGGCACGCGAAATACTACGAGTTGACGAAAGCCGGAAGAAAGCAGCTTGCGGCCGAGGAAAGCGCCTGGCGCAAGCTCACCGCCGCGGTTGGCCAGGTGCTGGAAACGGCGTAGCGGGTTGGCGAAAAAAAGGTTGCACGAGGTCATCCCGAGCGAAACGAGGGATCTGCTTTGTTGCTTTTGTGAAGATACAGCAGATGCTTCGCGGCGCGAAGCATGACCGAAGGACGTTCTCAGCAGAAAATTTGGACTAAACCATGCTTAACGATCTCCGGTATCGGCTTCTGACGTTATTCCGGCGCCGTTCCATGGAAGCGGAAATGGACGCCGAACTCCGCGCCCACGTCGAGCACCAGGCGGAGAAGTACGTCCGGTCGGGCATGTCCCCTGAAGAAGCCACTCGCCGCGCCAGCCTCGAATTCGGAGGCGTCGAGCAGGTCAAGGAAGAATGCCGCGACAGCTGGGGCGTGCGCATGATCAGCGAACTCACCCAGGACCTCCGCTACGGCCTGCGCCAGCTCCGCCGCAACCC
>JBAUWE010000198.1:0-11822 GCA_049583595.1 Terriglobia bacterium
AATCCAGATTCCTGAAAAAAGATACCCCAGCACTCCCACGGGCAGAGCCACAAGGACGAACCCGGACAGGTTTCGCGCCACTCGCCAGCGGGCGCCACGGCCCGTGCTGGCAACCAGGAAGATTCCCAGTGCCAACGGCACAGCCAATCGCAGAATAAACGGGTCCATAAGGCGCCAGGCTCGCGCTCAGGTTTGCAGAACCCCGGTCTTGAATTCCTTGACCTCGGGATTCAGCGCCGCGGCTTCGAGCGCCCAGATCAGCGTTTCCCGGGTTTGCGCCGGATCGATGATGGCATCCACCCACAGTCGCGCAGCGCCGTATCGCGGGTCCGACTGATATTCGTAAGTCTCGCGGATGGAACGCAGCATCTCCTGTTTTTCTTTGTCGTTCAGTTTCTTTCCGCCACGTTCCAATTGACGGATCTTGATTTCCACCAGAGTGTTGGCTGCGGCGTCTCCGCTCATCACGGCATAGCGCGCCGAAGGCCAGGCAAAGATGAAGCGCGGATCGTAGGCTTTGCCGCACATGGCGTAGTGGCCGGCGCCAAAACTTCCGCCGCAGATCACGGTGATCTTGGGCACCACGCTGTTGGATACGGCGTTCACCATCTTGGCGCCGGCGCGGATAATGCCGCTCCATTCAGCTTCCTTTCCTACCATAAATCCGTTCACATCGTGGAAGAACACCAGCGGAACCAGGTTCTGGTTGCAGTCCATGACAAAGCGCGCCGCCTTTTCCGCGGAATCCGTATAGATCACGCCCCCAAATTGTATTCTTTTCTCTCCGCTTTCGTGCGAAACGGTCTGGACCGCCATTTTCTGATTGGCCACAATTCCAACCGCCCAGCCCCCGATGCGGGCATAGCCGCACACGAGAGTCCGGCCATACTCCGCCCGGTATTCTTCAAAGCTGCTGCCGTCCACCACCCGTGCCAGGATCTCCCGCATGTCGTACTGCGCGGTTTGTTTGCCCGAAAATACGCCATAAATTTCTTCCGCAGGATAGGCGGGCAACTCGGATTCCTGTTGGTCAAACGCAGCCAACGGTTTGCGGCCCATTTTATCAACCAAAGCTCGAACTTTTGCGATGCAGGTTGGATCGTCCGGCTCCCGGAAATCCACCGTGCCGCTGATTTGTGCGTGCATCTTTGCGCCGCCCAGTTCTTCCGGCGAAACCTTCTGCCCGATGGCCGCCTGCACCAGGGCAGGGCCGGCGAGGAAAAGCCCGCTGCCTTCGGTCATCAGAATGTGGTCACACATCACGGGCAGGTAGGCCCCGCCCGCCACGCACATGCCCATGATGGCTGTGATTTGCGGAATGCCCATGGCGCTCATCACGGCGTTGTTGCGGAACACGCGGCCAAAATCGTCCGTATCGGGAAAGACGTCCTCCTGCAACGGCAGAAAGATGCCGGCCGAATCCACCAGGTAAATCGTAGGGATGTGATTGTCGATGGCGATTTGTTGCGCGCGCAGGACCTTTTTGGCGGTGATGGGGAAGAACGCTCCGGCCTTCACCGTAGCATCGTTCGCCACAATCATCACCAGCCGCCCGTGGACGCGCCCGAGTCCCGTCACCACGCCGGCCGCCGGCGCGCCGCCCCATTCCTCGTACATCTCGAAGGCTGCGTAAATGCTGAGCTCGAAGAATTCGGTATCGGGATCGACCAGCAGTCCAATGCGTTCGCGGGCCGTCAGCCGTCCCTTCTTGTGCTGGGAGGCAATATTTATTTCACCGCCGCCCGACCGGATGGTTTCCTCCTGGTTCAACACCTCGCTCACCAGTTCCTTCATGCGGCGGGTGTTAGCCTCGAACTCCGGCGAGTCTCGGTTGATGCGGGTTTCGATCATTGGATGTGGCAAGGGACGGACCTTTCAGTTAAATCCAGGGCAGGGCATCAAGCCGCCTGCTTCACGTGGCTGCGGATGTAATCCACAATTTCCTGTGTGGTGGCGCCCGGTTGGAACACCGCCGCAACTCCCGCCTCTTTGAGGCCGGGGATGTCTTCATCCGGAACGATGCCGCCCACAATCACCAGGACGTCCTGCATGCCGGCATCGCGCAGCAACTGGCAGAGGCGGGGAATAATGGTGTTGTGCGCACCCGACAGGATGGAGACGCCGATCACGTCCGCGTCCTCCTGCAGAGCGGCATTTGCAATCTGTTCAGGCGTTTGGCGCAGGCCGGTATAGATGACTTCCATGCCCGCATCACGCAAGGCACGGGCCACAATCTTGGCGCCGCGGTCGTGCCCGTCGAGGCCGGGCTTGGCAACTAGGACTCGGATTCTGCGGTCTGGCATCTCGGTTTTTCCTCTGCGTCCACTGCGTCTCCGCGGTGCGTTTCTTCATTTGGTTTGTAATTCAGCACGCGCCTTCTGATTCCATCCTTCAACGTCGCACGGCGGTGGACGTCGATGGCCGCGCCGATGATTTCGTGAGTCAATTCCCGATCAGTCATTGTTCACCGCAGAGACGCAGAGGGCGCGGAGAAACTATTGGAACGCCGGTTCCTCGTACGTTCCGAAAACCTTGCGCAGCACGTCGCACATTTCGCCCAGCGTGGCATAGGCCCGCACGCATTCCAGGATATAGGGCATCAGGTTGCGGTCGGTTTGGGCGGCGCCGCCCAGCGCATCCAGCGTCTGCAGGACGCGCGTGTTGTCACGTTTCTTCCTCAGCGTCGCCAGCTTTTCCCGCTGCCGCTTTGCAATCGCTTCGTCGATCACCAGAATATCAACCGGACGGTCTTCTTCGCTGACAAAATCGTTCACACCCACGATGATCTTCTCTTTTCGCTCGACTTCCCGCTGGTAGGTATAGGCAGCCTCGTGAATTTCCTGTTGCGGAAAGCCTTTTTCGATGGCGGCCACCATGCCGCCGAGGGCATCGATTTTGTCAAAATATTCGTAGCAGGCCCGTTCGGTATCCAGGGTCAGTTTTTCCAGAAAGTAGGAACCGCCCAGCGGATCGGCCACACCGGCCACACCGCTTTCGTACGCGATCACCTGCTGCGTGCGCAGCGCCACCGTTGCAGCGTGTTCGGTGGGCAATGCCCAGGCCTCGTCCAGCGAATTCGTATGCAGTGACTGGGTGCCGCCCAGCACGCCCGCCAGAGCCTGGATGGCCGTTCGCACCACGTTGTTATAAGGTTGCTGCGCGGTCAGCGAGCATCCCGCCGTCTGCGTGTGGAACCGGCAGAGCCAGGAGCGCGGGTCCTTCGCGCCGTAGCGCTCGCGCATCACCGTGGCCCATATCTTGCGGGCCGCCCGGAATTTGGCGACTTCCTCAAAAAGATCGTTGTGCGAATTGAAGAAGAAGCTCAGCCGGGGCGCAAATTCGTCCACGTCCAGACCGGCCCGCCGCACCCAGTCGACGTATTCCATTCCGTCGCGCAGCGTAAACGCCAGTTCCTGCACGGCCGTTGAACCGGCCTCGCGAATGTGATAGCCACTGATGGAGATCGGGTTCCAGCGCGGCGTCTCCCGCGAACTGAAAATGATGGAATCCACCACCAGGCGCATCGAAGGCGCAGGCGGGAAAATGTATTCCTTCTGCGCGATGTATTCCTTCAGGATATCGTTCTGGAGGGTGCCGGAAATCTGCTTCCAGCCGGTGCCGTTCTTCTCCGCCGCCACCAGGTACATGGCCCAGAGCATGGCGGCCGGGGAATTAATGGTCATGGAGGTTGTGACGCGCTCCAGCGGAAGACCCGACAGCAGCGTCTCCATGTCGTCGAGCGATGAAACCGCAACCCCGCACTTGCCCACCTCGCCTTCGGCCAGCGCGTGGTCGGAGTCATAGCCCATCAGGGTAGGCAAGTCAAAAGCGATGGAGAGGCCCGTCTGGCCCTGCTTCAGCAGGTAATGCAGCCGCTGATTGGTATCTTCCGGGCTGCCGAAACCGGAAAACTGCCGCATCGTCCACAACCGTCCGCGGTACATGGTGCGGTGAATTCCGCGCGTGTAGGGATATTCCCCCGGATTGGCCAGGTCGCTCTCGTAGCTGAAATCCTGGAGGTCGTCTTCGGTGTAAAGGGGGTGAACGGGAACGCCTGAAAGGGTGGTGAACTTCTCCTGCCGTTGGTTATGTGTGCCGGCTTTCCGGTCGCCCGAATTGGCTGTTTTCCCCATTGCACTCGGCCGCCACTTTCTGGCCCTATCTTATTCTGGCGGTGAAGGTAAAGTCAAACCAGCGCCTTTCCCTGGTGGCTTAAGGCTGTCTTCTGGCCCAATCAACTCGGTATGCGAAGGATTCACCCCCTCCGTGTGGCGCGAAAAGCTCGATGCTACTCATTGGAACCGCGACACCCGGCAAGAATCGTCTGGACTGAACCAGCGAAGCTTGGCAGAATAGAATTGATCGCTTGCGCGAGTGCCCATCTCAAACATCTGCCTCGCGCAGCACCTCCCAAACTGTCGGGGCGTGGCGCAGCCTGGTAGCGCGCTTGCCTTGGGCGCAAGAGGCCCCCGGTTCGAATCCGGGCGCCCCGACCACTTTCAGGATTGACCCAAGACTTCTCAACGGGCAAGCAGGAGCGGCTCAAGAGCTCCTTCCGGCGGCGCTCCCCATAGCTGTGTGCGATAAGTCACGCCCGGATGTGATCAGGATCACAGCTTTATAGTGGTTGTGCCGTTAAATTAAGCGCGTTCCAGGGTAGTAACCGAACACGTACTTGGTTTGGGCGGTATCGCTTCATGCGTATGGGGAATTTCCGGATTGGATAGAGGGGTTCGCAACTTTGTCCGATAGGGTCACTTTCAGGCCGTTTCGAACGCTTGGCTTACAACCAAAACGAACTGTGGTGGTGAACCTTTCGTCCCTTGACACCCGTCGGAATGCAGGTCGGGAAATCCGGGCGTCCGGGCAGCAGATCGTCCGGTCCGGCGTTGGCGTGTGGTGTGAAGCGTCAGTAAATTTCATCGGGAGGTAGGCCATGTTCAAAGGTTCCTACCTGCTTGTTTTTATGCTCATGATGATGACGACGCCTTTTAGTGCCGCGACTGCGGCGCAAATGCCCGAGAGCGCCGAGTACTGCGGCAACTGCCATCGGGCCATCGAACAGGGCTGGAAGCAATCGGTCCATTCTCAAGCTCTGGAGAGCCGGCTGTTCCAGGACGCTCTACACATGGCCAATACCGATCTCGGACCCCATGCGCGGACCGTTTGCCTGGGCTGCCATGCCCCGACGATTGCGGCGACCGGCGACCTGAAACTTGTGCGCAAGGTAACCTGGGAAGGCATCACCTGTGACTACTGCCACTCGATCCGAAGCGTGAACATGAGTGGAACCAATCCCAAGGCTGTAGTGGTGTACAACAACGTGAAAGAGGGCCCGTGGAAAGGGATCACCTCGCCGGCGCATGGCACCGCTTATTCACCGGTGCATACCTCTTCGGTTCTTTGCGCGACCTGCCATCAGTACAAGAATTCCCTGGGATTTGCGGTACTCACCACTTACAGCGAGTGGCAGAAAGGCCCTTACCCCGCTGAGCACAAAGGGTGCCAATCGTGCCATATGTATCGTGTTGAGGGCGAGGTTGTCGACCCGAGGGTGAAAAGGACGCCGAAGGCAGGCATTAATCTGCATCAGATGCCCGGCAGCCACTCGCTGACGCAATTGAACCAAGCCATTCGCGGCAAACTGGTCGTATCGCACGATGGCGGACAGGTCCGAGTGGAAGTGGACGTCACCAATCAGGGGGCCGGGCACATGGTGCCCACGGGTTCGCCACTGCGGAAACTGATTCTCGAGGTCAGCGCCTTTCCTTTTGGGGGAACGGCGCTCCACCAGAAGAGGGTCTTCACGCGCGTGGTGGCAGACCAGCATGGCAAGGTACTCAACCGTGAGGATCTGGTGTTTATGAGGGCGGCAAAAGTCGTTTCAGATACCCGCCTGGCTCCGGGCGAGACAAAGAAAGAATCTTTCATATTTAAAGTGCCGCAGGGCATTCGCTCAACGGTGCAGGCGGACTTTTATTACTTCTATTCGCCATCGGCCGTAACCCGGGCCCAGCAGGAAGTGAAGTTTCTCAGCTTCAGACGGTTTGTGCAGTGAAGGCAAGGTTGCCGTTGTTCAACCTGGCGTGTATGTTGTTAAGCGAAAAGATAGGTAAGAACTTGAGGTCGGAATGGAGGAAAGAATCGCATGACGGCTGATCCCAACCCTGGAAAATCCGCGCCGGGTCCGGAAGATGCAAACGTCAACTCAGGGCGCCGCTGGGTAAACCTGCTTCTGGGCACCGGAGTGGTGGCCACCATTGCTTCCTTCATTTACCCGGCCATCCGGTACGTGATACCCCCACCGGTCAGTGAATCGACTAACCTTTCGGTGGTGGCTGCAAAGGTGGGAGAACTTAAGGACAATGCAGCAAAGGTTTTCAAATTTGGGTCGACGCCTGCCATTCTGATACGAATTCCTGACGGAAATTACCGGGCGTTTACCGCCGTATGCACGCACCTGGGTTGCACGGTGCAATACCGATCGGATCTGCACGAAATCTGGTGTCCATGCCATAACGGCAAATACAACTTGCAGGGCCGCAATGTCAGCGGTCCGCCTCCGCGGCCTCTGGCGCAGTATCAAGTTCATATTCAAGGCGAAGACATCGTCGTGGTCCGGAACGCATAACTATGGCTGATCTGAAACGTCGCACCTTAGACTGGCTTAACGAGCGCCTCGGCGGAGAGGACATCGAGGCATTTCTCCGGCACAAGCGGGTTCCTATCCATCGCCACAGCCTCTGGTATTACCTGGGTGGCATGGCGCTCTTCCTGTTTATCATCCAGGTGCTCACCGGCATCCTGCTGCTCATGTATTACCGGCCGTCGGCCAACGGCGCTTTCGAAAGCGTTCAATTCATCATGACGCAGGTGAAGTTCGGATGGCTGATCCGTTCCATCCACAGTTGGTCCGCCAATCTGATGATCTTCATCGTCTTCGTCCACATGTTCAGCGTCTTTTTCATGAAGGCGTACCGAAAACCGAGGGAATTGACGTGGGTCAGCGGCATGTTGCTTTTCTTCATCGTGCTGGCGTTCGGATTTTCCGGATATCTTCTTCCCTGGAACACGCTGGCATTCTTCGCCACCAAAGTGGGCACGGACATGGCAGGCTTTGTGCCCCTCATCGGCAATTGGGTCAAAGTATTCCTGCGGGGCGGCAATGAGGTTACCGGGGCCACCCTGACGCGCTTCTTTGGTTTCCACGTAGCGGTGTTACCTGGGATCGCAACCTTGCTTCTTGCTTTGCACCTGATGCTGGTTCAAAAGCTGGGAATGAGCGTTCCTCCGGGGGTCGAACAGAAGATCAAGGAAGGAAAGCAGCCTGAGCGGTCCATGCCGTTCTTTCCGAACTTCCTGCTTCGAGACATGATGGGATGGTACGGCGCCCTGGGCGTCCTGGGAGCGCTGGCTGCCATCTTTCCCTGGGAGCTTGGAACGAAGGCCAATCCATTTGCATCCGCGCCGGCCGGAATACATCCGGAGTGGTACTTCCTCTTCATGTTCCAGACCCTGAAATATCTGCCGTCAAAAGTCTTCTTCATTGACGGTGAGCTTCTCGGCCTGATGCTGTTCGGCCTGGCCGGAGCCCTCTGGGTGGTCATTCCGTTCCTTGACCGCAAAGCGCGATTCGGGCGCGTTACACGTTTCTTTACGGCCCTTGGGGTTTTCGCCCTCGGATACATCATTGTGTTCTCGTTACTGGCCATTTTTTAGGTTGACTGAAAGGCTTCTTGCCTTTGCGATTCGGATTATGAAAAGATCTCCAATCAGCAGCTCACGGATAATCGGTTGTGCCATCGGTGTGGTCATGATGCTTTGCGGTCTCAGCATCTTGTCGGCCGCGCCTCCAAAGGATTCGTGCGTGGCGTGCCACTCGAACCTTCCGGGCAATTTTGGTAAACCCGCGAAACTCTTTTCGGAAGACATTCACCACCAGCAGGGCCTGGGTTGCGCGGACTGTCACGGCGGCAACCCCAATGATGACTCAATGAACGCGATGAGTCCGGCCAAGGGTTTCCGCGGCGCTCCCAGCAAGGCGCAGATTCCGGCATTCTGCGGGCGCTGCCATTCTGATCCCACCTACATGCGGAAGTTCAACCCGAGTCTGCGAACCGATCAGGCGAGCGAATACTTCACCAGCGTGCACGGCAAACGGCTGAAGCAGGGAGACTCCAAAGTCGCCGTGTGCGTGGATTGCCACAGCGTCCATAACATCCGTGCTGTGACTGACACGCGCGCACCTGTGTATGCCACCCACGTGGCAGAGACCTGCGCGCGTTGCCATGCCGACGCAAATTACATGAAGGGCTACAAGATCCCGACCAACCAATACAGCCTCTATAAGAAGAGCGTCCACGCTGCCGCGATGGAAAATGGAGATATCTCCGCCCCCACCTGCACCACCTGTCACGGCAATCACGGAGCCACGCCTCCGGGAGTCAGCTCTGTGGCCAATGTGTGCGGAACGTGCCACGCCATGAACCAGCAATTGTTTGAAAAGAGCCCCCACGGTCCTGCTTTCGCCAGGATGGGCCTCCCCGGTTGCGTCCAGTGCCACTCCAATCATGAAATTCTCTCGCCTAAGGACAGTTGGGTGGGTACAGGCCCGAAGGCGATCTGCGTGACCTGCCATGTGGGGGGCGACAACGGGTACAAGACGGCACAGCAAATTTCAGCAGGCATTGATAAGCTGAAGGCGACTTACCAAAAGGCTGACACGGTATTGAACAACGCGGAGAAGTCCGGAATGGAAGTCTCGAGCGCCAGGGTGGAAATGACTAACGCCCACAGCGACCTGATCAAAGCTCGCGTCACCGTCCACACCTTCAATGCCGCCGACGTTTTGAAGATCACCAATCAGGGCACTGAAACTGCTCAAAAGGCGTACGAAGCGGGAGTAGGCGCTCTGAAGGAGCGCGATTACCGGAGAAGAGGCCTGGCTATTGCTCTGATTGCGATCGTGATCGCCATCTCGGGCCTGTACTTTAAGATCCGCCGAATGGAACGCGGATAGCAGGCGTTGTCTGGAACCGACATCCTGCCCAACCATTGAATCTTCAGTGTGGCGCGTGGGTCTGGCAAGGGTTTGCCGGGCTCGCGAGCCTTCTTTCTTGACGCCCACCGCGCATCCTCTTATGATGAAGAGTTTTCAACGATCCCGCATAACCCAATCAGCAGGACGCTCCGGAAAGGAATTCAGGAATGATCGGACTTCATGAAATCGCGACACCTCACATCAGGCCTCGACTGCACCCACAGTTTGCACCTGCGGTGCTCGCGGACCATGCTTTTCTCAAGATGGTCAAGGAATCGGGGAAGGCGGTTCCCCTGGTCATTGGCCTGGAGCGAGGTGACGGCTCGGTCTCGGTTTACCGGACTCAGGCGTTCGACGAGGGACATCCTTCAGCTTCGTTGAACCTTCGCTATGCTGAACGTACGCTCAAGATGCTGCTCTGGCAGCGAGGAGGGTGGCGCGTCATTGTAGGCGGGCCCAGAAGTATTGGAGAGCACCTCCAGCAGGTTTATTCTTCGAGTGGCGCGCGGGCATTTGATTTTGAGTTTATGGGCGGCGTTTACGAGCATCCTTTCACGGTTGAGATCACCTTGCCCGAGAATGTTCCCGACGCTTCTGAAGGCTCCCTGCAGATCGGCAGACATCTGGACGGCTGCCGCATTGGCTTTGACCTGGGGGCAACTGACCGCAAGGTGGCGGCGGTGATCGACGGCGAGTCTGTGTTCAGCGAAGAAATTGTGTGGGACCCGCGCAATTCCGCGGACCCGGCCTACCACTTTAACGAGATCATGGCCGGGTTGAAATCAGCGGCAAGCCACATGCCACGCGTGGACGCGATTGGCGGAAGTTCCGCCGGTGTTTACATCAATAACCGTCCCCGTGTAGCGTCATTATTCCGGGGCATCCCCAAGGACTTGTTTGATGCGAAAACCACTCGTCTCTTCATTGACCTTCAGAAGGCCTGGGGAGGCATCCCGTTTGTGGTTGTGAACGATGGAGAGGTCACGGCGCTTGCCGGATCCATGTCATTGAACGACAACGCCGTGCTCGGCATCGCGCTCGGATCCAGCCAGGCGGGCGGCTACGTGACGCCGACTGGTGGAATCAGCACGTGGCTCGACGAGCTTGCCTTTGTGCCCGTGGATTACGATCCCGAAGCGCCTGTGGACGAATGGTCGGGCGACCCCGGCGTCGGTGCGCAGTACTTCTCCCAGCAGGCCGTCTTTCGGCTGGCGCCCGTTGCCGGCATTCAACTGGATGAAAAGATGGGACCGGCAGATCAGCTGAAGTCCGTCCAGGCGCTGCTGAGCAACGGCGATAAGCGCGCACGGGAAATTTTTGAAACCATAGGTGTCTACATCGGCTATGGAGTGGCACATTACGCCGATTTCTATGAACTTCGGCACGTCCTGATCCTTGGCCGTGTGACCTCCGGCGACGGCGGGAGCATTGTCCTGAGCAAGGCGCAGGAGGTTTTGCGCGCGGAATTTCCGGAACTCGCGGAAAAGATTGAACTGCATTTGCCGGATGAGAAAACCAGGAGAGTAGGTCAGGCCGTCGCGGCCGCAAGTCTGCCTGCCACTCATTGAACTTAGGAGGAAGTGATGAAATTCCATAACCCCGGATCAGAAGTTTATGTGCCGGACGGAACACCGCCGGACCAGGCGCTGGCGCGCTCAACTCATATTGCCATTGGCGCGCACCAGGACGATCTTGAAATCATGGCCTACCAGGGAATTCTGGAGTGCTTTGGCAAAAAGGACAAACACTTTACCGGCGTTACGGTAACCAACGGCGCAGGCAGTCCACGCGACGATCTTTACGCCGGCTATTCCGACGAGGACATGCAGACAGTGCGGCGTGTTGAACAACGCAAAGCTGCCTACGTGGGGGAATATTCTGCGCAGGCCTTTCTCGACTACACCAGCGGGGCCGTCAAAGACAAGAACAACCCCGATGTGGTGGCTGACCTCAAGCAACTGCTGGTAGCCGCAAAACCAAAGGTCGTCTATACGCATAATCTTGCCGACAAGCATGACACGCACGTCGGTGTTACCCTGCGAGTGATCCAGGCGATCCGCAGCCTGGATGCCGATTCGCGTCCCGAGAACCTCTATGGGTGCGAAGTCTGGCGAGGCCTTGATTGGCTGAATGATAACGATAAGGTCTTGTTTGACGTGAGCGCACATGAAAACCTGGCCATGTCGCTGGTGGGCATTTTTGATTCGCAGATTTGTGGCGGCAAAAGGTATGACCTGGCGACTGCCGGACGGCGCAGAGCCAACGCAACCTATTTTGCTTCGCACGCGACGGATGTGGCAACTTCAGTGATCTTTGGTGTTGATTTAACACCTCTCGTTCAGGACGACAAGCTGGATCCGGTCACCTACATCAACGGCTTCATCGACCGCTTTGCGCAGGAAGTCTCAGCGCGAGTTGCGAAATTCAGCTAGTGTTGGCGGGCCGCACTCCTTGCCGGCGCGTGTGCCGAACGGCAGACGCGCCGTTTCATCAAAAACGAGAAGCAGCTAACGTCACATCAGCCCGGGCCCAGGCCTTTCGAAATCTTCTTTCGATTTCCGCAGCCTGGGCATTCTTTTCCTGCGCCCTGAGGCTTTTTGCGAGCCCGAAAAGCGACCAGCCGTTTTCGGGGTTCTGCCTCAGGTCCTGCCAATAGACTGTTTCCGCTTCTGCGGGGTGTCCGGCGGCAAGCAATACCGCTCCCAGGGACTGCCGTACCGGATAGTACCAGTCCGCGGGTTCAGTGTAGGGCAGTCCATCCTGCAGACGAACGGCCCGGTCC
>JBAUWE010000199.1:0-4098 GCA_049583595.1 Terriglobia bacterium
CCTATTACACTTTTGAGAAGGGTTATGACACGGACAATCCGCTGTTCGCCGGCCTCTACGGCCCTATCCACGCGCCGGCGCCGCTGATCGACAACCACCCCGGCCAGTTGGTCCAGCAGCCGTCCAGGGAGTTTATGCAGGACTGGTTTGCGCGCTGCGTAGAGATCGTGGATCTCTATCAACCTGACCTGGTCTATTTCGACTGGGCCAACGGTGCGCCCGGTCTTGAGCCCTACCGCAAGCAGTTTGCCGCCTATTACTACAACCTGGCCGCGGCGCGCGGGCAGGGCGTGGTGGTGAACTACAAGAACAAAGCCTATCCGGAACATGCCGCGGTGCTCGACATCGAGCGCGGGCTGGCGGGCGGCATCCGTGAATGGCCCTGGCAGACCGACACGTCTGTCAGCTGGAAATCCTGGGGCTATATCGATGGCGATACCTTCAAGGCGCCCAAGGAACTCGTACTGGAATTCATCGATATCGTCAGCAAGAACGGCAACCTGCTGCTCAACGTGGGTCCCAGGCCCGACGGAACAATTCCTGCCGAGGCTGAAGAAGTCTTCCGCGGCATTGGCCGATGGATGGACGTTAACGGTGAAGCGATTTACGCCACGCGTCCATGGAAGATTTACGGCGAAGGCCCCACCACGCTGCCCGGCGGATCTTTCGGCGAGAAAAAGCTGAAGGATATGACCTTCACCCCGCAGGACATGCGCTTCACGACCAAAGGCGGCGTGATTTACGCCATTCTCATGGCCTGGCCGGAGCGCGAGGCCAGCATCAAAGCCCTCGGGAAAAATTCGAAGAGCGCTCCCGGCAGAATTTCAAATGTCAGTCTGCTGGGCAGTGACGCCCGTCTCAAATGGCGGCAGGATGCTGACGCGCTTGTCGTCGAAATGCCGGGCGAAAAGCCCTGCGACATTGCCTACGCCTTGAAGATCGAAACCTAGGGCCGAACTCTTCGGTCAGCCCGTGGTCCGGGATGGCGCAAGACCACCGCTCTGTGAGGCTTGATTTCCCTCAGTTTTCAGGGCCGTTTGTAATGCGGGCGCGAGCCCTTCGGCAAGCTGGCCCATTTCATGCTGGCTGAGGTCGGAAACTACAAAGCCAAAATAACCGCCCACCTGGAAGCCGGCAACACTCATCCCTTCAAGCTGCTTCTCGTAGAAATTGACATTGCCAAATGAGGATGCGGCCACAAGCCTTCCCTGCGGCAGAGCCTTGCCTTCCCGCTCTGTGAGAATCACGGAGAGGATTGTGCCTTTGCCGCGCGCGATGAAGTGGACGTACTTTCGCGGGCTGCCCGGAACGGTGCAGATGTGCGCCTCCAGCACCTGGAAGCCTGGAAGTTTCTTTTCGACGACGGGGAGCAATTCGGCATATTGCGGACCCAGTTTCTTGCGAAGCACTTCCGGCGAGTTGGCAACCTCCGGGTAATTGTGGCCGCGAATGGCGCAATGGAGGTGGTCCGATACTCCAAGCGTCAGAATGTTGTGCACCATCTGCCTGGCGTGTTCCAGATTGCTCCACTGCCGTCCGCCAACCAGCACAATGGCGAGCATTGCAGCGACCGCCACGGCCAGTGTCCATGTGGGACCACCCGACGCCCAAAAGGGACGCCGATGAGCTTTTTTCAGGCGCTGGTGCAGGGCTTCACCCAGGCCCTCCGGCAACGACTGCCGCGCGGCGGCCCGTTGCAGGGCCTCGCGAATCCGCATACGCGATTGCAACTCGCGTGAGCAAGCCTCGCAGTTTTCCAGGTGCCGCAGCATTTCGTCTGTCGTTTCCACCAGCAGTTCATTGCTGAGGTAGGCATCCATCTGGCGGCGAGTGCGCTCACACTGTCTGGAATCGAAATTCAGCACTTTCATGCGAGTTCCTCTCCGGTGGCGTCATTCGCGCTGGTTCCGATGCCATAAGACTTCGCAACCTCGGACAACCCTTCACGCAGCAGTTTCCTTCCCCGGCTCAGTCTGGACATCACCGTTCCCAGGGGGAGCTTCAAAGCTTCGGCAATCTCCTTATATGAAAATTCTTCGACGTCTGCCATGAGAACTATCTCGCGAAAAGCGAGAGGCACTTTGTCGAGGGCCGCAAGGACATCCTCATCTTTGATTTCCTGCGGGACCGGGGGTTCGGCCGCCACGCTGTCCTGGTCTGTGAATGCGTCTTCGAGCGAAGATTTCAGCAACCGCCTGCGGAGATGGTGGAGACGATGGAACAGGATCCTGAAAAGCCACGCCTTGCAATTGGTGCCGGGCTCGAACCGGTGGAAGGATTTCAGCGCTTCCAGATAGACGTCTTGCACGAGATCCTCTGCCTCCGCTGCGTTATGGACCAGGAATTTCGCACTCCTGTACAGAGCCGCGAGATGAGGCATAGCGGCGGCTTCAAAATCCTCCAAGCCGGTGCTGGATTGAAAGAACAAATGACCTCACCGCCGCGATTTGCCCGGTAGGGAATAGGTGGAGCGCACGGCCCCACCTTTCCGGGCCTCGGCTTTCACCCACTATTGCTGCGGCTGGTCCATCTTATCCTTTTTCTTCATCTTGTTGCCCTTCATTTTCTTCTTGGCCATCTTGTCTTTCTTGTGCATTTTGTTCTTCTTGGCCATTTTGTCCTGGCTGGCCATCTTTTCATCTTTCATCTTGTCGCCGGTTTGCATTTTGTTGTCCTGGGACTGAGCCAGGGCCACACCGGTCACCTTGTTGCCCAGCACCACGCTCATACAGATGGCCATGGCCAGAATCGCGATTCGTTTTGTCATGCTCGTTTCTCCTCTTTGATTTTAAGGGTTAATTTCTAGAGCCCCACGTACCAGTCGTAACCACGCTCGGCCCAGTAATCCGCGGGCCGGTCGTTGGAATAGCGAATCGTTCCAATGCGCTTGATGTTCTTCACGCCGTACTTCACAGGGATCGCCAGCCGCAGCGGCGCGCCGTGCTCCTGCGAAAGCGGTACTCCGTTCTGCTCGTAGCAGAGCAACGTCTGCGGGTGCAGCATGCTTTCCATGTCCAGCCCCACGTAGTAGCCGTCGCCCGGCGTCATCATGCTGACGTAGGCCGGCAGGTCCTCCGCACGGTTGAGGCTGAAGACGCCCCCGCTTCGCGTGCGGGGCGGATAAGCCTTCATGAAATCGGTAAAGCGCGCGCCCACCCAGTGCACAATCGTGCTCCAGCCCTCGATGCACTTGAACTCCGTGGTCATCTCCACGCGCGGAAGCTTCCGGATTGCGTCGAGCCCCAGCGTGAGCAGGCCGTCCCCGGAGGCGACGCCTTCCACCCGCAGCTTCCAGGCTGCGAGATCAATATCTTCATCGAGACCGATGTCGCTGTTCACCCGGTCCGGCCCCGCCTGTTTTGCGTCAAACGTCCGCGAAAGCCGGTGCTCGCTGAAAAATCCGCTGACCAGACGCTCGTTCAATTCCAGGGTCTTGCGAAACGGCCAGGGAATATCGCCTGCTTCAGGGCGGCTCGTCAGCCACTGGAACGCTCCGGCTCCGGCGGCCAGGCCAGCCCCCCACAGCAGAAAGCTGCGGCGGGATTGCTGCCGCATGCGCCGGCGCACCTGGTGGTTCCATGCCTCCAGTTCTGAAGGCTCAGGAGGACTTACCTCCGGAACCTGGTGGGCCGCGGGCGCTTCTGCCGATTGGCCTTCCGTGGTTACCGCCGGAGCCGTGGCGCCATCCGGTTCAGCCTTGGATGGCAAACCCCCAGATTCGCCGGCCAGACCGGACAAAGCCTCAGGCTCTTTCTTTTCGTTATTCATAGGTGGCTTCCTTTGAAGAAACCAGTTCGTAGCCGCTGACCATGGCGCGGAAATTGTTCCAGCCCGCCCGAACCACCTGGGCGATGTGGACCACGAAGAAAAGCACATAGCCGAGGGCCAGCAGAAAGTGTTCAAAGCGCGCCGCGGCGTAGCCTCCCAGCAAAGCCGTCAGCCAGCCGAGTTGCGCGGGTTTGTAAATCGCCAGCCCGGTCACCACAGACCCGAAGCCCATCAGGACGACGCCGGTGTAGGCAATCTGTTGCGCCCCGTTAAACTTGCGCGCAGGGAGATTTCCCTTCCAGAGATGAAGGTCGTGGAGCGCTACAAGGA
>JBAUWE010000200.1:0-4311 GCA_049583595.1 Terriglobia bacterium
GCCTGTGGGGCAGCAGGGAAATGCCGTCGCTGCTGGTCGTGGACCTTTTCGAGAGCGTGAATCAGGTGGAAGATATGGCGACCCTTTCTCATTGGGCGAAACTCCTTCCCATCTGGCTTCTGGCGGAGCACGGCACTGCCGGGGCCGGCATGATGGAGGGCCGGGGCTTTGAAAGAGTTCTGTACCGTCCTCTGATGGTCGGGAAGCTGGTGCAGGAGATCAAAGTACGGCTGGCGGGGTGATGTGCGAGTGGGCCCGAGGATTTTGTGCCGTTCGCTGCGCCTAGCCGGCAGAGCAGATCTCAACCCTTCTTTTGAGAGAGAACGAGGCCAGTTTCTGCTTTCGAATCCAGAGCGGGTTGCTGCTGGGTCAAACAGTGGATGGTTCCCAGTCCCCAGACCAGATCGACGGCGTGGATGCCGACCACAGGCCGGTCCGTAAACAATTCCGCCAGCGTGCCGAGTGCGATGCGGTCTTGGGGGTCGTTAAAGGTGGGCACCAGCACCGCCGCATTGGCAATATAAAAATTGGCGTAGCTTGCCGGCAGACGCTGGCCCTCAAAGTAAATCGGCGAGGGCATGGGAAGCGGAACCACCTCGATTCGCGAGCCGTCCTCCAGGCACATGCCTTCAAGCCGCTCGCGGTTTTCCTGGAGTAAGGGGTAATTGGGATCGGCGGGATTATTCTCGCTGCAGAGAACCACGGTCTTTGGGCTGACAAAGCGGCACAGATCGTCCACATGGCCGTGCGTGTCGTCGCCCGCGATTCCGCGCCCCAGCCACAGAATGTTCTGCACGCCAAGATTCTGGCGCAGGGCGGCTTCAATGCCTTCCTTGCTGAAGCCCGGGTTCCGCGCCTGAACTGTACTATCCAGTAGGCACTCTTCCGTGCCCAGAAGGGTTCCCCGGCCGTTCACTTCAATGCTGCCGCCTTCCAGCACAATGTCCCGGCCTGCCACCCTGGCAGAAAGCAGGGGCAGCTTCAGTGCGCGAGCCGCGCGGCCGGGTATGGCGTCATCCTTGTGCCATTCGGGATACTTGGCCCAGGCGTTGAAGCGGAAACGAATGATGGCGATCTGCCCGGGCGACTCAGACCTTTTCAAGAAGATGGGCCCGAAATCGCGCGTCCACCCGCGGTCGGTAGGGAATCGAAAAAACTGGACGCAGTCCGGATTGATTCCTGCTTGCACCAGAATCTTTCGGGCGCGCGCTTCGTGGGCCTTGGATTGAACCAGGATGCGGACTGTTTCTGCGGGCGCGAGTTTGCGGACGATTTCACTGTAAACCCAGGGGATGGGGGTGAAGCGGCCCGGCCAGTCCGTCAGGTTATGCGGCCAGCCGATCCAGGTGGCTTCATGGGGCTCCCATTCCGCGGGCAGACGATATCCGAGCGACTGCGGTGTGGTGGGCACTAGTTTGTTTTGCTCCCTTCCGGCGTCTCGATGAACCTGCGGTCGATTCCCTGGTAGGCGTCGATGCGGCGGTCGCGAAGGAAGGGCCAGTTGCGGCGGATGTCCTCAAGATGCTTCAGGTCGACCTCGGCGAGCAGAATTTCTTCGCGGTCGGCTGAAGCTTCGGCAATCACCACCCCTTGCGGGTCAGTGACAAAGGACGACCCCCAGAACTCGATTCCGGCGCCATTGCCTTCCTTTTCATGCCCCACTCGATTGACCACCGCCACATACACTCCGTTGGCGATGGCGTGGCCGCGCTGGATGGTTCTCCAGGCGTCACGCTGGGCCGCGCCGTATCGTTCCTTCTCATGCGGATGCCAGCCAATGGCTGTGGGGTAGAAGATGGCGTTGGCCCCCTCGAGCGCCACCAGACGGGCGGCTTCAGGATACCACTGATCCCAGCAGATGAGTGGCGCCACCGGACCCACTTGCGTCTGGATGGCCTGGAAGCCCAGGTCGCCGGGCGTGAAATAGTATTTCTCGTAATAGCCGGGATCGTCGGGAATGTGCATCTTGCGATAGAGTCCCGCGATCTTTCCGTCGCTGCCGATAACGGCTGCGCTGTTGTGGTAAACGCCCGCAGCCCGGCGCTCGAAGACGGGCGCGATCACAGTCACGCGGGCTTTCCTGGCCACGGGACTGAGGGCCCGGGTGATGGGGCCGGGAATGGGTTCGGCCAGATCAAAGAGGCTGGCGTCCTCGCGCTGGCAAAAATAGGTGGAGGCAAACAGTTCCGGAAGACAGACGATTGAGGCGCCTTTCCGGGCCGCCTCCTTCACGCCCTGGACCGCCCTTTGCAGGTTCCGGCGCGGGTTGGGCCCGCACGCCATCTGGACCAGTCCTATTTTGAATCTGTTTTTCGTTGCTTTTGGCATTGCACAACAGAATACATGAGTCTTGACTTTCATCCAAGATTCTCGTGATTCCGAACAAAAATGAACCCCGGGCACGTCCGGCTCATCGAAGAGGCAGGCACAATGGATCTGGCCCGATTGAGCCAGGAGGTGTTTCTTTTGCTCTGAGACTGGGAGAGAATAGTGCTGTTCCCAATCGCCAGTCGCAGAGGGATTTTCCCGGATGGATGAGACGCTCCACTTTATTCTGCACCATGGTTACCTGGTGCTTGTCGTGTGGGTTTTCGTCGAGCAGATAGGGCTGCCGGTTCCTTCCCTTCCAGGACTGCTTGCCGCCGGTGCTCTGGCCGGCACGGGAAACCTGAAGCTCGGCCTTGTGGTTCTTTTACCCGCAGCAGGTGCAGTGCTGGCGGATGTGATCTGGTACGAGCTCGGCAAATACCGGGGCGCAAAGGTCCTGAACGTGCTTTGCCGGGTTTCGCTCGAGCCGGATTCCTGCATCAGAAACACGGAGAACCGTTTTGCCCGAAGCGGCCCCAACGCCCTGGTGGTGGCGAAATTTGTTCCCGGGCTCAGTACTGCGGCTCCCCCACTGGCGGGTATGTTTGGAATGAGCCTCACTCGCTTCCTG
This sequence comes from Terriglobia bacterium, assembly GCA_049583595.1. Classification (GTDB taxonomy): domain Bacteria; phylum Acidobacteriota; class Terriglobia; order UBA7540; family UBA7540; genus SCRD01. The sequence continues at coordinate 2,939 of JBAUWE010000200.1, forward strand.
ATTTTTGACGGCGCCGGGGCTTTGCTTTACAACGGCCTGTTTGTCGCCCTTGGGTATGTTTTCAGCCAACAACTGGAAAAGGTGGCGCAGATTGCGTTGAGCCTTGGCGTGGGGCTTCTGCTGCTGATGGCGGGCGGCCTGGTTCTTTATATTGCCTGGAAGTATTTTCAGCGGCAGCGGTTCCTGCGCTCTCTGAGGGTGAACCGCATTACTCCCGAAGAATTAAAAGAAAGAATCGACGCCGGGGAAGAGGTCACGATCGTGGATCTGAGGCACTCGATGGATTTTGAGGCGGATCCAAACACCGTTCCCGGAGCGTACTTCCTGCCCTCAGAAGAATTTGATCAGCGGTACCAGGAAATCCCGGCTGACCGGGAACTGATCCTTTACTGCACTTGACCGAACGAAGCCACCAGCGCCCGTGTGGCGCTGATGCTGAAACGCCGTGGCATCACGCGCGTGCGGCCGCTGGCAGGCGGCCTGGCCGGGTGGAAGGAGAAGGGATACCCGCTGGAGAGCCGGCAGATCATACCAAAACAATCCACCATGGAACAGAGCGCCGGGACGGTATAGTCCCGGCGACCCTTTCAATTTGCGACGGCCGAACTACAACGCCATCAGGAGGGGATTCTCCAGAATCTGCTGGAGAGTCTGCAGGAACTTTGCGCCTGTCGCGCCATCGACCACGCGATGGTCGCAGGAAAGGGTCATCCGGCAGCGATACCCGATGGTGATCTGTCCGTTTTCCACCACGGGTTTTTCCTCGACAGAGCCGATGGCCAGGATGGCGCCCTCAGGCGGATTGATCACCGCCGAGAATTCCACGATCCCCAACATGCCCAGGTTTGAGACGCTGAAGGTCCCACCCGTGTATTCCTCCGGCTTCAGCTTGCGGGTGCGGGCCCGGGCAATCAGGTCCTTGGATTCGGACGAGATCTGCTGGAGGGTCTTGAGGTTGCAATCGCGCACCACCGGGGTGATAAGCCCGCCGCCTTCAATGGCGACTGCGATGCCGAGGTGGATGCGGTTGTGGTAGCGGATGGCGTTGCCGGTGAAACTGGCGTTGACGTCGGGATGCCGGGTCAGCGCAACCGCGCAGGCCTTGACGATGATGTCGTTGTAGGTCAGCTTCAAATCGGGAATCAGCTTGTTGGCCGATTCGCGCAGTTCCTTGGCCTTCTTCATGTCCACATCAATGGTGAGATAGAAGTGGGGAATCGGTCCCAGGCTCTGAGCGAGCCGCTGCGCAATGGTCTTGCGCATCTGGCTGAGGGGCTCATCGCGAAATTCCGGGCCTTGCGGAGCAAACTGCGGCGCGGGAGCGCTCGGAGCGCCTGCGGCCGTTGCCGACTCGACATCGCGGCGGATGATGC
>JBAUWE010000201.1:0-1582 GCA_049583595.1 Terriglobia bacterium
CTGACGGTCGGCATCTCATGGCTGATAATTAGAAAGGTAATGCCTTTCTCGGCATTCATCATTCTGATGGATTTCAGGATAATCCCCTTGATGGACTGATGGACGCCGGCAAAAGGTTCATCCATAACGTAGAGTTGAAGGTCCCGGTTCATGAATCCCCGCACTATCTGCAGCAGCATGTTCTGGCCGCCTGAGAGGCTCTTGGCCTGCTTATCCTTCAGTCGCGTAAGCTTTGCGAATTCCAGCAGTTCATCAGCCCGGGCAACGGCATCTTTTTTTGACTGCCCCTGGCAAAATGCAGGGATCAGCATGTTTTCCAAAACGGTCATATCACGAAAGACCCTGGCAACCTGAAAGGTCCGCATGATGCCCTGTAAAGCAATAACATCCGGTTGCAGGCCGTCGATGCGCTTTCCGGCATAAAAGATATTTCCCTCGTCGGGTTCGTAGATCCCGGTGATAACATTGATAAGAGTCGTTTTGCCGGACCCGTTGGGGCCGATCAAGCCGCGAATCTCACCTTTTCCAATCTGCAAAGAGACCTTATTATTGGCAACCAACCCGCCGAATCTTTTAACGACCTTTTGCACATCAAGGAATGGATAAGCATGTTCATTCATTTATTCGCCATCCCGGTGCTCTTAATTGAGCATCAAACGCCGCTGAGTACCAAATTGAGATAGAAAATTCGAATATCGAAATCCGAAACAATATCAAAATCCCAATGTCAAAAATTCAAAAAAATATGCGAAGCATTGAACATAATTAAGCCACCGGGGCTTCGATCAGACAAGTTTCTTCAGTTTTCAAATAACCATATCCGAGCCCGTATAGACTACTTTTCAGGGCGGATTAATTATATGCCGACACCGGCTCCTTTTCCCTGCCAAACCAATTTTTAGCCCGCCTGACCAATTCCATCAACCCTCCGTTGAAAAACCGCATGATGATGATGACCAGAGCACTTAAGATAATGATACGGATCTCGGACTGTTCTCTGAGGAGCTCCATGGTAATTCGAACCGCAATAGCGCCGGCCACCGGACCGGCCTGGGTGCGCATACCGCCGATGACTACAAAAATAATGATCATGGCCATTTCGTTGAAGTCTCCCAGAACAGGACTGATCAGACCGATGGTGTGACCGTAAAAGGCTCCAGCCATTCCTGCAATACTGCTGGCAATGATAAAGGCGAAGATTTTATAGCGAACGATATTGACTCCCATCGATCGGGCCGCAATGGCATCATCGCGAATCGCTCTCAAATAATACCCGATGCGGGAACGCATCAGGACGGCAATCAACAGGACGCAAAACACGGTGAGTCCGAGGAAGAAATAATAGTAGGGCGTGGGCTGCAGGGTCCCGAAAAGCAGCGGCGTTTCCAGCCCGCGGTCACCGCCGGTAAACGCGTAGTGCATTCGCAAATAATTGCGTATCACCTCGGCAAACGCCCAGGTGATCAGGGCCAGATACAGTCCTTGCGTCCGCAGACAAACAATCCCCAGGATCAAACTGAGGAACATCGTCAAAGCACTTGCCGCCGGTATGGTGAGCCAGAGTGAAGCCCCGGCTTTGACC
>JBAUWE010000202.1:0-4555 GCA_049583595.1 Terriglobia bacterium
GGCTTCGCCAGCTTGAAAAAGACCTGCCGCAAGCTCGGCATCTCTTTCTGGGACTATCTGGGTGACCGCATCGGACGGCACGGCAACATCGCCCCCTTGCCCGAGATTATCCGCGAGCGTGCCGCGACGGCAGGCGCCGTGCCCTGAGTTATTGAGAAATTACCTGTCTAAGAACTAATATCTTGATTTTACTAAATAAAAACGCTATTTATGCGTTTCTGACAGGTCTCGGCAGCACCTGAGCGGCCAGCGCTGATGCCCCGGGATACGGCATGACGAGAACGCTTGGCGTAGAATGCCGGCCCTTTTGAAGTCACCCGCCGGTCCGCGCCATGCTCAACATCCACAACCTCATTGATGATCGCAAGTGTTTCGAAGCGGTGCGCGCTGAGCGCTGGCCCGAGGGGGTGCGTTGCGTGGATTGCGACTCGGCGGCAGTGAGCAAGCAGGGGCGGGAGGTGACCCAGCCCGAGCGGCAGAAATACCGCTGCAGCGACTGTGGGCGCTGGTTCGACGATCTGACGGGGACGGTCTTTGCTGGACGCCATCAGCCGCTGCGCACCTGGGTGCTGTGTCTGTACTTCATGGGCCTGAACCTGTCCAACCATCAGATTGGCAAAGAACTCGATCTCAACAAGGACGATACCCAGGACATGACCCGTCAGCTGCGCGAGGGCATCGAGTGCGCCCAGCCCAAGGCGGTGCTCACGGGCGAAGTCGAAGCCGATGAGGTGTACGTCGTGGCCGACCACAAAGGCCACCCCGAGACGGTGAGGGCGCAAGGGCGCCCCGCACGCCGTCGGCGTCTGAAAGGGGCGCGCGGGCGCGGTACCTTGGAGAAAGAGAAACCGCCGATTCTCGGCCTCATCCAGCGTGGAGGTGAGCTGGTGATCCGGATGCTGGAGAATGTCCAGCAGGTGACCATCGAGCCCGTGGTCCGCACCTGCGTCGCCGAGGGCACACGCTTCTACACCGACGAGTACGACATCTACGCGCGCTTGAACGCGTGGGGCTACGCTCACCAGAGCGTCTGCCATAGCCGCGGAGAATATGCGCGGGATGCCGACGGCGATGGTGTCTACGAGGTACACGTCAACACCATGGAGGGCGTCTGGTCGCTGCTGCGCTCATGGCTGCGCCCGCACCGCAGCATCTCCCAGGAGCACCTACCCCTGTACCTGAGCTTTTTTCAGTTCGTTCACAACGCCCGCGTGCGCGGCAAGGGGCTGCTTGGTGCATTACTGGAAGCGCTTGTCGCTTGACCTGTCTGGAATCCATAAAGAGCGTTTTGATCAAGTAATACAGCGGCTTACAAGACGCTGCGGGCCGTCAGTACACAATCTGTAGCCTTTACCGCACTCATATGGACACCCCTTTACGCATATAGGTTTGGCTCTTTTGCATTCCAGACAGTTCCCGGAGCGGGCTAGGGGTCCCGAGCTGCTGTTTGCTGGCTGGTTGCAGATAGTGTGGGCCCGGAACACCGGATAGTTGCAGTTAATCTGGTCCCGAAAAGGGCCTTGTTTGCGGGCCGGGCGGATTATGATTGCGGGCCGCTACAAATAGCCGTAAGTTGGTCCGGCCGGAAGTTGGCTGAGGATGGGGGGAGTCAGGTGATTCCTTGCTCACGCTGAAATTCCAAAGCTTCCGCAAATGTAACTTTGTGCCTATATGAGGTAAAATAACAAATGACGAAAAGCGATTTTAGGTATCTCGGCGTTGTCCTTTTGGCTCAGCTCCTGCTTCTTTCCGGAGCTGCCCAGGCCAGCCAGCTGGTCGACCAGACCTGGCTCACTGGGACGAAAATCAGAACAATGTACGGGCAGTTCGTGGACGAGATCCCCCGGCCCGCCCGAGTGGACGGGGCGAACGATCTCACCATTAGCGAGCACGAGTTCCAGCAGAAGATGCTGCCGAGCACCTTCACCTACCCTGCTCCATTCACCGGTACCTACCTCTGGGGTTTCGCAGCCCAGGAGAAGGGACCAATCAGCTATCGCACCGTGGCCCCCAACTACCCCGGCCCCACGGTGGTGACCCGGCAGCACCCCCAGGGAGACCCGCGCAGCCTGACGCACGTCTTCTATGACAACCAGCTGATCCCGGAAGCCGGGCAGGACCATCTGGTCCTTCAGGAATACCTTACCGTGGACCAGACCCTGCACTGGGCCAATCCGCGGGGGAATACCTCGCTGCAAGCCTGCCTGGGCGTGGACTGCACCCTACCCGCCAATGCGGACAACCCCTGCTGCAAACCCTACCTGGGGCCGGTGCCGGTGACCGTGCATCTCCACGGCGCCGAGACGCCGTCGGCCTATGACGGTCATCCCGACACTTGGTGGACACCGGGCCTTCAGCAGACTGGGCCATCGTTTGTGGACAACAACTACACCTATACCAACACCATGCAACCCACGACACTCTGGTACCACGACCATGCCCTGGGTATGACCAGGATCAACATCTACTCTGGGCTCGCGGGATTCTACTTCATCCGTGGCACCGGGGACACCGGCGACCCCCACAAGGGACTGCGGCTCCCGGCGGGCGAGCAGGAGTTGGAGATGCTTATTGCGGACCGCATGTTTGACACCAACGGTCAGCTCATCTTTCCGGACGGAAGCCCGGTCCATAACGACGAATTCCCGTTCGGGCTCAACGGTCCGCCGCCCAACCCAAGCATCCATCCATTCTGGAACCCCGAATTCTTCGGTGACGTTATCGCGGTCAACGGCAAGGCGTGGCCCAAAATGACCGTCAAACCGATGCGCTACCGTTTCCGCATCCTGAACGCTTCCAACGCCCGTTTCTACAACCTAAAACTCGCCGCAACGCGATCCGGCCAGCCCCCCGAAAACGGTCAACCGGGACACGGCGGAAATCCCGAACCGGTCTTCTGGGTAATCGGCACCGACGGCGGCCTCCTGGACAAACCGGTCAAAACAAGCGAACTGCTCATCGCGCCGTCCGAGCGGTATGACGTCATCATCGACTTCAGCAAGCTTTCCGGGCACAACATCGAGGTAACCAACGACGCCAACGGACCGTTCCCAGGCGGCGACCCCGTGGACCCCGACACCAACGGAAAGGTAATGCGGTTCGAGGTCGGCCATGATCATGTCGCGGACATCAGTTTCGACCCTGCCGCCCGTAATGCCAGGCTCCGCGGCCCGGATAACAACATGCTGCCCCCCATCGTACGTTTCGTAGACGGCCAGGGAGGATTGGCAAACGGTGTGGAGCTGACGAAAAAGCGCCAACTGGTTTTGGTCGAGGTTGAGGGGCCCGACGGTCCCAACGAAGTGCTTCTCAACAATACCAAGTGGAGCGGCAGGATCCACGGTACCGACGGGCCCGTGCCGGGAAGCGAACCAGTGGGCGTAGTCAACATCACAGAACTCCCCGTGGTCGGCTCCACCGAGCTGTGGGAAATCGTCAACCTGACCGATGACGCCCACCCGATCCACATCCATCTGGGGCAGTTTCAACTCATGAATCGGCAGGCGATCGACGCCGACGGATACTTCACCGCATACGACAGCGCCTTCGGCGCCGGCAGCTTCGACCCGGCCGCCGGCCCGCCCAATCTCTACACCGACCTCAACGACGACGGCGCACTGGGGGGCAATCCCGCCATTGGCCCGTACCTGAAAGGACCGGTCTTGCCGCCCAAGGCCCAGGAATTTGGCTGGAAGGACGTCTGGACCATGTTGCCTGGTACGGTTACACGCATCGTGGTACGGATCGCGCCCCAGGAGCCGGCCGTGAACGCCGTCGCGCCGGGGCAGAACCTCTTCGCCTTTGACCCGACCGCCCCGCTGGGGAGCACCGACACGTTCGGCTATCCGGGCGGCCCCGGCTACATCTGGCACTGCCACATCCTGGACCATGAGGACAATGAGATGATGCGGCCGTACATCCCGGTCGGCCTGAGCGAAAACCCGTAAAGCGAAAGGAGAGCAGGTTTTCGGAAGGTATCCCCACAAGGGCCGTCTCACGACGGCCCTTCATGTCATACCATTACCCATAAGTCTCCCCGACATCTCGTTGTGCATCGAGGGCCGCATAGGGGGAGGTAAACGATTACGTTTTATTCGTTGGCAGCCTGATTCCGCCCAGAGGTTACCCGATTGCGCCTGTCGGAAATTAACGCAACAGAACCTGTAGACCCACCACCCTGGAAAGGAGCACATCATGCCTCGAGCAATCGCAGCTGGAAATCTTGCTGTTTTTCAATACCTTCTGATCGGCACATGGGAAAACCCGGACGACGAGCTGACCTATCATGATGCCCCGCGCAATCTAACGCTGCCCCTGTCGTACAACGTAATGCCGCTGCCGCAGAAAGCAGTTCCGCCAGATCGACCGGATATCGGGGGAACAGACTACGGCGGCTTTATCCTCAAGAACTTCAGTTTCAAGGAGACGATCAGGTTCAACGGTAGCAACAAGCCCGAGGACGAACGCCTTGGCCACTACGACCCAGTGAAGTGGACCCCATGTCCAGGACAATTTTTTCCTGAGTTTAAGCTGTGCCGGTTTGGTCACATGCAGC
>JBAUWE010000203.1:0-9524 GCA_049583595.1 Terriglobia bacterium
CAGCGGGCAAGGCCGCGGATTCCGCCTGCCAGCCGAGAACTTCCGCCGTGAGCAGCACGAGAACAATCCAGATGAGGTCCGCCACCAGCAGGTGCAGGAGCTGCATATACACGGGAGTCAGCAGAACGATGTTGGCGGCGCCAAAAACAAATTGCAGAAGCACCAGCCCCGCCAGGCGCCGCGCCATTCCTCTGGCTGCGGCCGGACCGTGCGAACTGAGGGTGAGCACCGCCACCACCAACAGGTAACCGCCCACCATCACGGCAACCACGGGATGAATGATCCGCAGGTGGAGAATAGGAGCCGCAGTGCCGGAAAAATCCCACCGGAAGGCTTCTGCCAGGGATTTCGCAGGATAGAGCGTGTCGGCAAGCGCGGCAATGACCCCGGTGATGGAAATCGCGATGGCCCCCGCGATGCCCGCCCCGTAAACAAAATAAAGCCCTTTGCCCGGCGCCGCCGGATGCGGCCGCGGCGCGCCCTCGTCGGCTGAAAGCTGCCGGCTGGCCGCCCACGCTGTGAGCGCCAACGAAGCCAGCAGCAGAAAAGTATTGACCAGATGAATGGAAAGGACCACCACCCGCCCCGTGGAAACGTTGTTGCCCACCTCGCCGAAAAGCACCAGCGCGGCCCCGACCAATGCCTCGGTGACGGTAAAAAATCCTGAAGCTGTGGCGTAGCGCCGGACGGCATGCCCCCGGCCGTAGCGCCGGAAGGCCATCCAGACCAGGCCGACGACGAGAATGGCATCAATGCCGCTGGTGGCGCGGTGGGAAAATTCAATCAGGGTGGCGATTTGTTCGGCGTGTGGAATCACCACACCCTGGCAGAGCGGCCAGTGCTCGCCGCAGCCCGCTCCAGAACCGGTGGCGCGCACCACCGCTCCCCACAAAATCACCAGGACGTTGTAACCCAGCACCATCCAGGCATAGGCGGCATACCGGCCCGGCCGGCGCTCTCTACTGTTCTGAGCCATAAGGGGGAATGGTAACACATTGAGGGGTGTGGACGCGCACACGCCCTCGGGCGGGCAAGGGTCCCTGTTGCGTCATTGGCACACCGCGCCGGAGCGCCTGCGTTCAGGCGCGGCGGAAGTCGATGCGAGCTTTGGAGATGGGGGTACCGATCACTTCAATGCACTTCAGGTCGCGGGTGCCGATGCCAAGACCTTCGGCCAGCTTCAGCGTGCTGTCGCATTTTTCAAAGGGAGCGGTCCCGTGCTCGGCCATGGGATTGAATCCCATCAGCGCGGTGGCCACGGCGTCGGTGGTCACGGGATTGGTTCCCGCCACCAGCACTCCCGCGTGCACCGGCCGGCAGCGCTTGATCCATGGTCCTTCCCCGCCCGCAACGGTGTGAATGCCGTCAATGATGGCCAGGTGGATGGGGCGCGCGTGGACAAGATCGGCCGTCACGCGCGGAACGCGATAGCCGGGAACGCGGGGCGAGTTGGGGTCATTTTCCGCCAGCGCCGTTTTGGAAGGCTGGCGCTTGCCGTCGTGCAGGGTGCCGCCGCGCGAACCTTTGACCACCTCGGAAGGCTTGTCAATTCCAGCGCCATCCCCGTACATGGTGCAGGGAGTGATGCCGAAGGTGTTCTTCATGGAAAGCGTCACGCCCGCCGTGGCGTGCTCCTTCAGTTTAGCGAGAGAAACGTAAACGTCGACATCGCTATAGACAGGGTTCAGATCGTAGGCCCGGAACAGCAGGCCGCCCCCGGGCACCCAGAGCCGTTTGTAGGTTCCGCCCGGGCCGCCGTAGTTGGTGTCCACAAAATCCACCCGCGTCGCGGCGCTGGCAAAGTCGCGCGGGTTCCAGCCGGCGTCAGACATAAATTGCTGGAGGGAGTGCGAGGGGCTCAGCGAGCTTTCCACCAGGATGATCCTTCGGGCGCCGGCCTGCCCCAGCAGATAGACCGTGTTGCCGATTACTTCGGGGTGGACCCAGTGAGTCATGCCGATGGGCATGCCCTGAACAAGCGTGCTCGGGCGGCCCGTCATGTTCATCTTCACGGCCACCGTCTTGCCGCGCACGATGCGCGAGAGGCCGCCAATCTGGTCAAACAGCCTGGCCAGTGTTGGACGCACCTGGGGCCCGTATTCCATACACTTTGCCACCGCAACCGGAGGCGCCGGCGGCGGGGCGGCTCCAAACGCATGGCGCGGAGCCAGAGCGAGCCCGGCAAGACCTGCCCCAAAACCCTGGATAAATTCCCGGCGATTGGCGTGAAACTTCATCGTGCACCCCCTCACGGAAGTCAGTTCGTTATGACGATGGTATGACAATTCGGGGTCAAGAGCAATGGGGAGCCGCGGTTGCGGAATGAGAAGGGGGCGCTTAGGCCCGGCCGCCCTTGAGCAGCCTCCCTGCGAGGGGTGTGATTTTGAGCGGAGAGTTGGCCGGGACGAACGGTCGTCCGCCCCGGCTTAAACGAGTTGACGGGTTAGTAGCTGGGCATGGAGGAATCAATGTCACGCGCCCATGCCAGGACGCCGCCCTGCAGGTTGCGGATCCTGCGGAAGCCGGACTGCATCAGGAATTCCACAGCCTTCGCGCTGCGCACGCCGGACCGGCAATGCACAACAATCTCATCCGCGGAGTTCAGTTCGTGCATGCGCTTCGGAACCTCGCCCAACGGAATCAGCTTGGCGCCCGGAATATTGCAGATATCATATTCATGCGGCTCGCGAACATCGACCAGAACAAAAGGTTTGCTCTCGTCCATCATCCTTTTTACTTCTGTCGCCGTAATTTCCGGCACATGGGTCTCAGGCACGTGTTCCTCTCCTCGAATACCGCAGAATTCTTCGTAATCAATCAGCTTCGTAATGGTTGGATGTGTTCCGCAGACCGGGCACTCCGGATTCTTGCGCAGTTTGAGCTCCCGGAACTTCAGGTGGAGCGCATCAAAGAGCAGCAGGCGGCCGATCAGCGAATCGCCCTTGCCGAGAATCAGTTTGATGGTTTCGAGCGCCTGTAATGAGCCTACGATGCCCGGCAGCACGCCCAGCACACCGCCCTCGGCACAGCTCGGAACCAGACCCGGCGGAGGCGGTTCCGGATAAAGGCAGCGGTAGCACGGCCCTTCCGGAGCATAGAAAACGGAAGCCTGCCCCTCAAAACGAAAGATGCTTCCATAGACGTTAGGTTTGCCCAGCAGCACGCACGCATCGTTCACCAGGTAGCGAGTGGGGAAATTGTCCGTGCCGTCGGCAACGATATCATACTCGCGGAAGATGTCGAGCGCGTTGTCAGAAGTCAGCCGCGTCTCGTAGGGAATCACTTCCACGTTCGGATTGATGTCACGGATGGTGTCGCGCGCCGAATCCAGCTTGAGCCGCCCCACATCGTCCGTGTCGTGAATGATCTGCCGCTGCAAATTGGTGAAGTCGACCACGTCAAAGTCCACCATGCCCAGCGTTCCCACGCCGGCTGCGGCCAGATAAAGGGCCAGTGGCGTGCCCAGGCCACCTGCACCGATGCAGAGTACCTTGGCCTGCTTCAGCTTCAGCTGGCCTTCCATGGCCACTTCCGGCATGATGAGATGCCGGCTGTATCGAAGAATTTCATCCTTACTCAATTGCTCCGTTGGAGCTGTCACTAATGTCGCCATTTTTTCCTCTTTGCTTGTCATTTCCTTAAAATTCCTGAACCATGCAATACCTGCCCGATCGAGGGCCAGAATCGCCAAACTTTCCTGCTTTTGCTTGAGATTTCCTGGTCGTGGGGGATAAGCCCGGAACCCCGTTCTTGCGGGATCCAGGCTAGCTACAGATACAGCGGATCATGGAACCACCGGCAATGGAGGGAACAATGCTGATCACATCAGTTTCAGCCAGCGGGGTCTGGTCCTTCTGAAGAAAGCGGATATCTTCGTCGTTGACATACACATTCACAAAACTGCGAAGCTTGCCATCTTCATTGTAAAGGTGCTTGCGCAGGTCACCGAATTGCGAAGTTAAACCTGCCAGCGCCTCGCCGACGGTTTTCGCATCAATTTCCACCGAATCCTTCTTCCCCGTGTACTGCCGCAGCGGGGTGGGAATAACTACTTTTACAGGCATTCTTTCTCCTCGATCCATCGTACAGAACCGGAACTAAGCATTATACACTAAAAAGTCCACTATATCCTTGGATGAACATCAGTGGTCTAAAGTTTCAACGGCTCAGGATCAAAATGCGCACGGTCTTCCGATAAAACCCACGAGGTCATTTCAGAGGCCTCGCCACGTTCAACCGAAAGAATAATATAAGAATACCATGGCCAGGCGTGCTCACGATCATAATTCGATGGCCGGGCCGGATGGTCCGGATGAGAGTGGTAGTAGCCCAGGACGTCCAGCCCGCGATGGCGCGCGTCCTTCTCAACCCGCAGTTGCTCCAGCGGATCAATCAGGAAGCGGTTCTTTTCGGACTCGCGACCGGGATCTTCCAGCGGCAGCAGTTCCTGCGCCCGCGCCGAATCATGCCGCAGATTCCGCAGTGGCACAACCTCAGAAACTTCCTTGGCGACGCCGTCCGCGCGGCCCAGCAGCATCCCGCAGCATTCGTTCGGGTATTCCCGCCTGCCATGCGAACGGATGCTCTCAAGGTGTTTGTCTTCCAGTTGTATCGCCATTCGATTCCCTTGCGTTGAAGAAAAAAGATGCCGGCAGAAGCCCGGGCCTGTCCCGGCAGTGCCGGCAACTCTCAAAAACTGGAAGGCGCCGGGCTAGCCCGCATTATTCATCATAGACCAGGGCTCCGTGAAAGGGCACGACTTCAGTCGTGCCGTTGGGAGCGCCTGAAAAGCCCCTATCGGGGCTTCAGCCCCTGAGCGGAGCACTCATGGCGCCGGAACTTTCAGCGGCTAAAGCCGCCTGCTTCGAACTGCCTATTACGGCACGACTGAAGTCGTGCCCGTTCTCACCATTCACGGCAACATCCTCCAGTTCATGAATAGTCCGGGCTAGGAGCGCGGCGACGCCTCATTCCAGAAGCGCTCGCTCAGATACTTGTCGCCGCTGTCGGGGAAGATGGTGACGATGATCCCGCTTTCAACCTGCCGGGCCACCTTAAGGGCAGCCACCGCAGCAGCCCCGGCCGAAATACCCACCAGCAGTCCCTCCTCGCGCGCCAGCCGCAAAGCCATGGCGTAGACCTCTTCCGTGGAAACTTCCACCTCGCCATCGGCAACCGCGCCATCATAAATGCCGGGGACGATGGAAGAGGGCAGGTGCTTCAAACCTTCCAGGCCGTGAAACGGAGAGTCCGGCTGGAAGGAGATGCAGCGAACATCCGGCTTCAGTTCTTTCAGCCGCCGCGCCGTGCCCACAAAGGTTCCGGTGGTGCCCAGCCCCGCCACAAAGTGCGTGATGCGTCCTTCCGTCTGCTCAAAAATTTCGGGTGCGGTGGTCTGGTAATGGGCCCGCCAGTTGGCAGGATTGTTGTACTGGTTGGCGTAAAAATAGGTTTCGGGTTCTTTTTCCGCCAGTTCGCGAACCTTGCGGATGGCGCCGTCGGATCCCTCCATCGGGTCGGTGTAGACGATTTCGGCGCCAAAGGCCTGCAGGATGTGCTTGCGCTCCTGGCTCACATTCAGGGGCATAAAGAGCTTGACACGGTATCCCCGCGCCGCGCCGATCATGGCATAGGCAATTCCGGTGTTTCCGGAAGTGGAATCGAGCACCACCTTGCCCGGCGTCAGCAGACCGTCCCGCTCCGCTTCCAAAATAATGTTCCATGCAGCGCGGTCCTTCACGGAACCGCCGGGATTGGCCCACTCCGCCTTCGCCAGGAGCTCCACCTGTGGAAACTCTGCGCAAACTCTTTGCAATCGGACCAGCGGCGTGTTCCCGATCAACGATATAACGTCAGTTGCGCGCTTCAAGCCAGGCTGCAAAACGGCCTCTTTGGATCCCGGTACCATAAAGTTAAGCCCTTGAGAATTCTAGGAGGTAGTGAGGTGGAGTGTCAACTACGCGATTCGGAAACGGTGGCTGGAGACGAAGCAGAGTGCCTGTCTTTTAAATCGTTATTACGGCTCATCGGGTTAATAGGACGGTAGAGAATTTCAAAGCGCACGCTCTCTAAATCTTCTTCGTGCAACTCGATAATCTCGTCGAACCCCTCGGAACGGACCGTTTCCTGAGCCTGCTTAAACAATCGATACTGTTCCTCGATGACCCTCGAACCCACGGAGCCCAGACGGCCCCGGTCGCGCTCAAGACACTTCTCAAGCGCGATATCAAAAAGAAAAAGCTCTGTACGGACTCGGTACTTCCGACCAACATCCAGCAGGGACTTCCGTGCCCCGGGAGTTATCGCAGTTGAATCAACAACACATAAGCGGTTAATGGAGAGGCGCTGACCAATGAGAAAATTTAAGAGAGCAAACGTTTGTGAATGGTAACGCTGGTCAGTCTCATCATCACATACCAACTGCCGGCAAAAATCGGAAGAGATAACATGAGTTGGTCGGAAATGCCGGACAGCAAATGTCGATTTTCCACATCCCCCTGGGCCACATAATACAATGACTGATGGTCGAAGTACTCGAATGACCCGTTCTCCTGCCGAGAACATTGATAACCTCGAACGGACATTCTTGCTGTATTTATGAGAACACTGCCGTTGAAGTGATACCCGCTCCGCGCCAGCATTAACTCAATATGATTTCCTAACCGCTAATCGGCCAGGTGAGCATTACACAATTGGAGACGCATTGCAAGCTTGAGAGGTTACAAAAAGACGCCACAAAATGTAGCGCCGCCGTCCCGGCGGCAATTTTCAAGGCCGGCAAGATGCCGGCGCTACGAAGACTCGTCACTGTATGATGCAAGCCTCAAGAATAGTTTCGCAGACCCTGACCTGCCAGGTTACCGGGAAGCATTTTCGAGAGCGGACGCCGCGACTTCGATCGCCTGGGCTTCATCTTCGAGAACTTTTCCAACAATCTCGATCTGCTGGCCGGCTTCGTCCCATTGCCGCTGCTCAATGGCTTCACGAACCGACGGCAGCGTCTTCACGTCGTAACCGGTGTAAGCCCCGGGGGCATAAATCTGGTGCCGGTACCAGGCCCTTCCGGGCAGTCCTTCGGGCCGAATCAGCTTTCGCTCGGTCTCGATGATCCGGCGATTGACATCGGCAAGCGAAGCGTGCGCCAGGGCAGCCCCACCGTTGCTTTCTGCCGCCTGGAGCGCTCTCTGGTAGTGCCCCGCGCTTAACTCCAGCGCGGCCACCCCGTTATCGAGCGGCGCAAAATTCAGAAAAGGAGGCATGGCTTCGGGCTTGGGAGGAACGTAGGTCTTTTCAGGGTCGGAGGTTGCGGTAAAAATACCTTCCTTGATTTCCGTGTCCAACTCCTTCGACTCATCCTGCTCACGCTTCAACCGGTCCTTGAGTTGATCCACATAGGTGCGCACGGTATTTGCGAATTCTGAATAATCCAGGGGCAGGATGTCCGCATCGGCCAGGCGCATGACGGTCGTACCCACGGTCTGGGCCAGGGCGCGTCCATAAACAAA
The DNA here is from genome assembly GCA_049583595.1 of Terriglobia bacterium. GTDB lineage: Bacteria > Acidobacteriota > Terriglobia > UBA7540 > UBA7540 > SCRD01. Next base: position 7,506 of record JBAUWE010000203.1, read on the forward strand.
CTTGGTATCGTTAAAGTGGGTATACCAATAGAAGTCATCGTAAATCGAATGGTAAATGCCCGCCCCGTTGCTCTCGCCGCCATAGGAAAGCATCAGCGAGGCGACCCCAAGGTGGTCGAGAAACACGGTGTAATCGGAGCCTGACCCCAGCGCGCCGATTTTCAGGTCCGGGTTACTCCGCAGGGCTTTCCGTTCTGCCGGGGTCTTGGCCCGCCGAATCCGCTGGTCCCAATCCCGCTGCCAGACCGAGATGTTTTTCTCGGGGTCCTGGATGTCTCGGGCCACGCCATTGATGAATTTCTGAAGCGTATGCGAGCCTTCAATGGCCAGATAGCCCCGGCTGTTGGAATCCGTGTTGACGTAAACTGCCGCGTGATCTTCAAGTTCACGGGCGTGTTCTTCCGCCCATTCCGTTGACCCCAGCAGGCCCGGCTCTTCACCGTCCCAGGCGCAGTAATAGACGGTCCGCTTGGGTTTCCATCCCTGCTTCAGCAACAGGCCAAGGGCGCGCGCCTCTTCGATCATTGAGACTTGGGCGGAAATCGGGTCCTCCGCTCCGTTCACCCAGGCGTCATGATGGTTGCCGCGGATGATCCATTCGTCCGGGTAAACCGCACCGGGAATTTTGGCGATCACGTTGTAGATGGGCTTCACGTCCCAGTTGGCCTTTACGGCCATATGGACCTTCACCGGCCCCGGCCCCACGTGGTAGGTCAGGCCGAGCACGCCCCGCCATTCTCCCGGCGCCACCGGACCTTTCAGAGCGTCCAGCAAAGGTTTCGCATCGCCGTACGAGAGCGGCAAGGTTGGAATCCTGGTGAGAACCGTCAACTCTTTCAATGGAATCCGTTTGGCGTCTTTGGTGGCGCCGACACCGGGGGTGAGCGGGTCGCCGGAGTACTTCGTAATGTCCATCACGCTGCCGCGCTGGACGCCTTCCAGCGGGCGGAAAGCCCCCTGCGGGAAAACGTCGCCGCGATAGTAGCCGTCCCCTTCAGGGTCGGAATAAATCAGGCAGCCGACGGCGCCGTGCTCGGCCGCAACTTTGGGTTTGATTCCCCGCCAGCTGTGTCCGTAGCGCGCGATGACAATGGCCCCCTTGACCGAAATCCCCATGCTTTCGAGTTTCTTGTAATCGTCCGGCACGCCGTAGTTCACGTAAACCAGCGGGGCGGTCACGTCGCCGTCACTCGAGTAGGCGTTGTAGGTGGGCAGCTGCTGGCCATGCTGGCTGGAAGTGGGGTCTTCCGGCACGGTCGGTTCCTGCATCTTTGCAACGAATTTCGTAGGCGCCACCATTTCCACTTCGCGTTCCTTGGGCGTCGGGAAAAGGACGTAGTAGGTTTCGATGTGGGCGTCGAGGCCGAATTCCTTGAACTTCGCCAGGATCCACTCGGCGTTCGATTTGTCATAGGGAGAGCCGACGTGGTGCGGATAGGCCGAGAGACGCTTCATGTACGCCCGCAGATTGTCCGGCTCAGGAATGGCCTTGAACTTCCCTTCCCACTCCCGCTCGGCCTGCGAGCTTTGGGCGGAATAGCCCGCCAGCCTGGGCAAATGCTCTTCGGCCGCATTGGCCGTGAGCGCGATCGAGGCGACACACAAAATTGCAATGAGTCCTAGGCGACGCACGAAACCCTCCCAGTGTGAAAAATCCGATGCCTTCCCGGCATGGCCATTCTGCCTCTGTGCTGCTGGTCAGTTGTCTTTTGCAAACAAAGCGGTCTGTGACCAAGGAAGGCTGATAGTACCAAATTACCTGCGCCCCCACAAGCGGTCTGCATCTGCATCAGACGGCGGGCATGAAGTGCGGCATCAGTCTGCAAAGTGGCAAATTGTAATTTTTACCCACTGTACGAGAATTGAACACATTTTTGAAAAACAAAACTCAAATCACCATCATAAAATATATAAGTGTTGTATTATCAATTACTTACAAATTACGAAGAAAAAGCAAAAGAACGTCCCATACGTCCCATTTGGGGTGTTTTGAGGGTGTTGACTAGCCTAGCTTCGGGG
>JBAUWE010000204.1:0-1632 GCA_049583595.1 Terriglobia bacterium
CTCACGTGCGCCTGTAGCTCAGCTGGATAGAGCAACGGACTTCTAATCCGTAGGTCGCAGGTTCGAGCCCTGCCAGGCGTACCAAAAAGCCATCAGGTATCTATAAGCAACTTTTCGTTATTATTAAAATAAGCTGACTGCAATTTTATTCAGATTCAGAGATATCCGCCTTACCTTGGAATTAATTTCTCCAACCTGGAAATCTCACTATACAACAAATATTAAAAATATCAATGGATATTTCCGCCAGTGAAAAACACCAAAAACTTCAATTGCTGGTTAGAATCGATCGGTTGGTGTGGTAATGATATAATCATTTAAGGATAGTGTTAAAAGGAAGAGCCTGTATGGATGGTTTAAATCTGTTCACGCTTGTTAAATTCGTTGCAGTTCTGGTGGCAGCGTTAATCGTCGGCAATTGGTTTTTAGCCGAAGCCGGGAAAGCCAAACTAAAGAAAGAACCGTGGTACAAACCGTATTTATCCGTGCCGGGCTTGATTATCCTTGCGGCCCTGAGCCTGCCGCTTATTTTTTTGCTGGCTACTTGATAGGTTCCGACGATCCGGTCTTCTGAACTCCAAATCCGGCGATGATTCGTTCGATAGCCGAATATTATTGGAACCGTCTTGGAAACCGGTTTTCAAGGCTGCAGATAACTGCAAACGGAAATTGGATCATAAAATCGATTACGACACCAAATATCATCAGAAAGTAGATGCCCGGCAACTTGGCGGAAAAGAACACCAGCCGGTTAAACCAATGCCTGCTGCTATTATTTTCAGCGATCATTCTGTCCATGAATTCAACTTTTCATCATTTCTTATAAACGGCAGACAACAAGCGTCGTTAAAAACTACGTAATTTCAATACAATATATCATCTTGCCGACGATCTGAAGTCCTCAGAGCTTTGCCAGGAATTGCCTGGCCTGGTATTCAAACTCGCGGCTTTCAACATCCACCGTGCGGTGCTTATCCTCGTCCGTAACCGAAACAGCCACATACCCGCCGACGCCTTCAAATGAAATGCAGCATAAATTTCGTTGCGTCTCCGTTAGTTCTTGACCGCCTTCACCAAAATATTCTGAAGCGCGTTTTATAATGTCTTCAGGGGATAAACGGGTTTGTTTAGCAACTCGAATCATCAGAAAATTCCTTTATTAAGATGACATTCTGTGAAAAAGGGTTTGATCTGATGATAATACCGCTTTGCCCCGATTCAAGGTGAAATCAAAGCCGGGTCCTCTGGGTCCGGATTCTTTATGGGAGGGTGATAAGGCAGGACTACTTGATGATGGTTTGATAGTATTTAACCCCGATTTTAAACTGCTCGACCCTATCTCGAATCATTTTCCGGCACCACCGTACTTCCGCCAGGTAGCCGTCATAAAACTCCGCGCCGACGGCATCCGGTGCAAAATTTTCCATCATAATGTATATATCTGATCCGGGCTCAAGCGCATCGCCGGACAAAAAACACATGCCGCCTTTACAATAGTTGCACATTCGGGCTTGAAAAAACAGATCGGAATCGTGGAAGGCATATATCATAGACGCGTCGAGATCGAAACGTTCATGCTCCCTTTTTTGTTCATAACGCGTCATAGAGTCCTCCTCATGGTAGAGATTAATT
>JBAUWE010000205.1:0-2750 GCA_049583595.1 Terriglobia bacterium
AAGTCGGCTTGATGCTCGCCAGCCCGCAGCAATTGGCGGGAAAGCGGACACTGCCGCCGGCATCGCTGCCAAAGCCCAGGGGCGAGCCTCCGGCGGAAATCAGGGCGCTTTCGCCGCCGCTCGAGCCGCCGGGCGATAGCGACAGGTTGTAAGGGTTGTTGGTGCGGCCGTAGATCAGGTTGTCGCTTTCCCATGCCCATCCAAATTCCGGGCAGTTGGTTTTTCCCAGCACAATGGCTCCGGCATCGCGCAGGCGTTTCACGATCACTGCGTCCTGCAGGGGAACGAAGTCGCGCCGGCCCAGCGTTCCGCCCGTGCTGATGATTCCGGCCGTTTCGATGGCGTCTTTGAAGGTCACCGGCACGCCGTGGAGCGGCCCCTTCACCTCGCCCCGCGCCAGCGCGGCATCCGCCGCCCGGGCTTCCGCCATCACCCGTTCGGCGGGCAGTTGCACGATGGCGTTGAGCTTCGGGTTCACCGCCTCGATGCGTTCCAGATGTGCCTGCATCAATTCGGCGGACGAGACTTTCTTTTCGCGCATGGCGCGCGCCATGCCGCCGGCAGAGTTGCAAAGCAATTCATTCATAGTTGTAATCCGGAAGGCGGTGACGTATCGAATTCTGCGGGGAGTTGCAAAATGGCCCCAGGAGAGATTGAAATCAGGTACATCTGGTGAGCCGGCCGGGACTCGAACCCGGAACCCTTGCCTTAAAAGGGCAATGCTCTACCAATTGAGCTACCGGCCCGATCAGTTGCTTTCTTTGGCCTGCGACAAGATGCGTTCTTCCCCCCCGATGGGAGTGCGCCTGACTGGCGTTTATCCCTGCCGGGAACGGCGGCGGAAGGCCGCTTGTTTTCGCGGCTTGACCCTGCATCACGTTTCGTCGCAGTGATACTAGAATGCCCCAGCAGTTCCTTCACTGTCAACAAACTGACACTCCGATACCTTCTCGAAAAGCGTGTTAACCAAGCAAACTTGCTAGCTAGGCTTTTTATGCGACGTATAATTTCTTGCTGTGACGGTAAAGGAAATATTCGAGGTAGATGGCCGTTCAACGCGCGGTCCCGTACGTTGGGGGAGGCCGGTGGACGAGACCTCAAAGGGTGTGTACGTAATAGCCCGTACTTCCGAAGTAGATGGAGGTTGCAGGCCGTGTGAATTGCCGCTTCGCAGGCCGATTCCAGCGTCCCTTAAGATCAACTGCGAATACGAACTCATGCGTTGGCTTTGCGATGAACCAATCATCTACGTCGGCAAGACAGACCAAGCAATTTCGAGGCGCATCCAGCAGTTTTACGGCCATGAATGCGGGAACAGGAGTCCTCATGCCGGAGGGCAGATCCTCCTCTTACTGGCCTGCGATCGATGGGTGTATTGGTCGCCATCGCCGAATCCTCGGGAATCTGAGAAGAAGATGCTGGACGCCTTCAAGGAACGGGCGGGCCAGCGACCGTACGCGAATTTCGACGGCAAGCGCCGACCCGGGCGAATTCGACACCGATAGACGGTTCAATCAGCATCCTTGAAAATCGCGGCCAAGTCCGATATAAGTCAAATCCCCGTTGCAGGGTTGCGACCAGGACCACCGGCATTCCCGCGTGGTGAGAAAGGAAGAAAGCAATATGCGTTCATCGACGTTCGTTACCAGGATCGTACTCTTTTTGTTTGCCTGCCTTTGCCTTGCGTCACCGTGGGCCAGGGCTGAAGTCAAGCTGCCGTCGCTTTTCAGCGAGAACATGGTGCTGCAGGCGGGCGCCCAAGATCCCGTGTGGGGCACGGCCGATCCGCAGGAAAAAGTCACCGTGACTTTGGGCAGCCAGCAGGCCACGGCCACAGCAGACGCTTCCGGGCGCTGGAAGGTTGAGATCGGACCGCTCGAGCCCGGCGGACCATTTGAGATGACCGTGGCGGGCAAAAACACGATCGTCATCCGCAACGTTCTGGTGGGCCAGGTGTGGATCTGTTCCGGACAGTCGAACATGGGGTTCAGCGTGGCGCCGACGCCCGATGTCTGGGGGACGGGTGTTGAACACTACAAGGAGGTGATCGCTTCCGCCGATTACCCGATGGTTCGCATGTTTACCGTGGACCAGACGGTGGCCGGCAAGCCGCAAAGCAATGTCGCCGGCAAATGGGAGATGACCAGCCCGGAGACTGTGGGGCATTTTTCCGCTGTGGGTTATTTCTTTGGACTGAACCTGCTGAAGTCGTTGCACGTACCCATCGGCCTGATTCACACTTCGTGGGGAGGCACGCCCGCGGAATCCTGGACCACCCTGCCTACCCTCAAGTCGGACCCTGCCTTTCGAGACATACTGCAAAGGTGGCAAAAGGAAGAGGATGCTTATCCGGCTGAAATGGCGCATTATAACCAGGCGCTTCACGATTGGGAACAGGCTGCGAAGCAGGCTGAGGCGGCGGGAAAGCCCATGCCACCCGCACCGCGCCTGCCGAGCGATCCGCGCAGCAATCCCTGGCGCCCGGCATCGCTCTACAATGCCATGATTGCGCCGCTGATTCCTTATCGAATGGAGGGCGCCATCTGGTACCAGGGCGAGTCAAACGCGGACCGTGCCCTGCAGTACCGCAAGCTTTTTCCAGACATGATCCGTGACTGGCGGCAAGCCTGGGGCGAGGGAGATTTTCCGTTTTTGTTTGTGCAGCTCGCCAGTTACCAGTCGGTGCATCCTCCCGCCAACTGGCCTTTGCTGAGAGAAGCGCAGCTCATGACGCTGTCGCTCCCAAAGAC
>JBAUWE010000206.1:0-4006 GCA_049583595.1 Terriglobia bacterium
CGGTTGCCAGAATAGCAGCCCAGGCGAGCGCAGTAAAAAAAGGCTGAAGGATTCGTCCCACGAAATAAAGGACAAGCGCCAGCACGACGAGCAGAAAGACGCGGGCCATTCCACTTTGGCCGCTCCAGGCTTTTTTCCATTTCCAGACGCCTCTTCGACCTTCAGTGATGATGAAATTGTAACCCGGCCCGTGTCGTTCGGCACTGACTTCATCAACCCGGAGCTACTCGATATTTACCGTCAGCTCCGTCTTTCCCGCAATCATTGCGGCATTCAGCATCACGCGATCGGGCAGAACTTTCCCCATCGAGGCGGACTTCAAACGTCGTCCGTTCGGCGGGTGAACGTGAAGGAAAAGATCGGCCGCGAGAGGCCTCTCCAGTTTCAACCGGCAGCGCCAGCGGACGGAGTTTCCGGGTCCGGATAGCGATTCGGTTGTCCAGCTGATATGCCCGAACAGTGTAGGGCAGTTCTCAACGTGGATCTTTTCACCGGCGGCAAACCAGTGCTTGGGCGCGGCCTTCTGCAGGTGGACAACTGCGCGGTCATGCTCTTCATAGCAGAGCAGCCAGCGCAAACCGAGCGCCACCTGCAACTCACTGTTGATGACGGCCGACCATCCGTAGCGGCTGCCCTCGCCCGGATGCCCGCCCGGCAGATAGGCGTCTTCCGGCGAGTAGCGGCTGCCCGAATCCATGGTATAGCAGGCGAGCGCGTAGAGAGTCAGCAGGAACGGCCGATAGTCCTCCTGGCGAATCAGATAAGCCAGCGTTCCGTGGGACATAAAGTTCGATGTGCGAACCGAGTCGCCGTCGGTGTTCAGTCCCAGAATCTGCTCACCGGCCAGCTTGCGATGAATAAAGTGGCCATGGTCGAGCGCCGAGTCGCCCCAGTTGCTGGTCCACCAGTCCATCATGAAGCGGTGGTTCTCATAACTCGTCAGGTCGGTGGGTTTACGGTCCGTATCAAACGGAGTGAAGGGTGTGATGCCCGCCTGCTTCATCTCCGGATTACGCCGGGCCAACGCGGACTTTAGGGATCGCTCGATGAGCGGGCGCATCTCGGCGGCGATCCCGGCGATCTTCATCGCCTCCTGCTGAAGCTTCGCGTCATTGTGTTCCCGCCCGGTGCGATCGAGACAGCGAGCGTGCTCCGCAAGGCCCCGCCAGGTCCACGCCGCGTTCTGGTAATAATAAGGATGCGAGTTCGGATAATCATTCCGAGGATCGCCGTTGTCGGCTTCCGGCGAGCCCCAGATCAGCCCGTGGCGCGGGTCGTCCGGCGAAAAGGCCTGTTTGCTGTACTCATATCTCTTCAGCACGAAATCGATCATTCGTCTCAGCACCGGCAGGCGCTTCTGGAGCGCGGCCAGGTCCCCCGTGTAGTCGTAAGCCCGCGCGGAGTTCTCCAGAAATACTCCGGCGTTCAGGGGCGCTTCCACCTGGTCCTGCGTGTTGTAAAGAAAGTTGCCGTCCGGCAGGATGTAGTGTTCGAGGTAATGCTGGAAATAAGGCTCGACCTCGTCCGTCAGGTTCCACAACTGGTGCACCCAGACAAATTCGTAGTGAGCCACCGGGAACAGCGCGTGGCTGCGTTCCGGAATCTTGGTGTAGGCACCTTCGCCAATCTGGTAGGTGGGATCAAGCCCACGATAGCTGGCGCGAGAAAGGGCGATCCCCGCCCGGGCGCCATCCAGCAACCACGGGTCCGGAATCTCCACTTTCATCCTGTCTTCAAAAAAGTGATGCCATTGGTTCCACACGCCGACAAGTGCAGAGAAAAACTCCTCACGAGACCCGTTCCAGAAGTGCTCGGCGAATTCCGGTTCCTCTGGCCGCATCACGCGAACGCGCCCGACGGGCTTCGCCTCTTTGCCCTGCGGCAGAACGGCCATCACTTCATAACCCACCTTGAAAGCGGGATTCCACACTCCGATGTCTGCAGCCGGAAGGTAGCCTCCCATGGCAGTTCGCTTGCTGTAGCCTTGAACATAATTGTAGAGATAGGGCAGGCGGTCGAGAGGCTCAAACAGCCGGCCGGTCATGTCGGGCGCCCACAGTGACTGCGGGTCCGTGCCAAACTCGCGCGACTTGCCATCGGGCTCCAGCCACATCGCGCCCTGGGGGCCCGTGTCACCGTTCGCCACAAGCGTCCATCCGATAAACTCCGGTCCCAGCGCCGCCACGTTTTCGTAACAGGGATCTTCGTCTGATTCCAAAATATAATTGCCATAAACATCCGGGCCGGGAACGTATTGCCTGGGGCGCTTGAGTTCGCCCAGCTTTTCCGGCGGGTTCACGGGCCGCGGACGGATCTTCGAGAGGTCGCCGACGCGTTTCGGGATGTGAGCGATTTCGCCCTGTTCCGTCACATAAGAAATTGCGCCCTGGTGGGTCGCGTGTTTTTCAAACACCGCAGTCGCCACACCGTTAAGCCACAGCAGGACGGCCACCAGTTGCCATCCGTTGACTGATTCGCCGACCTTCAGCGTCTTCGTCTGTCCCTTGTGCTGCGCCTTCACGCCAGTCGCATCAAAGGCCAGGACCTTCGGCACATTTTGCAAGGCTTCCTTTTCACCCGGCAGGAACAGCGAGTACTCATTCGTGATGCGACCGGGCCGGTATTTTCCTTCCGGCGCCGGCTGGCCGGCCTGCGTGGCGGAAGCGTTGGTCCCACGGCGGGAAGCAAGACTCTCAGCACCCATCATGGGCATTAATGCAGTCAAATGTTTCAGGAACAATCGTCTTTTCAAGGCCGCGCTCCCTTCAATGGAGAATGGTCAGCTGTGCCAGCATAATGCTCAGGTCAGTGCCTGCTCAATCTCTTCCGGCGTTTTGCCGTTGTTTTCAGGTAAACGGATACGAATAAAGGCAAATCCCAGAACACAAATGCCGGCGTCAATCCAAAACGTAACCGCGGGGCCCAGACTATGGTTCAGCAGGGGGATGGGGCAAACCAGAAAGAAGGATGCCATCCACAGCGAACTGACGGCCAGCGACATTCCAACATTGCGAATTCGGTTGGGAAAATTCTCTGCGATCGCAACCCAGTCGTAACCAAACAGCAGGCCGCCCACCGCCGCCACAGGTGAAAGCAGCCACGTGTTAGCAGCTCTAGAAGAGGTCTCACGAATCGACACTTCTGATTTGGCGTCAGGCTGCATGGATATTTTAGCCGTTCATTCAGGACGCAACAAACGCGGCCCTAGGGTACTGCCCCGGGCCGGCCACCTGCAAGCCATTTGGCCCCTGCGAATGCACGGAGGGCTCGCGGGAATCCATGCCGACAAGCGACCACAGGGACAACTTACCAGCAGGGTCAAAGAAGTACAAACCTCCTGGCCGCAGCGCAGGTCGACAGTACACATGAAAAAAAGACTTGACATAGCAGGAATGCTGTGGTTGATTAATGCCAATCAGAGGGCGCAATAGTTGGTTTCTATTACACGTTCGTAGCGTCGCTTGGTTTCCCACGGCTGGCATTGGGCTGGTATTCGCCGTGGATTCGGCATTGGAAAAGCAGAGCTTCGTAGCACGGACTATTTGAGGGACGCATTCAATCACGGCGTTCCGCCCCCCAAGTAGTTAAAACAAATCGACCGTAAGACAAGAGCCACGCCATTTGTTCAATAGGAGAAGCGTGGTGGCAGAGGAATTCATAGGCCCAGGCTCCAGTGGCTGGGTGGTGAGTGTTGTCGTTTTTTCAGCAATCCCTGTCATCTTGATTATCGCGTCAGGTCAGGTCCTTATCGGAGGCAAATTGATGAAAGCATTGATAAGACTGGTTCTTGGTATTGCGTTGGCGGCCGCATTTTCGGGTCCTGCGTCTGCGCAGGGATTGTTTGCCACTCTGACGGGCATAGTGAGCGATCCTTCGGGTGCTGTCGTGCCGGGCGCCACTGTGAAACTGATTAATGAAGCATCGGGCTCCGCACGCGTTACGACGACCGATGCATCCGGCTACTATACTTTCGCCTCCGTGACTGTCGGCAATTTCACATACAGGC
>JBAUWE010000207.1:0-11079 GCA_049583595.1 Terriglobia bacterium
GAATAGGCGTCGTGGCAAACGGCGGCGCGGATGCCGGGGAATTTGTTGACAGCTACCGAGACTCCGACGCCGCTGCCGCAGATGAGCACGCCGCGCTCGGCCTTGCCCTCAACGATGGCCTTGCCGACCGCCTCGGCAAAATCGGGGTAATCGTCGGAAGGATCGGGCTGGTGCGCCCCCAGGTCAAGAACCTCGTGCCCGAGCCCGCGAAGCAGAGCTGAGATATCGTTCTTCATGGTGAAGCCGGCGTGATCGGCGCCGATAGCAATTCGCATTTTTTGTTCCTCAGTGATGGGGAAGAGGAAAGGACCCCTCACCCGCCGTCGTCCCTCCGGCACCCTCTCCCCTCGGAGAGGGCACAAAACTATTGGGTGGCAGTCGTGTTCCGGTCCCGTTGGAGTGGGACCGTCCTAAAAGACCCCTCACCCGCCCCGCGGGGCACCCTCTCCTCCGGGAGAGGGCTTGTCATTTATTTGAGAAGAACCGCAGACCTCAAAACCGGAGGTCTGCGCTACCCGCTAAAGCCGCTTGCTCAATCCGCAACTATAACGGCACGGCTGAAGCCGTGCCCTCCTGAAAGGCCGGCATTGCGAAAAGCGCGATGGGAGCGCCAGCCGTCGCATACATCGCAGGAAGCGCGACGTCTGCGCCACCCGTGGAAATTTCTTACTGTCCCGATGCCTGTCCCCGCCGGGTGCGCGTCTTTTTGCGGCCGGGCACCACCAGGGCTTCAGAAGTGGCCCAGCGTCCCAGCCGGTAGCTCCGGTTGTAGCCTTCCGGCAGGTTTCGGATGGTGACCGTCACCGCGCCGCCGCGGTCGCAGGCGTAGCTTTCTTCAGCCTCCGAGCGGTGCCCATTGGTGAGGTAGCCCACGGGAACCTGTTCCAGCGCGGCCTGGTCGCGCAGTGAAGGGTCAAAAGGAAAGCGAATATCGTCCCAGATGGTGATGTCGCCCGCCGGGCGGCCGTCGTTGGTGAGGTGCGTGCACTCCAGATAGCGGAAGTGGCCGATGTTGTGGACCGGGAAGTAGCGCCGGGAATTGAGCAGCGGCGGATCGGAGGGGCCGGGCAGCGGCGTGCCTTTGGTGAACAGAGGATCGAAGACGATGCGGTTGCCCCCCTCCGCCTCGCGCCAGACGCCGAAGTGCCGCGTAAACTTGTCACGCAGGACGTAGCCCTGTGTGGCGTCGGCCTGGATGGCCAGTCCGATGGCCGTGGCCGCGCGCGTATAAGCCGAACGCCGCACCCGCCGCCCGAAACTCTCGCGCAGCATGCGGCCCACCAGCGGGAGTTCGCTGCCCCCGCCGGTCATGTAAAGCGCTTCCAGACGCTGCTCGTCGCGCTGGGGCGCGCCGCCAGGCGTAATGCCTTGTGCTCCCAGCAGATCTTCGGTGGCGTGCAGGGTTTCTTCCACCAGCGGCCGGCAGCGATCGTAAAAATCAGAGATGGCCACCGTCACCTGGGGCCAGCCTGCCCGCACGTTGCCGAGGTCGATGACAATGCGCCGGGTGTTGGGATGCAGGCTCTCCTTTTTCTGGCGGCACTCCTCATGCAGGCGGAACATCTCGGCCTGCGAAAGGCTGTCCTGATCGACCACGCTGATGCGGGCTTCTTCCAGTGCGAGGCCGGCGAGCACTTCGTCAAAATCGTCGCCGCCGAGGGTGGGAATGCCTTCGGAAGAAATGACGACGTGCTCGCGCTCGCCCAGTTCCACCAGCGAGGCGTCAAAGGTTCCGCCGCCAAAGTCGTAAACCAGGATGCGCATTTTTTCACTGAACTGGTGCGAAGTGCGCTTTTGATGGCCAAACTCGATGCTGGCGGCCGAGGGCTCGTTCAAAAGTCCGAGCACGTTGAAGCCCGCCTGTCGGAACGCTTCCGCGGTGAGAAAACGCTGGTTGCTGTTGGCGTTGGCCGGGACGCCGAGCATCACGTCAAGCGTCTCGTTCTTTCCGGCGGGCAGGGTGGAACTTTCCGTCAGAGCTTTTCGGAGGGCCAGCGCCAGTTCGCGAAGCAGGTCCTGCATGGGGATCTTCTGCTCGCCGATCTGGACCAGAGTGGCGGGGCCGGCATAATCGAGGCCGCGCTTGAGGGAACGTACCATCGTCCAACCGGGCTCTTCCTGCGCCGCCCAGGCTTCCCATCCGTAGCGCCTCTCCCGGCCCTTCACGGCCACCACCGGCGGAAACCATTCAAACGAGTTTCCGTCCGGCGCTTCAAAGACCACGACGGGATAGTTGCCGCGGTCCACATACGCGGCCACAATTCGGGTTGTCCCGAAATCAATTCCTAATTTCATGGCGTGAGTGACTGCCTCCGGTGAACCATTATAGCAGGTTGGAAAAGCAGGGGAGCGAAGCCTTCATCGCACACATCGCAGGAGCCGCGACGTGCGCGCCACGCGAGTATGTCAGCACTGGCCGAAAGGGCCCAGTGTGGTGCATTCAACAGATCATTACATACCTGCGGGCTATGGAGTGCGGCGGCTTGGGGCCTCCTTCTTCAATTCCACGGCGGTAGCTGGCGCTACCGCACTCCAAGACGGGAGCAAGCTCCCGCACCTCAGGAACCGCTTCGTGACAGGTAACGGGAACTGCGACGCACTGCGCTAGAGCGGCGATATCTCCTCGTCTTTTTCAGCGGTTTCCTCTTTCTGCACGAACTGTCTTTCCAGAAACCGCCTGGCGACGTCGCGGCCGCCCAGTCCAAAGGCGATAGCCGTGCCCATCATCATGGCGCCGAAGGCGATGGAAAAGGCGATGAGGACCACGCGGCGCCCCAGGCCGATCTGCTCCAGCGCCATGGTGACAAAGAAAACGATGATGAGGACACGGACCAGACTGCTCAACAGCCTGGCCGAAGGGTAATTGGCGTTGGTGGTGGCCAGCAGGGTGGCGCGGGAAAAGAAATTGGCGATCAGCAATCCGATGAACAGAACCACCATGGCCACGAAGATCTGGGGCAGGAACAGAAAGAACCTGGAGATCTGCTCCCGCAGGGCGCTGATGCCGAGTACGTCCACTCCCAGGACAATGAAGACGATCAAAATCACCCAGAATACGACCTGGCCCAGGAACTCGACGGGATCGGGCAGAGCGGCCTTGCGCATCATCTGGGTGAGGCCCGCCGAGTCGCAATACTTCCGGAAGCTGGCGATGCCGAAGATCCTGCGGACGATCACCTTGAGGATGAGGGCCACCAGCAAGCCTGCGGCAATGATGACCAGCATCGACAGAATGCGCGGCAGAAACAACGCGACCGCGTTGAAGAAATTCCCCAGCGTACGACTGAGTGTGTTCAGAACAAGCTGTGCCATCATTCACCTCACGCTTTCCGGGCCCACTCCTCCACCAGTTGAGGCCGCAGCTTTTCGTATTCCTGGCCCAGGGCCTCAATGCGTCTTTCGATTTGCTCAGCGTCCGCGCGCTGGCTCTCCAGGACGACCGAATAGATGCGCCCGCGATAGATGGGCGTGAGGGCCTGGAGGAGGTGCTCACGGTTCATGACCGAGTGGTGGTAAGAAGCGGCGAATTCATAAATGGTCTTCACCCAGAGTTCGTCTGGGAAACGGAAGTGCTTTTCGTCCTGCTGTGAAACCCCCTGGATTTCCCGGAGTGTTTCTTCTGAAAGGATGGATTCGAGGATCGGAGCCAGCTGGCTGACGCCGTTCTGGAACATGGTCAGCATCTTCTTCCTGTTGATGCGCCGTGGCTCGAGTCCGGAGCTGTATTCGAAGCCGAAGACCGGCACCGGCTGGGGCGGCTCGCTCCTGGAAACCCAGTAGGACTGCTGGTTTTCCATGCAACGGAACAGGGCCCCGAGGGTGTCCTGAATGGTAGCGACAATGTTCTGGGCTGAGGACTCCGGGGCATGGATCTTGGGGCCCAGAAACGACTGGCACAGCCTGAACCCGTCCGCGATCGCCCGTGTGGTCAGCCAGATTTCCGTGCGGGCGCGGACAAATTCTTCGTGCCAGACGTCCTGTTCCATATAGTGGCAGGCGAGCCGGCCAGAGAAACCAAATTCACCCCCGACCGGCTCGCGGACCTTTACGCCGTAAACGGAGCGAATGGTGGGGGCAATGATGTTCTTGATCAGCAGGCCGTCGTACTTGTGCCGATGATAGATGGGAGTGACCAGGTCAAATTGTTCCTTGTAGACGGGGCGTACGAGCGCTTCGATCCACTCGGGAGTGATGCTTTCGAGATCGGGCGATACCACGGCGCAGGCCTTGGCCCTCAGCAGGTCTGCCGCAGCCATGATGATGCGCCAGGAGTTGCTGATGCCGTCGACCCCGCCGTAGATGGTTGAAATCCGATGAATGGTGCGCAGGGGGCTTGACGAAAGCAGGGAACGGAAGTCCGGGATGGATGCGTTTTTGACAGCTTCGGGAGTCCCGTCATTGCTCCCGCCGTCGGGGTTGATCAGCACAACGCGCTCGCGGGGGAAATACTTCACCAGCCCCAGTTGGATGGCATTGACCACCTGTTCGATGGTGCCCCGATTGTTGAAGGTGGGCACCGCGACGAGGATGTCCACTTCGCCGACAGCCGTAAGCTTGCGGATAAACTCGTCCGAGAGAAAAGTTTCCTCGGCCAATGCTGTTCCTCCGGGGTCCTTGACCGCGCCCCACTGTTCCCTTAAGGCCTGAGAGGTTAAAACCGACGCAGCCGGAACCAGTAAAATTGATACGGACCCAGTGTTAAGAGGTAAGGAAGCTCTCCGATTCGCGGAAACGGATTGCCTCCAAACATTTCAATGGGGATATATCCCCGCAGATGCTTGAGATCGAGCTCCGCCGCCTGGGCGGAATTTGAAAGATTGTTGACCACGAGGATCCGGCTGTTTTGCCACTGCCGAATATAGGCGAGGACGCGGTGGTTTTCCGGATCCAGAAATTCGATGGTTCCACGCCCAAAGATTGAACGCTCCTTGCGCAATTTTACGATCCGCCGCATCCAGGAGAGCAGCGAATGCTCGGATCGCTGCTGGGACAGCACGTTGATGCCCTGGTAGCCGTAGACGGCGTTTGAGATCAAGGGGGAATAGAGGCGTTCGGGGTCGGCGGTTGAAAATCCGCCGTTCCAGCCCCCGTTCCACTGCATCGGCGTGCGGACGCCGTTGCGGTCGCCGAGATAGATGTTGTCACCCATGCCGATTTCATCCCCGTAATAGACGATGGGGGTGCCGGGGAGGGAGAGGAGCATGCCGTTCATCAGCTCGATGCGCCGGCGGTCATTCTCCAGCAGGGGCGCCAGTCTGCGGCGGATTCCGACGTTGAGCTTGGCGATCTTATCCCGCGCGTATTCATCGTACATGTAGTCGCGTTCTTCGTCGGTCACCATCTCCAGCGTCAGCTCATCGTGGTTGCGAAGAAAGATGCCCCACTGGCAATTGTCGGGAATCTGGGGCGTCTGCTGGAGGATTTCAATGATGGGTTTGCGGTCTTCCAGCTTGATGGCCATAAACATCCGGGGCATCAGCGGAAAGTGGAACGCCATGTGGAATTCATTGCCATCGGCAAAGTAAGGGCTCAGGTCCTGAGGCCACTGGTTGGCCTCCGCCAGAAGCATGCGGTTGGGGAAATTTTCGTCGAGCCGCCTGCGAAGGTCTTTCAGGATCTCGTGGGTTTCGGGAAGGTTTTCGCAAGTCGTGCCTTCCCGCTCCACCAGGTAAGGGACCGCATCCAGCCGGAAGCCGTCAACGCCCATCGCCAGCCAGAATTTCATGACGTTCCACACCTCTTCACGAACCTGCGGATTGTCATAATTCAGGTCGGGCTGATGGCTGAAGAAGCGGTGCCAGTAATAAGACTTGGAAATGGGGTCCCAGGCCCAGTTGGACATTTCCGTGTCGACAAAGATGATGCGCGCGGTCCGGTAGCGATCATCCGTTTCGCTCCAGACATACCAGTCACGATAAGGGTTGTCGGGGGAACTGCGGGATTGCTGGAACCAGGGGTGCTGGTCTGAAGTGTGATTCACCACCACTTCCGTGATCACCCTCAACCCGCGCGAATGGGCTTCGTCCAGGAACACCTTGAAATCATCGAGGGTCCCGTAGCTGGGATGGACGCTGAAGTAATCGGCGATATCGTATCCATCGTCTTTCAAAGGGGAGGGATAAAAAGGGAGAAGCCAGATGGCGGTAGCGCCCAATTCCTGAATGTAATCCAGTTTCTGGGTGAGACCACGAAAGTCGCCGATGCCGTCGCCGTTGCTGTCATGAAAAGCGCGGACATGGATCTGGTAGACTATCGCGTCTTTGTACCACGTTTGGGCAGGATCAGTCTGCCCGCCCGGCGCATCAGTCACTGGCATCGCCTCACTCTTCAGTTTGCCCGCGGCAGGTGTGGGCCGCTTGTCCAGTGCGCGACAAGGAAGCCGTCAGGAAAGTAAAAGCCCTCCCGCTAACAGACATGTTATCCAAATTCTAACCGATTCTGGATTCTGAGTGCATAGCGTTTTGAGGAATGTTCACAAGAGCGCACACAGCATTCGTGGCGAGCTCGCCTGAGTCAGGTTGACAAGGAAGATTTCAGCGCGGCGGCCGGGTGGAAGGTAATTCCTGCTTGGGAGTTTTCAACTGGTTGGCGTCTTCCTGCGCACGAGTGCTGTCTGTCGCCAGGCGGGAGGCTGCCTTCGATTCCAGCCTGGCTTTGTCGTTCTCACCCAGGTGCGAGTAGATCGTGGCCAGCAGGGTACGGAGTTCGGAGTTGTCGGGCATGGTGGTCTTGGCTTTCAGGGCATAGGGTAAAGCCTGCTGGTAGTCCTTTTTGAGAACCCAGTATCGGGCCATCAGGTAATTGCCCACCACGGACTGCGGATAGATTTTCTGCATCCACTCCAGGTGGCTGTAAGCGCGCTCGAGATCGCCGGAGCCGAGATACATTTCAGCCAGATAGCCGTGGGCGTCCCAGCGGTTCGGATCAGCTTTTGAGGCTTGCTCAAACAATGAACGCGCTTCTTCTGTTTTTCCCTGGTCCAGCGCGTCCTGGCCGCGAACCACCAACCGGTCCACCGAGAAGGTCTTCTGAGTTCTCTCGGATTGCGCAGCCCTGAGTTCCTGGAACTTTTTCATGTACGCGTTGCCGTTCACGGGGTCGCCCTGGAGCTTGCAGGCTCGAGCCAGAGCATAGTAGATTTCCGGGTAGGAAGCGGCCGACGGCAGCGCCTGCTTCAGATACCGGACGGCCTCGGCGGTTTCGCCCATGGCGAGACAGGTGTTCCCGAGCTTCAGCAGAAATTCCGGTTCGCCTTTTTCCTGCTGTACGGCATGAACAAAAGCCTGCTTGGCTGCAGGCAGATCGCCCTTCTGATACAACGCCTTGCCCAGTTCAAAATAGGCACTGGGGTTCACCGGAGATTCCTGAATGCTCTTTTTGCAGTACCGGATCGTCTGGTCCAGTTCATTCCAGTAGGCGTAAACCTTGCCCAGTTCGTAGTTGGTTCGGGGGGCGTCGGGGTTGCGCTCCTGAAGGACCTTGAGGACCTGGAGCGACTGGTCCGGCTGGATCAGGCGGAGATAAACATCCGCAAGCATGTACAACCAGGAGGAGGGAAGTTGCCGCAGGGAATCGCTCCCCTTAAAGATCGACAGCGCGTCGAGCGCAGGGGTTTTCTGCCTCAGGCGGGAGTAGAGGTTGGCCTGAAAAATCCGGTAGACGGGGTCTTTCGGCGCCAGGCGCACCGCCTCCTGCAGTTCCAGCGCGGCGGGAGGCAATCTGCCTGCCTGCGTCAGGGCCATGCCGGCGTAAAAGTAAGGTCTTGGATCCAGCGGCGACTCCTGCTTGCATCTGCTGAGCACTGAAACCGCCTGGTCGTATTTCCCTTCAGAGAGTAGTTGAATTCCCTGCTTGAGAAGAACATTTTCGGTGGGCGCGGCGCTTTGCGGCGCAGCGCGGCAGGGAAGACTTGCGCACACCATGGCGACGAGCGCCAACCAGAAAAATGGCAGTTTCTTTTCCATCGGTCCGATTCTTTAGCGGCGGTCCGGGACCACCGGCTTTTTCTGATCCAGGAAGGACCGCAGACGGCGCCAGCGGCACCTCTGCGCTGCCTTGCTTTCGATTCCATTATTTTGCGCTGAATGAGGGGGGAGGATCAAGGTCCCCGGGCGGTGAATGCCCGGGGACCTTGACTGATGCGAACACAGATCTAGAACAATACGTGGAGCGAGAACTGCATAAGCCGTGGGCTGTTGGCCTGTGTTGAAAGGTCAATCAGACCCGTTGAAGCGTTCGGGCTGTTGTTGGTTGGGTGGTTGAACACGTTGAAGAAGTCCGCCGTGAAGCGGATCTTCAGGCGTTCCCCAACGCTGAAGTTCTTGAACATGGAAGCGTCCATGGTGAAGGCGCTCGGACCGATGATCGAGCCTCTCGGGCTTGAGTGGAAAAAATCACTGGAAGGAGCGTTGAAACACCCGGTTGAGGAATCCGGGAGCAGCACGTTATTAACGGCAATGCTTCCGGTGTAATTGCCACTACAGTCGGGGCCGTAAGGACTAACCAATTTCCGACCTTCCGGTCCCACCAGGTTGGTGAGAGCCTGCATGCCGCCCGGGATATTGGAAGCCTGGGTCGGATCGACATGGCCGGCGAACCACAGTTGCTGCTCCTTGCCTCCGTAGTTCATGATGAGCCGCTGGTCCGGGCTTAACCTGGGATCGCCGTTTTGGACATACGAGGTGTCAACGCTCTGCCAGTAGCCGGACACCCAGTCGCCGATAAAGGCCATCTGCCAGCCGCCGACCAACTGATTCAGGGCTCCGCCGGCGCCGCTGAGGAACTTTTTGCCTTTACCGAAAGGAAGGTCAACCAATCCATTCCATCCGTAATGCTGGATGGGAATCGTCGTCATGTTGTTGTAGGCCAGATTGCGGAGCTGGTCGAACGAAAGGTTTGGCTGGCCGAGGATGTTGACGTTCGATGGGATGTCGCCACCTCCTCCGCCGGAGTTGAAACCTCCAAGGTTCCCTGACGAGAACCCGCCGGTATCCGTGGTCGCTAGTCCGTGATCATAAACGTAGTACCACTGGAAGACCGTGCCGTTGTGGTATTTGTGCTCAATCTGGGCCTGGACCGAGTTGGAGTTTGATATACCGTTGGTTGCGCCATAGCCGTAATTCAGATTCCAGTTCGGATTCTGGCGAAGGAAGTCGTAGCTGATCGAACTATAGAGCGGGTTGGTGGCCGGCGCCTCGCCCGTAGACTGGGCGTAGGCGAGTTGAGGCATCCGGTCGTTCAGGCGAACTCGCTGGTCAAGACTGCTTCCGTGGTTCCCGATGTAGCTGACTCGCAAGGTTGAACGGTAGGGAAGCTGGTACTCCAGTGTGAGGTTCCAGTTCTGCATCCTGTCGTTCTGCCAGTTGCGCCCATCGTAAGGGAAGATGCCCTGAGCTGTCGCCGGAAGCGGCACAACCCCGTTGGTGTCGACACCTGCGTTGGGCAGGAAGTTGTTTGCCGTAGGCACGTTGCTGATCATCCAGTTGTAATTAGCAGGGTTCCCCTCGCCGTAAACGTCCCCGCCATTGAACTGGTTCGAGAACCGCAAATTCAACGGAGGATTGGTCCGCGAGGTCTGCAGGATCTGGGAGAGCGGGGTTGGCCAGTAGAAGATGCCATACGAACCTCGAAGGACCGCCTTGTCGTTGATCTTGAAGGCCGCGCCCAGCCGCGGACCGAAATTGTTGTTGTCCGCAGCAAACAGATTGGTGGGATATCCGTAGGCGTCAGCTGTGCTGTAGCCCAAACCCCTGTTCGACCACGATTGCAGAACGGCCGAAGGGATTCCCGGCAGTGAAGAAATGGTATTGTCGCCCGGTGTAATCACCTGGAAGGAGTTGAGGATGGAATCGAGCGGCGCCGTGACCAGGCGGTTTTGTTTCTCGCGGTACGGTGTCCACTTGTCCCACCGCACGCCAAGGTTCACTGTCAGGCGTGGGGTGACTCTCCACTTGTCGTTGAAGTACCAGGAGAAGTACTTCTGCCGGAAGTAGAAGAACCCGCGGTTGTACTGGTTGGAGAGGTAGTCGGGAAGGCCCAGCAGCAGCGCGGAAATTCCTTCGCCCGTGTCGGGCAGGCAACTCGAGATTCCGTCGAACTGGCAGGTCCATTCACCACCAAAATTGTCCGAGCCCATGGACTGCTGAAGCTCCTGGATGTTGTTCTGTTCCAGATGGAAAGCTCCACCAGCCTCCAGGGTATGCTTTCCCTTGATCCAGGTGAAGTTGTCCTCTGCGATGTAGCTGGTTAGGTTCTGGTCATGCCGGTTGTCGGCATCCCAGGGGAAGTTGTCGGCATAGATGGTGGGCCAGCCGGTCACTCCAAAGGGATTGGGCAGGCCAAGCTGGGCATCCCAGTTGGTGTTGTCGCCCAGCGTTCCTGAACTGGTGGGCGTGCGCAGAGCGCCCAGGATCAACTGGTTGAGCATGGTGTTTGAAATGGTCCGCGTGTAGTCCGCGTTGACGTTTGTCACCATCGAGTTTTCGCGCCTGGAGCCACCGCAATCGGGGCAATTGCGCGGGTTGCCGTAAAGGCCGCCGGCTTGGGTGTAATACCACGTCTGCCGCGACCACCGGACCGAGAGCCGGTCCTTGGCGCTGAAGTTCTCATCCACCTTGGCGGTCAGCTTGTTCTGGGTGCTGAACGAGGGATAAACACTTTCCAGGTTGTTGGCAATATACGGGTTGGCATTATTGGTCGGAAGCGCCGTTATGCCCTGGAGAGTTTTGGCAATGGCGCTGATCCTGCTGGTCGTAATGATGTTTCCAGGAAACGGCTGCCTAACGCCGTTCGCATCGGTGGTGAGAGGATCGTAGATAATAATAGGGTTGCCGCTGCCAGGGTCGTAGGCGTTGCTGAGGTCGCCATTCCACATGGCCGGCGTGGGAGTGATGCCGCCGTAACTGCTGGCGCGGCCCACTTCCCTGTAGCCTTCATACGAGAAGTAGAAGAAGGTCTTGTCTTTGCCGTTGTAAACATGCGGGATCACCACAGGGCCACCCACGTTGCCGCCAAACTCATTGCGGATGTCCTTGGGATAGACCGCACCCGGCTTCTCCTGGCGAAGTCGCGCCAGCAACC
>JBAUWE010000208.1:0-4800 GCA_049583595.1 Terriglobia bacterium
GCTTTGATGTGGTACTGATGGACGTCCAGATGCCGGAAATGGACGGTCTCGAAGCAACGGCTGCCATCCGGGCGCTGGAAACAGGACGGTCGCGACGGTTGCCCATCATCGCCATGACCGCCCACGCGATGAAAGGCGACCGGGCGCGCTTTCTCGATGCCGGCATGGACGGCTACATTGCTAAGCCCGTCCAGTTTCAGGAGCTGGTCAGCATCATTGAGCAAACGGCGCCGCCGCCGCCTGGAAAAGCTGCACCGGAGCGCCAGCCTAAGCCGGCGCCCGAGGAGGTCATCGACTGGAAACAGGCACTCGCAGCCGTGGATGGCGACATCGAGATCCTCCACGACCTGCTCAGGATATTTGCCAACGAAGCGCCGGTCACATTGGAAAAGCTGCGGGCCGCCGTCGAACTCAAAGACGCATCCGCCATACAGTTTGCAGCCCACAGGCTGAAGGGCTCCGTGGGTAATTTTGGAGCTCGCGATGCTGTTCAGGCCGCCGTGAGCCTCGAAGCGATGGCAAAAAAGGGAGATCTGCAGCATGTCGCAAAAAGCTTCCGCAATCTGGAACACGAAATCCAGCGTGTGCTGGCCGCCATCGCGACCCTCGAAAGCGAGGTGACCGGATGAAAATTCTGGTCGCCGATGACGATCCTGTCAGTCGCCGCCTTCTGGAGATTCTCCTTAACAAATGGGGGTTCGACGTCACAGTGGCCACCGATGGCCATGAAGCGTGGCGCGAACTGCAGAATCCCGCTTCTCCCAGAATCGCCATCCTGGACTGGATGATGCCGGGGATGGATGGCGTCCAGGTCTGCCATAAAATCAGGGAAGACAAGACCCGGGCCCCCATGTACGTGCTTCTCCTAACCGCAAAACAGGCCACCGAAGACGCGAACGGACGTTATGAATCCGTTGCGGACGACTACCTTGCCAAGCCTTATGCCGCCCATGAGCTGAAGGCACGGCTGCGCTCCGCAAGGCGCATCCTTGAACTGGAAGACCAGATTGAAGCGGCCCGTAAAGACATGAAGATTGAGACGACCCACGATCCCCTCACGGGATTATGGAACCGCTCGTCCATACTCGAAATTCTTCACAGGGAAATTCATCGAGCCCGCCGGCAGAGCTCTCCCCTGGCTGTGTTCACCATTGACATTGACCAGCTCCGACAGATCAATCGCCAGCATGGTCACCTTGCGGGTGATGCCGTCATGCGTGAAGCAGCCCGAAGAGTCCGCAATTCCGTCCGTATCTACGACTCGGTGGGTCGTTACAGCGGAGGACAGCTAGTTATTGTTTCCCCGGCCTGCGACCATTCCGAGGCCATGAGCCAGGCCCTTAGGCTCCAGTCAACAATCTGCCAGGAAGCCTTCAAGACCTTCAAGGGCGACTTCCCGGTAACCATCAGCTTGGGCATCGCCGTCGGCAACAACAACCATCACGCCCACGAGCTCATATCGGCGGCTGAGGCCTCCCTCGCCAAAGCCAAGAAGGCCGGTCCCAATCGAGTTGAACTGGCATGTCCATAGCGGGAACCACGGCCCATCTCGCCACACAGGTATCCCCAAAGCTGGTCCCCATCATCCCGCGGCTATTTATAACATCCATAAGGTGTTTTGATTGGCTCTGGAAGTCCTTCCTCCTATAAGCTATGGCCATGGTGCCCCTGCCGCTGAAAACGTCTCTGCTGGAATTTTGCTCGGGGGAGTTTGACCGTATCAGGGCGGAGTTTGAAGCCACCGGTGACGGCCATTCCGCCACACTGGCGCGTGCCCATGTGGTCGACCGGGTGGTCCAGGAACTTCATCAGTCCCTCATTGCCTCACGGTCCGAATCGCCGGAAGACCTGTGTGTGATTGCGCTCGGCGGTTACGGGCGGCAGGAATTGTTCCCTCAATCCGACGTCGATCTTCTGTTTGTTTCCGGGCGAAACTCAACCCTGGCCCGTTGCCGCGAACCCCTCGGCCAGTTTGTCCGTTCCCTCTGGGACTTGCGCCTGCGTGCCTCCCAGACCTGCAGGACCCTGGAGGATTGCAGCATCCTCCACAGGGACAATCTGGAATTCAACGTTGCGTTGGTCGACCTCCGCTACCTTGCGGGTTCGGAGGAGATTTTTACCGAACTCCATGACACCCGACTGCCGGGGCTGCTCGGCAAGGATGGGAAAACTCTGTTGAACGATCTGATTGAGATGACCCGCCAGCGTCATCAGAAACACTCGGACACCATATTCCACCAGGAACCGAACATCAAAGAAGTTCCTGGCGGCTTTCGTGATTTTCATGTCATCCGATGGCTCAGCCTCATCTCTGAACTGGAATCGAGCCACCAGTGGAAGTCTTCTGCAGATCTGCTCCCTGCGCGTTCAGCGGAAGCAGCCGGCCGGGCTTTCCAATTTCTTGCTGCAACTCGCTGCTTCCTCCATTACCGGCGGGAACGCGATGACAATCGCCTGAGTTATGAACTGCAGGAAGAAGCCGCGGGCAAGGGGATAGGGGTCAGTTTCGGCCGGGAAGTCCCGCCAGCCGACTGGATGCGCGCCTATTTTCGCCATGCCAGAACGATCAAGAGACTGACCAGCGACACCATGGAGGAAGTCCAGCCCGGACGCCTGGCACTTTATAACCTCTACCGTGACTGGCGATCCCGGGTTTCAAATCTTGATTTTTCAGCAGTGAAGGGAAAGATCTTTCTCAAATTGCCCGCTGAAGCGCGCGATTTTGCATACCTGATGCGGCTGTTCGAATTTGTGGCACGGCACGGCCTGGAAATGAGCCGCGCGACGGAACAATGGGTGGAGCAGTCTCTTCCCGGAGGACTGGGCGGCGTGCAGAATTATCCTGCCTTTTGGAAGCAATTCTGCACGATCCTTTCATTGCCCCACGCAATCGACGCGGTCAGGGTAATGCATCGCCTGGGGTGGCTTGAGGAGTTCTTTCCGGAGTTTCGCGCCATTGACGCACTGGTGATCGGAAATTTTTACCATCGCTACACCGTCGATGAGCACTCCCTGCTGACCCTTCAGAATGTTTGTGCACTGCGAAATGCTGAAAGTGCGTGGGAGCGCAAGTTTGGCGAAATCCTGTCCGAACTCGAAGAGCCGCACCTGCTGCTCTTTTCCCTTCTGTTTCACGACGTGGGCAAAGGGATGGCCGCTGAAAACCATATCGATGGAAGCCTCGAGGCCGTGGAGCAGGTCTTCGCACGCATCCAGGTGAAAAAGGAAGACCGCCAGACCATTCGCTTCCTCATCCGCAGGCACCTGGAAATGTCAGTATCATTCCAGCATCGCGATATTTTTGACCCTGCAACAATTCATCACCTGATGGAGGTTGTGGGATCCCACAATCGTCTCAAGATGCTCACCCTTCTGACCTACGCCGACATCAAATCGGTGAACCCGGAAGCCCTGACTCCATGGAAGGCTGAGATGCTTTGGACGCTATATGCCGCCACGTCGAATGCGCTGGCCCGCAGTCTGGACAGTGACCGAATCCAGTCTGCCGAGGAAGCTATATCGTCTGAAAATGGTGCCGCATCCCTGGAAGGCGGTCCCCGGTTGCCGGAAGGCGCCAACAAGTTTCTGGAAGGCCTGCCAAAGCGTTACCTCCGGATCCATACAGCGGAAGAGATTGAAATCCATCATCGCATGGCGCAGGAATGTGCCCGTGAACCGGTCCAGACCTTGCTGAGAAATCGTGATCACTATTGGGAACTCATGGCGATCACCCGGGACCGGCCCCGGCTCTTCGCGTCCCTGACGGGGGTCCTGACAGCCTGGGGGATGAACATCGTTGCGGCAGAAGCCTTCGCAAACACCACCGGAACAGTTCTTGACGCCTTCCGGTTTGTTGACTTGTTTCACACCCTGGACCTGAATCCTCCTGAACAGGAGCGTTTGCAGCAAAACATCCGCGATGTCCTGACCAGTCGGAGGAGCCTTGAGGACCTGATGCGCGGCCGCGTCCGCCCGGAGAGCCGCTTCGCGTCGGGTCCCGGTATACCCACGCGAATCCGGTTTGACGAAACCTCATCCTCCCACAGCACGCTCCTTGAGCTCACAACCCAGGACCACCCGGGCCTGCTTTACCAGATCAGTTCCCTGCTCTCCGAGCATCGATGTAATATCGAGGTAGCTGCAATTGACACGCAGGGCCGCAAAGCCATCGACGTGTTTTATCTCACTGTCGATGGAAACAAACTCAGCCCTTCAGATCAGCAGGCTGTTGAGGATGCCCTGCTCACTTCTCTGCCCTGAACTCTGGCAGGCTGCGCGGCTGAGGGTCCAGCCCTAATGGGCGGCTGAACAAATCATCAAAGAAAGTGGAGCGCAAGCCGTTTTGCCATAGTTCTTCTGCCGCCTTCGGCCGCCCGGTATTCTGGAAGTCCGGGAACCTCTCACGCAACCACGAAAGAAGCTTTTCGCATCGAAGGGTGCAATGAAGCCTACCCATTTTTGCCCGGAATGTTGGAAAGAGACCCGCGGCCTGGCAATATGCCCTGAGTGCTGAGCTGATCTTCACCATCGTGCTGAAGAATCGTATGAGAAGAAGCTGATCGGTGCCCTCCGCCACCCTGAGCCTACGGTTCCCATCCGGGCTGCAATGGTTCTGGGCAAGCTTCGGTATACAACGGCGACTCCGGCTTTGATTGAAGCCGCCATGAACACGAAAGATCCTTACCTGCAGGAGGCTATCGCGCAGGCGCTGGGGGCCATCGGCGACCGGAAGGCCCTGCCCTGCCTCGAACGCCTGAGGCGGGAAGGAGCTATTCGAGTCCGGGCCGCCGCCGAACTCGC
>JBAUWE010000209.1:0-4430 GCA_049583595.1 Terriglobia bacterium
CCTAAGGCTCATTTCAGCATCTGGTATTTCCTGATCGCCTTCCTGTTATTCTCTTACCTGCAGCAATACTATTTTTCGCGAAAAGTGGAGACGATTCCCTACAGCCAATTCAAACAATACATCGCCAAAAACAACATCAGCAAATTGACCATCAGCCCTGAAAATATCAACGGAACGCTAAAGGGAGAGCCGGTCCAGAATTTCACCACCATTCGGGTGAATGATCCCGACCTGGTGCAGGATCTGGATGAACACAAAGTCAATTACTCCGGCCACTATGAGAGTCAATTTCTGAGTACCCTGCTCTCCTGGATCATCCCCATCGGCATTTTTTTCCTGATCTGGCGCTACGCCATGAAAAAGATGGGGCCGGGCATGGGGGTGATGTCCTTTAGCAAGAGCAAAGCCAAGATATTTGCCGAAAGTGAAACCAAGGTCACTTTCGCCGATGCCGCCGGCATCGATGAGGCCAAGGAAGAGCTCGAGGAAGTAGTGGAATTTCTGAGCAATCCGGGCAAATTCCAGAAACTGGGGGGCCGGATACCCAAAGGGGTGCTTCTGGTCGGCCCGCCGGGGACCGGCAAAACCCTTCTGGCCCGGGCGGTGGCCGGAGAGGCCAAGGTGCCGTTTTTCAGCATCAGCGGGTCTGAGTTTGTGGAGATGTTTGTCGGCGTCGGCGCCGCCCGGGTTCGCGATCTTTTCGCCCAGGCCGCCGTCCAGGCCCCCTGCATCATCTTTATCGACGAGCTGGACGCATTGGGAAAAGCCCGGGGAATGAATATTATGGGCGGTCATGACGAACGCGAGCAGACGCTCAACCAGCTCCTGGTGGAAATGGATGGGTTCGAGACGAATAAAGGGGTCATCATCATGGCCGCCACCAACCGGCCGGAAATCCTGGATCCAGCGTTGCTGCGGCCGGGTCGGTTTGATCGGCAGGTCCTGGTTGACCGCCCGGATATCAACGGACGCGAAGCCATCCTGAAAATTCATTCCAAAAATGTTATTTTAAGCCCCAAGGTTGATTTGCGTATGATTGCCGGCCGGACGCCAGGCTTTGTGGGAGCCGATCTGGCCAACCTCATCAATGAGGCCGCCCTTCTGGCGGCCCGTAAAGACAAAGAAGAGGTGGGACTGGGAGAGTTCGATGAGGCTATCGACCGGGTGGTCGCGGGCCTGCAGAAAAAAAACCGGGTGATGAATCCGCAGGAGAAAGAAATTGTCGCCTTCCATGAGTCCGGGCATGCGATTGTGGCCGAATCTGTTGAGCATGCCGATCCGGTGCACAAAATCTCAATTATTCCCCGGGGAATTGCGGCTCTCGGATATACCCAGCAGCAACCCACCGAGGACCGCTATTTAATGACCCGCTCGGAGCTGCTGGACCGGCTGGCCGTTCTCTTGGGCGGCAGAGTAGCAGAGGAACTGGTTTTCAATGAAATCTCAACCGGGGCCCAAAACGACTTGCAACGGGCTACAGATATTGCGCGGTCCATGGTCACGGAATACGGCATGAGCGATTCCCTGGGACTGGTGAGCTATGAACGTCCGCGCCAGCCGATGTTTCTCCCGGACAATTTTTCTTCCGGTAAAAACTACAGCGAAGCCAAATCCGCCCAAATTGACCAAGAGGTTACGCGGTTTGTCGAGGAAGCCCATCAACGCGTGCGTAAAATCCTCTCGGAGCGGCGAACCATCCTTGATGATTTGGCCCATCTCCTTTCGAAAAATGAAAGTGTACAGGGAGAGGAGCTCAGAAAAATGTTGTCCGAGTCCAGATCCGGTATGGCAGCTTCATCGCCTGAGAAAACGTAAAATATGAAAAACATCCATATCGTTGTTGACCATGGGAGAGAAATATGCTGATAAAATTATCTACTGACAAATCCGTGAGCGACACTGCGGCTGCCTTGCAGGCCGCCGTCCAGGCCAATCAATTTGGCGTCATGCAGGTTCATAACCTTAAGGAGACCATGGCGAAGAAGGGGGTGGCGTTCGCCCGCGCATGTCTGATCTTCGAGGTCTGTCAGCCGCAACAAGCGAAGAAGGTGCTCGATGAAAACATGAGCCTCTCCACCGCGCTGCCATGCCGGATCTCCATTTACGAGGAGGGCGGTAAAACCATTCTGGCGACATTGAAGCCAACCACTCTTCTGGCGATGTTCAACGTACCGCAATTGGAAGGGGTGGCGAAGGAAGTGGAGAACACCATTGTTAAAATCATGAAGGCGGCGGCATCGGGCTGATATTCCGGCCTTTGAACGCCCCGATGTTTCGCTTCCTTGTCAGCATCGTTTACGGCTGTAAGGAATTCTTGCGTCTCTACGCTTTCCCGAAGTAGCCAGGGATTCCAGTCCGAGCCAAAACTGAAGGAGAAATCATGAGCAAACAAACACGTGTCAGCCACCCGATATACAGCCTTCTGCCCACGGACATCGAGGGGTTCGATTCCCTGGCGGAGCTGGCCCTGGATATGCGCTGGTCGTGGGATCATGCTACCGACGAGGTGTGGCGGCAGCTTGATCTCGAACTATGGGAAATCACGCATAACCCCTGGGTTGTCCTGCAGACGGTCTCGCGCGACCGGATCGAGCGCGTGTTGGAAGATCCCGTTTTTCGCAAAAATGTTGATGGCCTGGTGCAGACCATGCGGCAAGCGGTGGAGGCGCCCGCGTGGTTTCAGCAGAATCATCCGCAGGGTTCCTTGACCTGCGCCGCATATTTCAGCATGGAATTTATGTTGAGCGAAGCTTTGCCCATCTACTCGGGTGGGCTTGGCAATGTTGCCGGTGATCAGCTTAAAGCCGCCAGCGACCTGGGCGTGCCGGTAGTGGGCGTGGGACTGCTGTACCAGCAAGGCTATTTTCGCCAGGTGATCGATAAGGACGGCGCACAGCAGGCCCTCTTCCCGTATAACGACCCCGGACAGTTGCCGATAACACCTTTGCGCCAAACGGACGGCGAGTGGCTGCGCTTGGAGATTGCACTCCCCGGTTACTCGGTATGGCTGCGCGCCTGGCATGTCCAGGTCGGCAGAGTGAAGCTTTACCTGCTGGACAGCAATGACGCGGCGAACTTCCCCGCTCATCGAGGAATTACCAGCGAGCTGTATGGCGGCGGGCCGGAGCTGCGCCTCAAACAGGAACTGCTCCTCGGAATCGGCGGATGGCGACTGCTTGGTGCGCTCGGCATCCAGCCGGAAGTCTGTCACCTGAATGAAGGGCATGCGGCCTTTGCCGTGTTGGAACGGGCCCGCAGTTTCATGCAAGAGACCGCGCAGCCCTTCGAAGTCGCGCTGGCCGCCACTCGAGCCGGAAACCTCTTCACCACCCATACGGCAGTGGCCGCCGGGTTTGACCGTTTCGCTCCCGCTCTCATCGAACAATACCTCGGTGGTTATGCCGAGCAGAAGCTCGGCATAACACCCCGCGATTTGCTGGCTCTGGGCCGACAGAATCCGAACGACTCGTCGGAAAGTTTCAATATGGCCTATCTGGCAATCCGCGGGAGCGGGGCGGTCAATGGCGTGAGTCGCTTGCACGGGAAGGTGAGCCGGCACCTTTTTGAGCCTCTTTTTCCGCACTGGCCGCAGGACGAAATCCCGGTCGGGCATGTGACCAACGGCGTCCACATGCCGACCTGGGATTCGGCGGCAGCGGACGATCTCTGGACGGACGCCTGCGGAAAAGACCGATGGCTCGGGACGACGGAAACCTTGGATCAGGACATTCGCCGTATCTCCGACGCAAGGCTCTGGCAGTTTCGCATCGCCGCCAGCAAGTCTATAGTTGAATACGCCCGCGAGCGATTGTCCATGCAACTGATTGCCTCCGGCGCGTCGCCCGATGCGGTTGGCGAAGCGAAGCATCTGTTTGATCCCAACGCGTTGACACTGGGCTTTGCGCGCCGCTTCGCGACCTACAAGAGGCCGAACCTGCTGCTCCACGACCCGGAGCGGCTGCTTCGCCTGTTAACCAATCCCAAGCGGCCGGTGCAACTCATCATTGCCGGCAAGGCCCATCCGGCAGATCAGGCGGGCCTGGCCCTGATTCAGGAATGGACGCATTTCATCCGGCGGCCGGAAACACGACCCCATATCGTCTTTTTGAGCGATTACGACATGCTGTTAACGGAGCACCTGGTGCAGGGAGTGGACGTCTGGATCAACACGCCGCGGCGACCCTGGGAGGCAAGCGGTACGAGCGGCATGAAGGTGCTCGTCAACGGAGGCATTAATCTTTCGGAATTGGACGGCTGGTGGGCGGAAGCCTACACGCCTGAAGTGGGGTGGGCGTTGGGGGACGGTCGGGAGCATGGGGATGATCCCGAATGGGACGGTCTCGAAGCCGATGCGCTCTACGACCTGCTCGAGCGGGAGGTGATCCCGGAGTTTTATAACCGGGACGCAAACGGCATTCCCACCGCATGGG